>NZ_JBHRSW010000001.1:0-12977 GCF_042646125.1 Agaribacter flavus
CAAATGATAGCGGGGAACGAAAATACCGAAGACTTACTGCCCTGGAAGGCCAAGCTAGATCAGGTGTAGTTGTTTTGACTGACACCTTACAGCTTTGGTTTAATCGTATTACCTATATGCTATTTGACAGTGTCTTGCATGAATTGGCGCATTTTACTTATGATAAAAGGTGCTTCTTCTTCTAGGGCGAAGTGGCCAGTATCAAGAATATTGTAATCAATGTTCTTGATATCACGCTTGTAACCTTCAGCACCTGCCACAGGGAAGAACGCATCATTTTTACCCCAAACAAGAAGTACGGGAGGTTGGTTCTTGCGCAGGTATGCTTGCCACTCGGGATATTTTTTCAAATTATTTTGGTAATCAAAGAACATATCTAATTGAACTTCATGTTGACCTGGGCGCGACATTTTCATGTAGTCTAGATTCCAGTTGTCGGGCAAGATGGCATCAGGATTACGAGTACCATGGGTGTATTGCCAGCGGAAAGCTTCTAATGAAAAGACATTGTCTATAATATGTTTTTCAAGTTCAGGCGTTCTTTTTTTCCAATAATCCAACACTTTTCCCCAGCCCTGTTCGCTGATGCCTTCCTCGTAAGCATTGCCGTTCATAACCACAAGACCCGCTACTTTTTCAGGATGTTTAGCGGCAATTCGCAAGCCGACTGGCGCACCGAAGTCTTGAATCATTAAAACGTAACGGTCAAGACCACGTTGAATCAAAAATTTATCGATAGTGTTGGCGACATTGTCAAAGGTGTAGGTATATTCCTGCTTGCTAGGGAAGCTACTATCACCGTAGCCAGGGTAATCGGGAGCGATAAGATAAAATTCATCGCCTAGCGCTGCCAACACTTCCCTGTATTGATGGGAAGACGAGGGGAAGCCATGTAGTAAGACTAAAGCGGGTTTATTGCTGTTGGGCCGACCTGCGTCGCGATAAAATATGTCAACGTTGTCGACTTTTTCAAAGCCATAGCGAACGCGTTCTGGATACTCAAGCGCGTGACTTATTAACGTGCTAAATAAAAGTACAATTAAAATACTGGTTTTTACAAAACCGGCTGTAAAGGTTTTCACAGTGTTTTTCCTTTGATAAATAAGAATTTTCTTGGTTATAGGTCTAGGGTGATGGTATCTGTGTTGACAGCAGGTTTTGCACTGCAAATTAACACGGCACCCGTGTCCGGTGTATAGCTCGTGGGTTTGTCGTACGTCACTGCACCGGTTGTTTTTGTACAGCTACACACACCACAATTACCGGTGCGACAACTGTATATGGGCTGTAAACCTTGTTTTTCGGCAAACTCCAATAATGTGCCATCTTCTGGTTTCCAAGTTGCAGTAATTTTGCTTTTAGTAAAAACTATTTCAGCTTGTTTTGCCGTTGGTGTTGGGCTTGAGGGGTTTTCTTCAATTGAACCCTCACCAAAAAATTCGTAAAAAATATTAGTTTTCATCACTCCTGTAGCAGTTAAATCTGTATAGAGACTACGCATAAACGGCTCTGAGCCACAAAGATAGAAGTCAAAGTGATCAAAGGGTAATATCTGCTTTAGTAAGTCAATGGTGATCCTACCTGAAAAGTCATAATCTGTGCTCAATATGTCGCTAGGCTTAGGTTGTGAAAACACTCTATACACACGTAACCAAGGGTGTTGTTTGGCGAGGGTATTGAGTTGTTTCGAAAAGGCATAAGTATCTGAGTTTTGGGTGCCATGCACAAACCAGACTTTACGTGGGCTTGCACCGTTTTCAATGTCCTGCGCCAAACCTTCTAACATAGCAATCATCGGCGTAATACCGACCCCACCCGATAACATAACAACGGTATGGTCATTATTTTGCAATGTAAATTGCCCAGCGGGTTTACCAATTTCCAAACGATCGCCAATCTGCATAGTGTCGTGTAATCGACGTGATGCTAATCCTTTTTCTTCCCGCTTAACGGAAATACGATAGCTATTTTTCTTCGGTGCCTGCGACAGCGTATAGCTACGTAATATAGGCAACCCAGAGCTATTTTCTGGGAGCTTTATTGGTAAAAACTGACCAGGAAGATAAGTACTTGTTTCGCTACCATCAACCGACTTAAAGTAGAATGAGGTGATGTCACGACTTTCTGGAACTTTTTCTATGATCTCCACGGTTTGATAGCTGCTTTTAGTGGTAGTTTGCACTTGAGAAGGCCACGTCCCAGTATGGAGTAACGATGGTGATAGCTCCTCAAGCTCACCACGCATGGCCAAAAAGTGTTCAACATAAAGACTTTGATGAATATCAACAGATACAATACGCTCAGCACCTTCGAATTCCGCAGCACTGTCAGCATCCCAGATAATTCTCGCAAAACCGATAATGAATAAGGTACTACCACTTTTATAGTCTGGAATGAATAAGCCCACTCGACCATCAGAGTGAATATTACCTAGAGTATTAAAAAAACGATTACCACTGAAATCAGGAAAGTATAAGGAGTTACCTTCAATTTTTACAAAGCCTGGCTTGCCACCGCGGTGGGATACATCAATACCGCAGCGTTCATTTGTTGAGAAAATTTTGGTGCGAGAAGCAATATAAAAGGTATCTGCGTTGTTGAGCAAATCAATACTGGCTGCTGTAAGTGTTTTGGTTAGTGATAAAGCATCGAAATCTAATTCTGAATGTGTATGGTCGCCTTCAACCCAATTTAAGTGACGTTTTTGAATATATTGCGGACAGTTCCCAAAACTTTGTTCGACACTGATGGCAAAACCATCTTGTTTCACAGACTTAAGTACACCATTCATGCGGTTTCGACGGCGGGTATGCGGTTCGATGCCAAGAAAACCGATTTTTTTGTTGTCTGCAAAATCGAGTTTGAGTACGTTTGTTAACGCAGGTGTGGTTGCAATTGTCAGGGTTTTTGCGTCAGGTGATTGAATAAACCCAGGCTTGCCGTGCAACGGCATAGCCCATGGGTAACCGTCCTTATCGGGAACACCAATCACCACCATGGGTAACTGAGTAAAAAAGTCACGATGTTGTTCTGGCATTGCCGGACGAATAAATCCTTCACTGTATCGAGCGACCATGTCAGCTACGCCTAAGCGTTCCTGCACAGCAATTTCGGCATTGTGAAACTGAGATGTAGATGGCTGTTTCATGGTCGACTCCTGGATGGCCCGCAATAAACTTTGTCTTAAAAAATGCAATAACACTTATTCTGTTGGTACTGGTGTTCGCTTCATACCAACGAAACGCGGATGTGCTTCAATACGTTCAAGCCATGCACGGATTGCTGGATAGGGTGCTAGACTCACACCACCCTCAGGTACGTGTGAAACATAGCTGTAACCTGCTACATCTGCCAACGTGATTGTATCGCCTGCAAGGTAATTACGGGTGGTTAGAATGGGTTCAAGCACGGCAAATAAAGCGTCAGTTTTTTGTTTGGCTACGTCATAATCCAAATCTACGCCAAATACTTTTACAAGACGAACCGCACAAGGCCCGTAAGCAATCTCACCGGCAGCCACTGATAACCAGCGCTGTACCTCTGCCGCTTTTAGAGGATCCTCAGGGTACCATTCATAACCATCATTATACTTTTTCTCTAAATAAGTAATAATGGCGTTAGAATCAGACAAAGTGATGCCGTTATCATCAATTGCAGGAACTTGACCAAAAGGGCTTATTTTTAAATACTCTGGTGCTTTGTGGGCTCCGTTAGCCATATCCAGTTCAATTGTTTCGTATGGAATATCCAAAAACGACAACATCAGTTCCACTCGATGACAGTGGCCCGACAGAGCGGCCCGGAACAGTTTTACAGGCGCATTTTGAGCGGGGAATTTTGCATTCATGATAATTTCCTTAATAAGTTGTATAAATTGTTGGTCAATAAGCTTATAGGCCTAACTCAGTTAAACTAGGGTGATCGTCGGGTCGTCTACCTAATGGCCAATGAAACAAGCGATCTTGTTCTTCGATCACATGTTCATTGATACTAGCTATGCGACGTTGCATTAGACCATCTGCATTGAATTCCCAGTTTTCGTTTCCATAAGCACGATGCCATTGCCCTGAATCATCGCGAAATTCATAGGCAAAACGCACTGCGATACGGTTTTCTGTGTAGGCCCACAACTCTTTGACAAGACGGTAATCAAGCTCACGTGTCCATTTGCGTGTGAGTAATGCTTCAATTTGGTCTCGTCCTTGAATAAATTCTGCGCGATTACGCCAAGGACAGTCTTCGGTATAAGCTTGTGCTACTCGCTGAGGATCACGGCTATTCCAGCCATCTTCAGCTAAGCGAATTTTCTGTTTAGCCGTTTCTTCATTAAACGGGGGTAGAGGAGGACGTGACATTTTCATTCCTTATTATCCAGTTATTAAATAATGCCGCCTAAACAGCACTGTTAATGCTTAAGCTGCAATTAAATTATCTACTGCCGGAAAATCAATCACAGTTTGCAGCGTTTCATTTATATAGTTTGTTAGTGTGTTTAAGGCAACATGTCCTACAATCTCAATAATTTCTGCATCAGAATAACCTGCTGCACGAACAGCATCGAAATCGGCTTTAGAAGTCTGCCCTCGCTGTTTAGTAATCGTTACAGCAAACTCAACCGCAGCTGCGGCTTTTGAATCTAGTGAGCTGCCTCGTCGGTTGACACAAATTTCTTGCTTGCTTAATTTCGCTACGTTCTGACCCAAATAGTTATGAGCTGCAAGGCAGTAATTACAGCCATTTATTTCGGCTACCGCTAGCGCAATGCGCTCTCTTGTAGCGGCAGGTAAAGTACCTTTGGCAAGCGCCCCGTTTAGCGCTAAATATCCTTCGAGCGTTTGTGGACTATTGCTGGTTATACGAAACAAATTTGGAATACTGCCAAGTTGCTTTTCAACTGTTTTTAACAGCGGCTGGGAAGCTGATTGAGCTTCTTGTATTGTTTTTGGTGTATTGATACGTGACATAGTTGTCTTTCCTTTGAGTAATAAAAATGTTTTAAAATTTAGCTTGAAGACACTATAGCTGAGCACTTTTGTAAAATAATTACGTAAAGTTGAAAGACATAATTCCAAAAAGTGAAATTATGATCGCCTGTTAATAGAGAGTGAGTAAATTGGTTTTCAGAAACTGACTACTTTTTTGCTAATTTCTTATCTTTCGTAGGCTGAAGCCCGTTGTTAAATTGATGAGGTTTTCAATAATAGTAATAATTCATCCATCTTCAGGCATGCAACTTGTTTTAAAGGTGAGTTAGTTGTATTTTTTCATACACGCAAGCGGTAAAAATTTGGCACCCTTTCAAAAAGCAAAAACTTTTATTAATTTAGAAGTCGAAGCTTTCAGTATGAATATTCTGGGGTTTTACGCCTAATGTTACTAAATACTCAATCATTGTGTTCATAAATCCTGCGGGTCCACAAATAAAAGCGCTCTGGTGTTGAGGTTTAGATACTAGACTTGCTAGCCCATCTTTGGTTAACCGTCCTTGCTCACCGGTTAAAACTAAATTTAAGGTAAAGTTTGGATATGTACTAGCTCGCCGTTTTAACTCGCCGAGCCTTATCACGTCAGATTCAGTTCGATCAACGTGGACCATAGTAATGTTGCAGCTCTCCTGAAGTGAAAACGCACCAATGCCTCTAATCATCGCCAAGTTTGGTGTGATACCAATTCCCGCGCTTATTAGTAATAAGTTTTCTGGAACACATGGCTTATGGTATTTTTCATCAAGGCTGATTGCTGTGAGTTCCCCCTGAATTCCGTTTAATTTCACTTGTAACCCAATTTGTGCATTATCATGCAACCAATTAGTGACAAGCCCTTTGGGTACACGCTTAACGGTTATATCGAGAGTATTGTCCCCAATTATGCTATTTGGAGACTCGGAAAGGGTCCATGTTCTAATTTCTGATTTCGAACCGTTGGGAATACCTGAAAACTCAAATGTCGCGTATTGACCAGGTAAGAAGGCAATCCGGTCCGCTACAATAAAGCGAAAGGTTTTGATATTTGAAGATTCACTGACAATTTTAACTAGCGTAGCTGTTTTGGGATATTCCGAGTTTTCTACCTCAGATTCGACACCCGATATCACAGGATTATAAGGGGAATAATCTAACCTTTCCCATCTATGATTAGTAACGTTTTCTGTGTATATGATCTGTTTTATATGAAATGTTATCTTCCGCGTCGCACCTTCATAACTGCCGTCATGTTCCCAATCAACCATGGCGTTTCCGGTCATTTGAAGAATGTCACCTGTTTCAAAATTCAGTAGTGTTACACCTGCACGGCTACAGATCTCTAAATTACCTGATGTAAAAAACATACCGTTTCCACGATACTCAGGCCACTCGATAGTATTTGGAGAGACAACTCTTACAAAACCCAGTTTTCCTCCGCGGTGATTGCAATCAGCTCCACCTTCTGGTGCAAAACTCCCTATCCACAACGTATCCATGGTTTGAATAAACTCAGAATCTGCTTGAGTTAATTCGTTGCGTTGGACTTGTCTTGCGTCGGTGTTGATGGCCGGTATTTCGTTTTTCTTTTTAATGAGCTTTCGGCGGTTTATGTACTTAGGACAATTAGGCGCATACTCATTTATACAGAGGGAAAGTGTTGCATTATTCGAATCAATATTATTTGCAATGCCATTTATTCTATGGCGAGTACGTTTATTCAAGTCGATACAGAGGAGTGAAAGATGGGCGCCGTTTTCAATTTTTTTAATGGGATCATTTTGAGGAATACACCTCATCGCGATTGATAATTGATTTTCGGTCTGGGCTTGAATATCACCGCGTTCACCAAACAATGGTGTTACCCATATTTCAGATGTTTTTACGTTTACGCTGGCCAAGATGGCGAATGATTGTGCCGCAATAAATCTATCGTGACCGGACGAAAAGGAAAGTTTGGAGTCTTTACCCCGAGCTAATTCAGCAGCAGCACCGCGGGTACCCGCCTTATTTTGCGCGGCCAGTTCACCTCTGTGATATTGTTCAACCTTTCGAACTATCGATTTTTCTTCAGACATAGATAACCCCCGCGATAAGATTTTTTGTTAGTTAGAAGGAAGGCCATTTTTATCGAAAAGATTCTTACGCGCTGTACTGTCTGTGAAAATCCGCTCTCTCTCAGCATGGAGTTCTTGGGCAACATTGAGTCCTGCCTGAACTTGTGGTCTTGATATTAATCGATTAAACCACCTCGACACATGTTCATAGGGCTCCAAAGACACCTTCAATATTTCACTAGCCTTTACCCAACCAAGGCAGGCCATATCCGCGATTGAATATGAATCGGTAAGAAATTGGCGATTTTTTAGACGCCCATCCATTACTTTCAGTAAACGTTTGTATTCACTCACATAGCGTTGAATAGCATACGGTATTTTTTCCGCTGAATATTCACTGAAGTGAATTGCTTGCCCCCCCATAGGACCTAATCCAGACATCTGCCAAAATAGCCATTCGTTAACCTCAGTACGTTGTCTTTCGCTCTGTGGATAAAACTTCTGATGTTTGTTTGCGAGATAAAACATTATCGCGCCCGATTCAAATACTGTTATCGGCAAATCGTCTGGCCCGAATGGATCAACAATGGCAGGCATACGGCCGTTAGGAGATATCTCCAAAAACTCGGTTTTAAATTGATCGCCTTCAATTATGTTAACCAAATTTACATTATACGGAACACCAAGCTCCTCCAATAAAATAGAAATTTTGTATCCATTTGGTGTCGGCCAAAAAAATAGTTCGATAGGGGGGGGATTTGTCATGTTGATTGCCTTATACACAAGTGTGTTTTGAACCAATATTATCCACAAATAGAGATTACGCAACCGTTCTCTTGCTGGACGTTTTAATTTTAGTGGTTAATTCAGAAAATATTACTAAAAATATGAAAAACTGTGATTTTTACTGGAAAAGTCTTTTATTCTGAGTCCATAAATATCGTATTGCTATGAAAAGTTGAAGCATAATGAAAATCGACAATCGGTTTTACTCAGGTGTTGTTATAGTTGTGGAAGACGTGCAAAACAGCGTTGTTTTGGGAAGTTGTTACGGTGAAAACGCATTAAATAAAGGCTTGATGATAATCAGCAAGCCTTTATTAAAGCGTAGCCAGAATGTTTATTTTAAATCAAATCTGTCTGCGTTCATGACTTTGTTCCAAGTTGCGATGAAATCGTGAACGAATTTCTGTTTAGCATCTTCACTGGCATAAACTTCAGCAATTGCTCGCAAAATTGAGTTAGAACCAAACAGTAAGTCAACATCGGTAGCTGTCCAGATAGCTTGACCGTTGTGACGATCGTTACCTTGATAACTATTGTTACCGGTTTTTGTCCATTTTACTTGCATATCGAGCAAGTTTACAAAGAAGTCGTTAGTTAAGGTTTCTGGTTTATTTGTTAAAACACCATTTTTAGATCCATGCGCATTGGCATTAAGAACCCGTAAACCACCGACTAGCACAGTCATCTCCGGCGCCGTAAGGTTAAGCAACTGAGCGCGATCAACCAATAAGTCTCCAGGTTTGAAACTCGTTTTAGGTGAAATGTAGTTGCGAAAGCCGTCAGCTATTGGTTCGAGTACAGCAACCGACTGAATATCGGTTTGATCCTGGCTTGCATCAGTGCGACCTGGCTGAAATGGTACCTTAACTGAGTTTCCTGCATCTTTGGCAGCTTTTTCTATAGCAGCAGCTCCACCAAGCACAATCAAATCCGCTAATGACACTTTTTTGTTGCTTGCTTGACTATTGAATGAGCCCTGTACCTTGCGCAAAGCTTCTAAAGTAACTTTCAACTGTGCAGGGTTATTTACTTCCCAGTCTTTCTGTGGAGCAAGTGCAATGCGTGCACCGTTTGCGCCGCCTCGTTTATCGCTACCACGGAAAGTTGATGCAGATGACCAAGCTGCGTTAACCAGTTGACCCACCGATAAACCAGTCGCTAGAATTTGTGTTTTCAAATGGGCAATGTCAGCTTCATCGATTAATTCGTGATCCACTTCGGGAACGGGATCTTGCCAAAGTTGTGGTTCAGCAGGTACAAGCTTACCCAAACCTCTGCTGTATGGACCCATATCACGATGCGTTAATTTGTACCAGGCACGAGCAAAAGCATCGGCAAATTGATCTGGATTTTGATGGAAGCGCTTAGATATCTTGGCGTACTCAGGATCCATGCGTAATGCCATATCGCTGGTGAACATTATAGGTAAATGTTTTTCACTACTACCGTGTGCATCGGGAACGTTAGCGGCTGACGCATCTGTGGGCACCCATTGAATTGCTCCGGCTGGACTCTTAACAATATCCCAATCGTAACCTAAAAGAATATCGAAATAGCTATTGTCCCATTGAGTCGGAGTATTTGTCCAAGCACCTTCCAAACCACTGGAAATTGTGTCGGCTCCCTTACCACTGCCGTATGAGCTAGTCCAACCAAGACCTTGCTCTTCAAGCGCTGCACCTTCAGGCTCGGCACCAACGTGAGATGCGTCTCCGGCACCGTGAGCCTTACCAAAGGTATGACCACCAGCAATTAGAGCAACAGTTTCTTCATCGTTCATGGCCATTCGTGCAAATGTTTCACGAATATCATGCGCTGAAGCCAATGCACTAGGGGTACCGTCAGGACCTTCTGGGTTGACGTAAATCAAACCCATTTGCACCGCTGCCAAGTTACCTTCCAATTCACGGTCAGCTTTATAACGTTCATTATTGAGCCATTCACCTTCAGGACCCCAATAAATATCTTCTTCTGGTTCCCATATGTCTTCACGACCGCCGGCAAAACCAAAAGTTTTAAAACCCATGGTTTCGAGCGCAACAGTGCCGGTAAGAATAATTAAATCGGCCCAAGAGACTGCTTGACCATATTTTTGCTTGATTGGCCAAAGTAATCGACGCGCCTTGTCAAGGTTGACGTTATCTGGCCAGCTATTAATTGGTGCAAAGCGTTGGTTACCCGTACCCGCGCCACCTCGACCATCACCAGTTCGATAGGTGCCTGCACTGTGCCAAGCCATGCGCACGAAGAAAGGGCCATAATGCCCATAGTCGGCAGGCCACCAGTCTTGTGAATCTGTCATTAATGCTTTTAAATCGGCAATCAAGGCGTCTAAGTCCAGAGACTTAAAAGCTTCGATATAATTAAACTTTTCATCAAGTGGATTGGATTCCTGGGTATTCTGGTGAAGAATCTTCAAGTTCACTTGGTTAGGCCACCAATGCTCGTTTTTCATGGTTGGGCGTTTTCCTTGGTGATTACCATGCATTACAGGACATTTGGAAATCTGGGTTTGATCTAGGTCGCTCATTTGCTTTCCTTTTTATTAAATTAAGCGTGGCAGATTAGCGACTATTATTAGAACGCTGATTAAAAACTAATTCTTAGCCACACACTTCTGAGAAACTTAGAGTAACAGAAAAAATTTGTAAAATTATTACTTTATGTTGGAAGTTATTTTTGTTTATATTGCAATAATAGTTCTAAATGATGTGCTGGCGGAGTGAGTTTTTGGATAAATTACAAACAATTAAGGTTTTTATTGAAGTAGCAAAGCATCAAAGTTTTTCTATCGCAGCCGAAAACTTAGGCATGTCCGCACCTGCGGCAAGCCGAGCAATTGCTGAATTAGAAGGCCGCTTACGAACTAAGTTGTTTAATCGAACAACACGTTTGGTGCGTTTAACGGAGACTGGGGCCCGTTTTTTTAAAGACACACAGCGCATACTGGAAGATTTGGATGATGCTGAGTCAATTGCGAAAGGGGTTTATAGTACCCCATCGGGAATCTTGACAATCACTGCTCCAGTTCTCTTTGGTCAACAACATGTGATGCCAGTTGTTAACGAATATTTGAGTCTTCATTCTGAGGTTAGTGTCAAAGCAATGTTTTACGACCGAGTGACTAGCTTGCTAGAGGAAGAACTTGACATTGCTATCCGTATTGGACACCTAAAAGACTCGAGCTTATATGCTAAAAAAGTTGGTACTGTTAGACGCATTATTTGTGGTTCACCTAGCTATTTTAAAAAAAGTGATTTGCCCAAGAAACCCACAGACTTATTAGATCACAACTTGATTTTTCCAACAACGTTTGAAAACACTTTAACGTGGCAGTTTCAAAATGGAGATAAAAAAGAACTTATAAAATTGAATCCCAGATTAATGTGCAATCAAAACGCAGCCGCATTAAAAGCCGCTATTGAAGGTCGTGGAATTACACGTTTGATGTCGTATCAGGTTGGTGAAGAGCTAGAAAAAGGGACTCTAATAGCAGTATTAACAGGGTATGAGGAAGAGCCATTGCCTGTTCATGTAGTACACGTTGAAGGGCGCCGTGCCAACGCGAAAGTTCGTTCTTTTATTGATTTGGCAGTTGAGCGTTTTAGAACAAACCCTTTTATCAATACTGAAGTGAAGTAATTTGATAGCGAAGAGTTATCTTTGGCCTAGATCAAGGTAGTGCGTTACTCTGTTTTTTCCATTTTGTTTGGATTGAGCTAGGCTCGTCTCAAAATTATAGGCTCCACGTCATCTGGTAAATGACCTGTCAAACCTTCAATTTTAGATAGTTTTTTGCGGTTGACATCTGCCAATGTCCCCCTACCTATTGCTGGCTTTCTTTGTTTATCGGTTTCAAAGTTTAGGGTTTCAAAAGTGTGTTTGAAGCTTCTATCTTGCATATGTTGCTTGTAAGGCCGACTTTTTATTGACTGTTGAGCAAGCCAAGTCGGTGAATATTTTCGACTAAATCGATGAAAACCTTCAAAAGCAAAATGTTCTTCGACGTACCGGTCACTTAAAGCAACTAGTTCATCAATTAAAGAATACATTAAACCGTCTATTTCATTTAGGTAAATAATGACAGATAAGCGTTTATCGCAGTACGCCAGTGGAAGAGTACTGCGATGCTGACAACTTTTTTCGCTACGCAAAAGTTTTTGTTCTATAAATTTTATATCAATAACTGCGCGTCCATCCGGTAAGGGAATAACCTTTTCTATCTCTAGATTGTGGTTAGCGAATTGGATGTTTTTTAACTGTTGAGTTAATTCTTTTTCTGGATTTACTATTGGACTCTTTTTTACTAAACCCACAGCGTATTTAGCTGCTTTTTGAAGCATACCAACATCCTGATGACTACTAAGTGGTGTACTGCGAACTTTGTGATTTTCAATTTTTAAAGTTAGATACTCACGCACTTCGTGTTCCATAACCTTTTTAATAGCTAGCATTGTGGTTTGAATAATTTCCGCAGTAGGCGTATCACTATCAATTCGCCATTTGCGTCCGTACACAATTTTAGGAGGATAATCTATGTTGGGGTTACGATAATTTTCATGCCCAATGATTCCGACCTGGATGTATAGTCCCTGATGATCAATTGCTGAAAAAAGTAAAACATCATCATCAAAGGTTATCTTGCTTAATAGTGTTCTAACGCTGTCGACATCGTGTTCGTAAGTAATGTAATGCTGAGGCAAATGTGGCTGGTTTTTACTAATATTAATTATTGGAGCCCCAGGCATGGCTTTTTCACCTTTTGCTAAACGAATCAAACAGCTAATAGACATGAATATTTTCCCATTTCACAACACAGTTGAGTAAGTTCAACGAATTATTTCGTCTCACTCGCTGCTTTGAAGGTCTTAGCCGGCGAGTCTTACGTTTTCAATATCATTGAACTTTAGTAAAAACATACTAACTTACGTTCTAGTTAGTCTATGTGAGACGGTGAACGAATTAATTGTTGATTTCTGCAATTAATTGTTGCTAAATATGCAATAATTAAAATGCTTACATTATAAGTTTTTCAAATGGTAGAGGCTTACATCGAGTTGAATCGAGAACAAACCTTAAGTGAAGTTCACTATTCAATGCAGCTCAACCCGACGTTTGTCAACATAGTTGTCGTGTTTTTAAGCTACTTCTTTCTCTAGTTTTTGACCGTCAT
>NZ_JBHRSW010000002.1:0-7156 GCF_042646125.1 Agaribacter flavus
AGATGGCGTGGAGACATTAGAGACTGGGAGCCAGTGACGGAAGTGTATTTAAACCCAGACGATGATGGTCAAAAACTAGAGAAAGAAGTAGCTTAAAAACACGACAACTATGTTGACAAACGTCGGGGTAGAGCCCTTTTTCTCGACACCATGCTGATAGCTCAGCGTCATTCAAACTGGCTGTTTCTAAAACGGCGGCAAACTTATCAGATGCATTCCAACCTTCTGGCGTCGTATCGCCATCTGGCAATAGTCGCCCTGACTTTCTGGCGTCCGCACGCCATGCATAGAGTGTTGCCTCGCTTATACCTTCCGTTTTTGCAATTTGTGATATTGGTTGATTATTTGGTGGCATCATTTTCTTTAGCGCTGCTTCTTTGCGCTCTTTTGGATAACCCACATTGTTCTCTTTTCGCCCTCTCTATCATTATTAGAACCCTAAAAAAGGGACAGGACAACTATTTTGACAGAGGGGGGAGGTATAACCATTACGATAATTACCTGACTCGGATTGCTCATGACGAGCATGACCTAAGTGGTCATCAAGCTCAGCGTTGAGCGCAGCCTCAACGGTAACTTTGGTTAGCATTTTACGGAAGTCAGTTAAATCGGCTTCTGTCTTAATGGTTTTTGCTGCTTCTTTAGCGAAGGCTTCTAGTTCTTTCTTGTTCATAACTACCTATCTTAAATCCCATTGGGATGAGTTGATAGGCAGTTACACAGATTTAGTTACAGTCTCTAGCCCATAATAATAAACTACTGGTATGGGATTACGGACATTTGTCTTACGATGGCTCCAAACATGTCGTCAAATAATATATCTATCCAGCAATTAAACAGTTTCTATAGTTAACTGACTTTCCCCTTCTACCGAGGGAGGCTTAGCGTCTTAATCATTTGCGCCTTAGATAATACTCTTCTGCAGTAATGAATCGGGCATTATTTTTGATAAGCATGTCTAATATTTTTTTGAATTCATTTTTATCTTTATTGTTCCAGTGGCTCGGGTGGCCTTGTAATACAAGGTAAGGCCGGTGTAGATTTTTCTCTAAATATTTGGAGAAAAGTGCTGCATCAATTTCGCCTACTTTATACTCTAGCTTAGAACCAAAGCGCTTTAGGTTCATGCCCCGGTTGGGGCATTGCCCTTTTATAAATATACAGACTTTTATTTGTGGATAACTTTCTAATACTTTTAGAAATGTATTATCATTTTGATTGAATGGAGTGCCTACTGAAACAACGATTGTGTCATAGGTTGACTCAATTAAGGTCAAGGCTTTTCCAAAGCTTTCTTTTTGGTCAAAGAAGCTATGTCCGTGGTATTCCCCTGCTTTTCCATTTTTTGCATGAGAATACCCATGGTGCCATATTTCGTGACCGTCGCGTATGAGCTCTTTGACCCACTTTCTGTGCCTTGGTGTAGAATTCTCTAAGCCCATAGCGACGACCCCAAGTGAAGCTTTAATATCCTTTTGCTTTAAATATAACATGATAGATACCCAACTATGACTAACGCCATATTTGGACATTTTTGCATCGTCACTGTATTTTAGATCGTCGAGTTTTATTATCACCGGTAGTTGTGCTGTTGCTTCAACCATCAATATATAAAACAAGGAAATAGCGAATAGCAATTTCAATGAAAACTTACGTAGTTGCATAGCTTATTTCCATCTTTATTAAAAATTAACGAGGGCTTTATTTCACTCGACCGTATCTATCTGAAAATCGAACGATGTCATCTTCACCTAAATAAGAACCCGATTGGACTTCAATTAGTTCCAACGGTATTTTGCCAGGATTTTCAAGCGCATGAACATCCCCTACTGGAATGTATACAGATTCGTTTTCAGTAACTAGCCTAGTGTTTTCTCCGATGGTCACATTCGCTGTGCCGCTTACTACTATCCAATGTTCGGCGCGATGATGATGCATCTGTACAGAAAGTTTTTCACCAGGTTTAACACTAATTCTTTTTACTTGATATCGTTTACCATTATCAATACTATCGTAGCTACCCCATGGTCTAAACACTTCTCTATGAAATTCAAATTCAGGGCGTTTTTCTGCTTTTAAGGTGTTAACGACGTTCTTGATATGTTGCACTTTATTTCTATCGGCCACCATTACCGCGTCCTTTGTTTCAACAACAACAACATCATTTAGGCCTATTATACTCACCATTCTATCTTCGGCGTTTACATAGCTATTTTTAACATCGTGGAGTATGGTATCACCGACACAAACATTACCATCGCTATCTTTCTGACTAGTTTCCCATAAAGAACTCCAACTTCCCACGTCATTCCATCCAGCATCGAGCGGTACCATGCATGCATGAGCCGTCTTTTCCATAACCGCATAGTCGATGGATTCATCGGGGCAAGCCGCAAAAGCTTCTTTATCCAAGCGTATAAAATCTAAGTCTGAAGATGTTTGGTTACACGCTTGTTCGCACGCTGAATAAATATCATGCCTAAATTTCTTCAACTCGTCTAAGTAAACACCGGCTTTGAACATAAACATGCCGCTATTCCAGTAATATTCACCACTTTTTAAATACTCTTTTGCTGTATGAAACTCAGGTTTTTCTACAAACTTTGAAACTTCAAAGCCGTTGTTGATTGAGTCACCAGACTTGATGTAACCATAACCAGTGTGTGGCTCTGTGGGAACGATGCCGAAAGTTACTAGCTTATTTTTTAGAGCCAATTCTTCTGCTTTCTCAATGGCTGAGGTAAGAGCCGATTGGTCATCTATTAGATGGTCAGCAGCTAATATTAATAGAACCTGTTCTGGATCTTTTTTCGCTGCGAGCATTGCTGCGACCGCTATAGCTGGTGCAGTGTTCCTGCCGATGGGTTCTAATAATACCCCTTCACTTTTAACTGATATCTGCCTTAACTGTTCAGCCGCTAAGAATCGATGTGCTTCGTTACAAATAACAAGAGCCGTTTCTACCTTTTCTCTGGGCAGACGCAATATGGTATCTTGCAGCATAGTATGTTCTGAGGTCAATCTAAGGAATTGTTTTGGAAGCGCTGCCCTTGATTTTGGCCAAAGGCGGCTGCCGCTGCCGCCTGCTAATATAATTGGTTTTATCATTAAACTATCCTGTTTCAGATTTTGTATTGTAGTTATGTTGACGAATACTAATTTAGACTCGTATACCAAATATTTTGATTACAAAGCCTAGACTGAAATTTATATTTTATAAAAAGTTTTATACCACTCAATAAAGGCTGCAATACCCTTATCTAAATTTACTGTGGGGCGATATCCTATATCATTCACAATAGCTTCGACGTTGGCAAATGTTGCTTCAACGTCACCAGGTTGTATCGGAAGCATATTTTTTTCAGCTGTCTTTCCAAGTACTTTTTCAATTGTTTCAATAAATGTTAGTAAGTGAACTGGGGTTTGTGCTCCAATGTTATATACTCTCCAAGGTGCTTTGCTTGAACTAGGTGAAGGCTGCTCTCCATTCCAATTGGGGTTTTCTTTAGCAATATGGAGCGTCGACCTTACAACACCTTCTACGATATCGTCAATGTAAGTAAAGTCTCTTTTATGGTTACCATAATTATATACATCTATAGGACGGCCTTCACTTATTGCTTTTGTGAACTTAAATGGTGCCATGTCAGGTCTACCCCAAGGGCCATAGACAGTAAAAAACCTCAGTCCTGTAGTTGGTAAATTGTAAAGATGACTATACGTGTGAGCCATCAACTCATTGGCTTTTTTACTGGCTGCATACAACGACACAGGGTGGTCAACATTGTCCTCTACTGAAAAAGGCATTTGTTCATTTGCACCATACACTGAACTACTCGAAGCGTAGCATAAATGCTCTACCTTAAAGTGCCGACAGCCTTCCAGTACATTCATAAAACCTACAATATTTGAATCGATATAGGCGTGGGGGTTCTCTATTGAATAACGAACGCCTGCTTGAGCGGCTAAGTGAATCACGTATGTGAAATTATGCTCTTCGAAAAGTAATGGCATCGCTCGTTTATCTGCAATATCCATTTGAATAAATTGGAATTTAGCTGAGTTTTGATGCGTATTGATCCAATCAATTCTTGCTTCTTTTAGGCTTACGTCGTAGTAATCGTTATTGTTGTCGACACCAATAACGTAAATATCATCATCTAGGAGTCTTCGGACGGTGTGTGAACCTATAAAACCAGAAGCTCCTGTTACCAATACTTTCACTTGGTTACCTTTATGTTAATTTTAATCCAACAACGTATAAGATATCTGAATACTACTTCAGCGTTTGAATTATGTCATGATTTGATTTTTCACATAAGTAACCTATTGAATATAATTTGTTTTTCGTCCATATATACGTATAGAAAATACGACGTAAAAAAACTGCGATATTTTCAGTGGTATTTTTGTCTTCAACGTAAAGCTCGAATGCAATGTTGGTGGGTTTATTTAAACAACGATGCTAGTATCGTCAACTTTTGAACATGACCTAGCTCCAGACTAGTCATTATGCAAATCGCAAAGGGAAACGAAAAACGTGGATTTTAAAGCCTTGTTTATTAGCTTATTCTTATTGATGAATAGTAGTCTTGTAATCGCTCAACATTTGACGAAATACTCTTCGGCAGACTGCGCTTCTTGCCATCAAAAAGAAATTGTTGAATGGCAACGTTCTCACCACGCAAAGTCTATGATGCCTGTCGCGTTAGATACAGTCAGAGGAGCTTTTGGTACTGAAGAATCTCCTATTCGTGCTAATCATAAAGGACTATCTGCCGCCTTTTTTGCGAAAGAGCTGGAAAAAAATTCTAAAGTAGCAAAAATGTATTTTTTATCGTTAACAAGAGATGGAAAAACAAATACTTTTCACGCTAAATATACTTTTGGCATTGAACCTCTTCAGCAATATTTAGTAGAACCTGAGCCTTTGGAAAGTACTCAGAATGATAGTGATGTTGGGGGTAATGACGTACACCATAATCGTATGCAGGTTTTTCCTTTCGCTTGGGATACTCGACCAAAGAGTGAAGGAGGCCAACGTTGGTTTACTCAATATATTGATGAAGATATTTTACCCGCCGACCGTTTGCACTGGCAGCAACCCCTTCAGAACTGGAATGGTATGTGCGCTGATTGTCATTCGGACAACTTAAAACGAGGATATAACTCTAAAACAAATACGTTCAAGACCTCATTTAACGGAAACAATGTGGATTGTCTTGCCTGTCATGATGACAAATCAATACCTCATCAGTCTGGTGCTAGTAAAATAGCCAATTCAGGTGTTTGGTTTAGAGAACAGACTATGCCTACTGCAATCTGGAAAGGAGAGCCACGAAACAACGACTTTATGGATACTTGCTTTGCTTGCCATTCATTGCGCACACCTTTGACAGATGGGTTTGACAGTACGACTAAATTTCATAATCAATTTATGCCTTCTTTACTTACTCCTCCCCTCTATCACAAAGACGGACAAATTAAAGAAGAGGTATATGTGTATGGTTCATTTTTGCAAAGTAAAATGTATCATGCAGGGGTGAATTGTGTTGATTGCCATAACCCTCATACTTTGAAGTTGAAATCAGATAACAATGCACTCTGCGCTCAATGTCATGCGCCTGAAGTATTTGATGTCAAAGAGCACCATGGTCATCCACTAAATAGTCTAGGTGCCAAGTGCATTAATTGTCATATGCCGGAAAAAGCCTTTATGGTAGTAGATTACCGCGCAGATCATAGTTTTAAGGTGCCTCGCCCTGATTGGACTAAAAAGTATGGTGTACCGAATGCTTGTCAAGGATGTCATACTGATAAGACTGTGGATTGGGCACAAGCTTCCTTAAACGAGTTGCATGGTGATTTAAAAGCTCGACCAAACGAAGAACTATACATGCATCTATTGTCTGAACAACAGGCAACTAGTCAACAAGAATATTGGCGTTTTATTTTCGATGAATCTGTTCCTGTTATCAAACGCGCTACCGCATTATCTGTATTGGGTACTCGCCATCAAGTCGACTTGAATCAGTTAAAACGAATACTAAGAAGTGAGCATGTGTTGTTAAAGCAGGGGGCCTTAGCCGCTACTACCAATATGCCGCCTCAACAACTAGCGCAATTGTTAGCGCCTTTGCTCAACGACATAAATAAGTCAGTCAGGGTCGATGCAGCGCTTCGGTTGGTTGGTGCTCAGTTGCCACACAACTACTTGTCATTGTTTAAGCAAGCATTTAAGGAGCTTGAGGAGATGCAAGACACCAATAATTGGCGTGGTGAAGGACGTATGAATACTGGTATAACGGCTTTAAAGATGAGAAATGTATCCAAGGCCGAAACGCAATATAAGATGGCTATTTTTATTGACCCTTATTTTGCACAAGGCTATGTTAATTTGTCAGATGTTTATCGAACAACAAATCAAGTTCAAAAAGAATATAAGGTCTATGTTGATGGCATTGAAAAACTGCCAAACAACGCACTTATTCGCTATGCATCCAGTTTATTTCATGTTCGCCAAAAAGATTACAATAGCGCGCTAGTTCAGATAAAAGAGGCTGTTGAGTTAGCACCTGAGAATACGCAGTATATATATGCCTATGCACTCATCCTCGATAGGCTTGGGTTCTTAAAGAAAGCACTTACAATACTTGAACCATTTTCAATAAATACAGAGACCCCGTTAAATCAACTTTATTACCAACTCGAACAAAAATGTGCTCAGGATGCACAATGTATGTAGTAAGTGAACTAATAGTGCTCAATTACCAAGAGTATAAATAGTGAACCCCCAACCAAAATTGATTATTTTCGTCAGATGTTTGTCGCACATCTGTACCGCCTATTGACAGTTCCGCTAAGAACTTTAGTGATGATACACGATTGGATGAGAACAAAGCCTCAATACCTAATGAACTGTTGTTGTATCCGTCAAAAGTGGCACTAGCATAACCAAAATCTATTGCAGTAGTGAGATATGCATCAACTGTAAGCGTCAAAAGAACCACACTAGTCTAATATCACGCTCCACGGCGCAAGTTTCTCAGGATCATGCTCGCTATGCATGATTTCTTCCATCACATGCACTAGGTAATCGTAAGGAACGAGACCGTTTGCTTTAGCTGTTTGTACAATCGAGTAAAGTGTCGCACTT
>NZ_JBHRSW010000003.1:0-905 GCF_042646125.1 Agaribacter flavus
CTGATTCTGCACAATCCCTGAGACTATACTATTGCCTAAGGCGTTTCCAAAGCTATCGGTCGATACATCAACCTAGACTCAGTTATTATTTTGCAAAATATCAATGGCTGCTCTAAGCCATTGATTTACCTTCATTCCTTCTACTTCTGGACGAAACTCCCCACCCATTGAATAGAAATAGGTTTGTGGTAATTCTGGCTCAGATATCAATTCACTTAGTGCTTTTGCTACTTCACGATGTTTACTTTCAGGCTCATTTTTCTTAAAAAACGCAACTCCATCAAGAGTCGTTGAATAATCAAACGACCAATCTTGATGAAAGTAAGCTTGAAAAAAATTCTCTAATATCTCTTTTGTTTTCAATCTCTACATCCTCACTACTGTAACCTTGGATAAGCGGTATGAATCCTAAATCCATTAATACTTAATTCATCTCGATCCAGTATGACCTGAAGACTATTGCTTATCTGTGGATTTATACTTTCCCTATTGAAGCCCCTACCGACATCAAAATCTAGTGTTTCACTCAAGGGAAGTCTATTTCCTGAGCTATTTCCAAAGAAGTCTTGAATTTCGGCTCTATTTCTAGTCAACACCTCACCAATTGCCCTCTCTGCGGTACTTAAATCTGTGAATGTCGAAGATCCTTGAATGTTCAGATCAGTAGAAAGTCTTTCCAAAAGTTGAGCATCGGTTCTCGACACGTGGTTTCTGATAGTATGCCCTCCGAGATTTTCGCTAAAGACTAGCGTCCCTCCAGATTCAAATTTGGTTTGGTTCAAACTTCTAGAAGCACCAAATAAATCAACATATTCGTCGGCATTCCGAGAGTATAAGATGGATTAACACTATTTACTACCCTCTGTGACAGCTGACTTTAAGGCTTTTTTGATGCATTGCAGATT
>NZ_JBHRSW010000004.1:0-453927 GCF_042646125.1 Agaribacter flavus
CTGATTCTGCACAATCCCTGAGACTATACTATTGCCTAAGGCGTTTCCAAAGCTATCGGTCGATAGCTTCTCTCGTACAGCATTACCGGATATCAATCCGAAAACTTAGCGGCGAACCTTAAAAATAAAGCACAAATGGCAATATCTTGACTCATCTCATTTTCATTGAAATTAATCAATAACCACTGTTCAAATTTAACTAATCTAAGGTTCACTAGCACTTCTTTTAACCATTCAAAAATGCCGAATGACGCCAAGTTAGCTTTAGCTGTTCCATTGATCAAAACTTGGTTATCTGTCGTTAATTTCAGGTCTCCTATAGGCAGACCTTCCCATCCATAAGAGTCGGATTTTTTGATCATATGATCTCTGTGCCAAAAATATCCGGCCACACCTACAACAGCCAACAACTCACCTTTTTCATAGATTTCATACATGGAAGTATTTTCATTGCTGCAAAGGACTTTAAACTCAAGATTCAAGTCACTTTCAAGTAAATACTCAATCTTAAAATTCTTATAACTTTGAGAGTTTAATTTTACTTTTATGAATGCCATTTACTTACTCCTGAATTCCAAAGACACAGTTGGAGTCCATCCAAAAGTAAATCTTTCAACTGCATCAGGCAACTCAAACTTGATATTAAGAGAGGCTCTATTCTCAAGAGTCGTAAGGTTTCGCCTTAAGCCGAAGGTTGCTTCTGAATCGATAAAACCTACCCGTCTAGAAAGACCGGAAGTATCTAATTTAAAGCTGTCAAACTCCTGAACAAAATCAAGTCTAGGATTAAAACCATCAGTACCAAAAGTATCTACAACAAATCGAGTAGCGACATTAGTTTTAAGAGGTTGCAACAAGTTTGAATTACTAGCAATCTTGTTTTCGAACAACCGTCCTTTATGCGATACGCCTGCGATATCTGTTCCAGCAAACGCTTTCACCTCAAAATTTTCGCTGTTTTTAAACCCGACTGCCAACCTCACGTCTGCTCCATTAGCAACCATTTTACCGGCTTCAATACCTACTTCTACTCCATTTCCAACAGCTTCGTAGGTTTCAAGGACAAATTCGGAAAAATCAACGCCGTTGTCAAAAGCAAAACGTTCAAAAGAATTCAAATCGCCATAAAACTGGTCAAACTTAGCTTGTCGATTTTGTCTGAACTCTGTATACCCTGCTGTTTTTGCCGTAAAGCTTGCATTGACATCCACGCCAGAGGCACCTATCGCCGCAAAAGTATTGTCTGCTGCTATCGCACCACGTTCATACCGAGCCGCACGTGCTGCATTGAGTTGACTTCTGCTTATGGCCGCTGTTTGACGGTTTTCATACGCTGTACTTACTAAGTTACTGACGCCTTGATACACCGTATTGGCATGGGCGAGCGAACTCGAAATACGTGCCGTATCACGGTTGATACTGGCCAGAGCTGATGCTTCATAACTGGCATCTTGCTGGGCTCGTCTTGTGGCCACAAGGCCTGTCAGATTTTCTGCCGCTTGATCAGCCGCTATATCTGTCGCTTTCTGTACAGCGTCATTAACTACCTTATTCGTGCTGCTGTTTAAATTTTTATTCAGCTTGGCCGTATTATCAGCCAGTAATGCAGCACCGAACGTTTCTAGATTTGCTTGCTCTTCAACTGATACCGTTGGACGCTGACTTAAATGCCCAACAATACTATTCCCTAAAGCGTTCCCAAACGCATCAGCGGATGTGTTAGTCCCGACATGCATCCTACACGTAGGTGGCATAATCCCCTTTAGTGGCGCTGGATGTAGAGCAATACGTTGATGCATTCCCCTACTCTACGCGTAAATTCCCCTAGATGCATCTTTTTACGCACACACTCAATGATGATTTTATTTCTTAGCCGCTATTCTCGGTGGTGGGTGCTGAACAACTGTCCGCGTGTTCGTATTGATGTTCAACGTCGGATGCCACTGAGTGCAATACGACCAGTACAAGCACGGCCTCCCTACGAAGCTGTTTGAGAGCTCGCAGTCGTTTTTTAAGTCGCTTGCTCGTTTTCTTTGCCATGATGATATGTCCTCTTTGTTTGTTCGAGGGGAGTGTAGTAATTCTATTGTGACGAAGCGGAACGAGCGCGTGTTTTTTTCGGTCATTTTTTTAGCCGCCTTTCTCGATGGTGGACGCTGCAACTGAGTTAGGCTCACAGATGCAGCGCCCGCGGCTAAGCAGCAGGGGCGAGCCCTACTCCTCGACCTCGCCATAGTGCGCGCGGTAGACATGGTGCGCATCGCAATCAGCGACTAAGCCCATCATGTCCAGTAGTTGACGCTCCCACGAACCCGGCCTTCTTGAGCCATCGGCGATGCTGGCGAGTATGTACCCGACCAAGTCTTCCATTGATGTCATAGGATTAGGAGCACCATGGCGTTTGTGTAACGCAACGATATACTCGAACTCCGCAACTAATGCAGGGGTAAGAATGATGCTATGTGGTTGTTCCATAATATAAAACCTCGTTGTATACAGCCTCGACGTGAGTGCTGTTTGCGCTCACTTGGTAGCACGGCGCGCAGCACGCGCAAGGGTCACCGCTTTTGTGATGCACTTGCCCTTGCGCGTGTGAGCACCGTGCTATCATGGGAGAGCAGACAGTACTTCCGTTTCCTCTGAAGCGGATACATCCTTGCACCCTGTGCTGATGCCGGACGCTGAGCCGCTGTTATGTACCTCCTTACAGCAAGCACGCGCCCCCGTATTGGGGCGCCCGGGCAGGATAGCCCGGCGGGGCAGTGGCCGTGACGTTGGGGGGCTGAAGTGGCATGCAGGGCGGCGTGTCAACGCCGACCGTAATAAAACGTAAGCCCACCATAAGGCTCGCCACTGGGCAAGGTGCGCGCAGGGCGCTGGGCAATAAATGCGGAGGGGGCATGGACGCCCCCGACAACCTTATTGCACTACTACGGAGAGATGACGTTTGATAAACAGATGAGGGCTAGCCTGGCGCCTTGGCGTGCGGCGAGGCACGAGCATGCACGACATGTGACAGGCGGGTGTAAACCTTGTAATACCGTGGTTGATGTTGGTAATGGTGTTAGATTATAGCTGGATATCTACAAGGTAACCGCTCAGCACCTACCAGATGATATCTACATTATAGTGCGTAAATTGACTATCCCGACTTATCAGGGGCATACCCTCAATCACACTTTGGCTCAATAAAAGCCTATCAAAGGGGTCGCCATGATGACGAGGTAAGGTATGCGTAAGGTGTTCGACGGTAATATCCATGATACGCAGACCATTTTCTTGCTGTTGTCGCTTGAGCATAACATCCCAAGGTATAGGTAAAGTCAGCTTTCCTAATGATGCTTTGATACTCATCTCCCAAGCACTTGCCATGCTCAGATAGAGCTCATTATCGAGCGATTCACAGATAGCTAACGCTCGAGAAGAGAGCTGCTCAGGTGTCGTATTGAGCCAGATAAAAACGTGGGTATCTAAGAGGATATTCACGTTTTATCTTCACCTAACCAGTAACTTTCAGGAAGCGGCTCATTAAAGTCTTCGCTCATATAAAATGCCTCTCCTGCATACTGCCCGAAGCGGCGTTTTCGTGATGTTTGGTTGGGCGCATCAACCACTAATCGCATACTGGGTTTACCCGGGCGAAGTAGCTCTATTTCTTCACCTTTATCAATCAGCTCCGCAAGCTCTTGGAGATGACCCTCTGCTTCGTGTAATGGAATGCTGCGCATCGCCTCTACCTCTGTGGTTACATTCATTCGTATTATGCTACATCTTGTGTATGTTTTCATACACACTTGAGATACCGTTGTATCAGTGAAGTTCATTCTTGTCAGCATGGTCATCCTCTTCATCCACCTCATCATTGCCAAGCAATGCTTGCAAGCGGCGACCTTGCTGCTCATTCATCTGCGCTGGGTGCGCCTGTGCATGGACTTTTTTGAGCGTTTTTATCGCCACTTTGGTGTAAATTTGCGTCGTCTCAAGCTTCTCATGCCCGAGCATGGCTTGGATATAGCGCACATCCGCGCCGTTCTCTAACATCAAGGTGGCCATGGTGTGGCGAAACAAGTGGCAGCTGCCGCTTTTTTTGATGCCGGCTTTTATAATATATCTTCGTACGGTACTGGAGAGCCACGCCGGATTAATCGGCTCACCGTACTGACTTAAGAACAAGTGATGGCTATCGGCACGCCGAGCATATTCAGGGCGAATGTCGTTGGTGTAGCGTAATATCCAGTAAAGCGCCCGCTCACCAATCGGGATAATGCGGTCTTTTCTGCCCTTGCCTTGACGTACTTGCACCACCCTACGCGCCCTATCAATATCATACAGCTGCAGATACACCACTTCCATACGACGGATACCCGTTGAATAGAGCAATTCTAAGATTGCTCTGTCTCGTATACCAAGCGGCTTACTGGTATTGGGCTGTTGTAATATCTGCTCAGCTTCTTTTTCGCTTAACACCGCTTTCGGTAAGGTATGGATTTGTTTCGGTAAATCGATGTCTGCCGCAGGATTGTAGAGGATATAGTTTTCTTTACTCAGCCATTTAAACCATTGGATGAGGGGCGCCACTTTAAACCGCAAGCTATACACACTTAAAGGCATGCCATCGGGTTTGCGGTAGAGATACAATGAGCGCTGGTAGCGCTCGATAATCGCTTTCGTAATTTCCGTGGGTCGGCGTAACATCCGCGTATCACACCACGCAATAAAGTCGCGTATCGCTCGCTCATTGTTCAAGATAGTGCTGTCGGTATAGTGCTTAATTTCCAGCACCTCGATAAAGCGCTGCATGAACACGAACAAGCCTTGGGGGTCAGTGGGGTCGCCCACACTTTTTAAGCAGCGCTGGCGTTTGAGTTTGGCCATGGCTTAGTTTCCTAGCGAAGGCGCAGCAGCAGCTAAGGAAGCAGCACTACTGTTATGGTGTGATGCATGAGTGGCGATGTCGGTATCGGTGATAGGCGTTTTTTCGTTTTCTGCATTATATACTGTAGAATCGACTGCTCTCCCCTGTGGCGCTTGGGATGGCGCTATTTGAGCACTACCCAACTTAGCCCCCACTTGGGGGCAACCTGCGGCCAACTTACTTGAGGACTGCCCCAACGTTTGTGCATCGTAGTGTTGACTTGATGAGAGCACAGCGTCATCAATCAGTCCCATCAGGTGCTTACCTTCCTCTTCTGGCTGACCGTCATACAAGAGCTCATAGTGGATAATCGCCCCACGACCACCGCTATGCGCCAACAGATATTCCATCTCAACCAAGCGCACACAATGCACTTTCAGCTGATTATCACTCCACCCCGTGTACTGACGGATGTCTTTGCGCGTAAAGCGGTAGGCTGGCTGTGTGACCGATGGCGCAGTGCAGGCATCGGTGACCATGGCATGGATGTGCGCCAGCAGCTTGCGCGTTTGTGGTGGCAATTCGTCAAGACTACGGCCAAGTACTTCATGGGCCAAACGATTCGCCATCGCAATATCCTCAGGCACGACCTCGATGTATTCGAGTAAGTCCGTACCACTGGCCGTGCTGTGCTCCACGCGTTTAATGGTGCGCTGATGCTGATGCACCAAGGCAATGGTGCGAATAAGGGTTAAGTACTTCATGTGGTCACGCCGGGTGCGGGTTTTATCCGACAGGAAGGTCAACTGCTCGGCATAAGGGTTGGCCACTAAGAGCGGCCGGATAAGGCGCTGGGCGTTTTGATGCAGCTGTATCACATCTGTTTTGCTTTTCTGCTGCAACAAGCCTTCGAGCGTTTGACTTTGACGCTGCTTGGCATGGATAGACTCGGTTTGCGCTCTGGATTCATTCACCGATAAGACTAAACAACGATTGAGTAATTCTTCATCAATATCAATGGCCGTGGTGGTCATCATCAGCATCACCGGGCCTTCCACTTTGTATTCCTGGGTCTCTAAGTTCCCCGTCGTCGGGTTCTTCCCCGTGGAAGCAATGGAGACTTCCCCTTCCGACTGCAAGAGCTTTAAGGCATAACTGGCATGCTCCGCCCCTTCCTCTTCCGCAATCGCTAAGATTTTGTGTTTAAGGTTGGTTTCCCCCATGTAGAACAAGGACTGGCCGGTCATGGCGGAGTATTTGACCTGCTGCTCGTCTGGGAAGAGCTGTAAGATGGCGTCCATCAGGGAGGATTTACCCGCCGCGCTAGCACTTTGTATCATCACCGCCAAGGGTTTATCCAGCTTACGCGAGCTGGCCGCCAAGTAGCCCACCAATTTATTGGTGCGCTCCCCCACCACACCGCAGCTGTCTAAATCCGTCAGAATGCGATTGAGTAAGTCAGGGGCTTTAAGTAATGCCAAGGCTGCCTCACGCTCAGCTTCACTCATCGGCGCTTGCTCGGTGCTCAACTGCTTTTCTTTAAGTAAAGCATCTTGCTTGATTTCAAGCGCCAATAACAAGGCGCCAAGGTGCTGCTTGATTAATCCTTCACTCACGCGTAATTCACTACACGCCTGTTTGGCAAAGGCCTGACGGGCACGGCTGGCATATAAATCGAGGTTATCCACATGGAAGCCCGTGTCGTTTTTCACCAAGAGATTGATTTTTAACTGCTCAGGGTGCGTGTTATTGGCAAGCCCCCGAATACGCCAGGTCAAGTTATCCAAGGCAAGCAGCAAGTCATGCCCTTGCTCAATAAACTGCAACCCTTCCGCATGGGGCGGTACTACTTTGGCTGTTGTAGTATCAGCTTGCTCTACTTGAGAAGCAACTAAGGAAGACGCCTCAGCGCCTTCTGCCAGCACTTCACCTGAGTCCATATCAACAAGGCTATCACCAACCGCTTCAATGCTAGCAAGCTCACGCGGTGTATTGGGCGCATGCGTAGTAATATCAGGCCGTACGCCGTTTTTTCCTTGACCATTGCCCAACCATGCCGCTTGGCGTATCACCAAGCCCAGACTCTTTTGCGCAGGCTGCACGGCCAAGGCATATTCATTGGCATCCATCCCTTTGGGGAATTCAATGCGGAAGCAATCAAGCCCTAACGCGGTGAGTTGTTTAGTGAGCTTCTCAGCCGCACCATTGCCTGCACTGTCATTATCATAGGCGATTAAGATGCGTTTAACCTGACCACTTGCAAACAACGCTTTATGCTCATCCGTACACCCATTCGTCCCATAACTGGCCGTCACATTTCTAAAGCCATTTACCCAGAAGGTCATGGCATCTATCAAGCTTTCACACAAGATAATTTCTTCGCAGGCGACTAAGGCAGCAGCATTCCACACACCTTTGTGTGGTCCGGGCAAGTAAGTATGTTGTGGCGTGCCTTTGCGCAAGCGATTGCCTAAGAGCTTACGCCCATAGATTTCTTGTGCGTTACCGTGCCCATCCATCACCGGCACCACAAGCGAGCCCGTAAAGTGCTCATGGCCAGATGAGCGGATAAGCCCAATCGATTGTAAACGCGCGCGTATCGCTTTGCCTTCAGCGCGGTTTTTATTCGGTAAACGATAGCCCAGCGTGCGATTGGCATAGCCCAATTTAAAGGTTTTGATAAGCTCGGGGTTATCCAACCCTCGCTGTTTTAGGTAATCCAGTGCCTCCGGACTCTCCAGCAAACACCGATGGTAGTAATCCACCACGCGATTAATCAGCACGACATCATCATGCGTTTCAACGTCATCAGCGGCTAAGAAGGAAGCGACTTTCGGGGTAGTACTGCGTTTCACCGGCTTTGCAGGCGTATTATGCTGACCGTCAGAAACAGCAGCTAAGGAAGGATTATCTTGCTGTAAAATCTCCACCGCGTGCCTAAACGAGACACCTTGGGTTTTCATCACCCAATCAATCACACTCCCGGCTTCACCGCAGCCAAAGCAGTGGAACAGGTTTTCTGTTGGGGTGATGACGCAACTGGCGGTATCGTCATCGTGGAAGGGGCATTGAATAACGTAGTCTTTTGCGCCGTGTTTTTTAACCGTACACCCTTGGCTTTCGATTAAGCGCAGTAAATCCACCTCGCGTTTTATTTTTTCAATCAATGCATCACTTATGCGTGCCATACTAAAAATCCGTCAAGTAGCTTGAACTGTTTATTTTAGAACATTATACTGTACCAATGTCAACAGTTAAAGTTACCTAGGGGGTACACTATGAGCAACACAGTGATTTGGTTGCTTCCCATGGAATTTGTAAAACGACTGACCGCCCTGCGTAAACAGCGGGGCTTAACACAACAAGCATTAGCAGATGATATTGAATTACATGTGAATCAGATAAAACGCTATGAAGCCGGTACAGCACAGCCTACCCTAGAGACACTGGTGAGGTTATCTAAGGCCTTGCATACCACCTTGGATGATTTGGTCTTTGGTGAAGATAGTCGTACTCCATCAGATGAGCTCAAGCTACAATTTGAAGCCCTAAGCCAATTCAATGAGGATGAGCGTAAAGTGGCTAAGGAAGTGCTGGAGAGTTTAATACTTAAGCACAATGCTAAACGGGCATTTGCCGATCAAATTAGGACTGGCTAAGCAATGAAGCCAGTAATTAGCCACCCTTGGGATTTATCTCAGAATGAGGCGTTACTCTTACAACAGAAGCTTGCAACTAAAGTCGTTAGAGAAGACAAATTTGGTGATATCCAACTCATTGCAGGCGTTGATGTTGCGTATGAGAAGGAAGGCGATAAGCTAGTCGCAGCAGTTGTTATACTTGATGCTGATACACTCAATATCGTTGAAACAGCTACAGCAACTGATGTGGCTCAATTCCCTTATATCCCCGGCTTATTTTCATTTAGAGAGCTACCGCCATTAATATTAGCGATGAGTAAACTCGAGCATCAACCTGATTTGATTGTGTGTGATGGCCAAGGGATTGCGCATCCTAGGCGTCTTGGCTTAGCCAGTCACTTAGGCGTCATTTTTGATATGCCAACCATCGGTTGTGGTAAAACCAAATTAATTGGACAACATGATACGCCAGACATAAAAAGAGGCGCCGTGACGCCTCTTATAGATAAAGATGAAGTAATTGGTAGTGTATTACGTACCCAACAGGGCATAAACCCCATCTATGTCTCTATTGGTAACCAAATATCCTTATCCACTGCTAATGAATGGGTTTTAAAATTAAGCCCCAAGTATCGCCTACCTGAAACAACTAGGAGTGCAGATCAAGCCGTGAGAGTAAAGCTAAGCAAGATAACAAGCTAACTCTTTTTAACCTTCGCCATCCGTTCCATATATGTTTTTAAAGCAGGACTAACTTCTGTCACTTCATCAACCACAAGTTCACTATCTGTATCATCACTCCATTCTTTATACTCTAACCTAACACCAGATTCATAAATGGATATTGATCGTAAGTTTCCGCTCTCGTACCAACTAGTAACCTTAGTAGCTCCCAGCCCCCTTGAAACATCGCTTTCTTTACGAAGCCGACCATTAGAGTACCATTCACGCTGAAGCCCTTCAGGCAGACCATCCTTATAAATTGTTTCTTGTTCAAGCTGCCCATCCGGATAAACTTCATAAGAGATCCCTGTAAAAGGGACTTCCCCCAATAAGCGAACATCTCCACTGTATTCAAGTTCCCTCTCGGGGATTCTCATAGGCTTTTCAGAGGTTGCTTCCGTCATTCTTTTTACTCCTTTCTATCTCACGTATTGCACACCATTCAACAAGAAATCACACTGAACACATGCAGGCTTAAACTCCCCTCTCAATGAAGCTTTTTTCACTTCTTGTGTGAATACAGCTATGTCATTAAAACTAGCACCAGGCCTAGCATTTAATATTTCATTCACTGCAAAAACCTCAGAATGGGATGCTATACCCTTAGTTCTTTCAAACGCTAACACGTCATCTGGAGCATTGGCTAAACGCTGAGCAAGTGCATCATTTAAATCAAGAGGAATATTTCCATTAGGATCATTAGTAAAAACTTTACTGATTTTTCCAGTTCTAAGATCTTGAGCAACAGACAAAGCTGGCCCTATATTTGAGATACTTTGTCCCTCGGATCTAAGCAAGTCAAATTCTGCTCGAGTAAGAGATTTCAAATTTTCAGCTTGCGCTGCTGTAACAACGACAGGCTGAGATGCTACCCGACTAGCAACTATAGCTTTAACACCTCTGGAACCGGCCAAAATTGCCGTTTCACCACCTACGAAGTAAGAGAAGATCTCACCTTGCTGCCTACCAGCGGCTCGTTGGACAGTTGTCGCTTCACCTAGGAATGAGTGATATTCTTGGGTGAACGGATTCACTAGGCCATTACCCGAGAAGTAACTAATACCTTGCACTACCGGGTTCAGCGAGCCAAGCCCTACACCTAAAAATTGTCCGCCCTGATACAAGCTATCACCGAACCCTTCTAGTGTCCCTAAAAGGTTATCACCTAGTGTACCAAACTCTGCATCGCTGCTTAAACCAAACCTTGAACGCAATGCATCACGTTGACCTTGTCTAAACTCAGCAAACCCCGCTGTTTTCGCCGTAAAGCTTGCATTGACGTCTACGCCAGAGGTACCAATCGCCGCAAATGCATTATCTGCTGCTATCGCACCGCGTTCATATCGAGCCGCACGTGCTGCATTGAGTTGACTTCTGCTTATGGCCGCTGCTTGACGGTTTTCATATGCTGTATTTACCAAATTACTGACGCTTTGATAAACCGTATTAGCATGGGCAAGTGAACTCGAAATACGTGCCGTATCACGATTGATGCTCGCAAGCACTGAAGCATCATAGTCAGCATCTTGCTGGGCTTGTCTTGTTGCCACTACAGCAGACAAGTTTGCTGCGCCTTCAGTCGCTACTGTTTGTGCAACTTTATCTTGAATGTCATTAATGCCGCCATTCAAGTTACTGTTCAGCTTAGCGTTGGCGTCTTTTAATAGTGCCGCCCCAAAGGCATCTAATTGCGCTTGTTGTTGCTGGCGGTTGTTTGACGAAGTGATGGCCGCCCCAACAATGCTGTTGCCCAAGGCATTCCCGAAGCTATCGGTCGCCACGTCCACAAAATTCCATGAGCCTTCGTTGAAGACCCCTTTCTTAACTGCGTAGTTTATGCCAGAACGAGCAATGCCGCCAACTAATTCTCCCGTGAAGCCGCTTGGATCGAGATTTTCAAAGAACTCACCACCGCCTAGATTAGCTTTGCTGCCAATAAAGCTGGTCACGCCTGCCGCAGCAACATTTGCCCATCTAAAGCCACTCGGACGCCCAATCAGTTTGTTCGCTGCCGCGGTTGTCACCACGCCTGCAGCTGCAGTCAAGGCTTTACCGCCAGCAGTTAACGCAACTGCTGAAGATTTCGTTGCAGCGGTGGTTATCCCATTTACGACTTTTCCACCGTCTGCTACCGTTTTCCCGACACCCAAATGCTGACCAATGCCTGCCGTCACAAATGCAGTAGCACCGCTGACCAATGCACTACCAAAGTCAATGCCATCTTGTACACCTAAGGCAACGCCTGTCACTTGCCCCGCTAAGTTGCCCGCAACACTGCCTGCAAACGCGGCACCGGGGGAATTTGCGAGTGCAAGCCAGCCGTTAGAAAAACTGCCAGCCCCAGCCGTATACACAGTCACAAGCACGGTCACCGCTACAATTAATATCGTCTCCAATGCATTACACCCAGCCTCTGGCGGGGGCGGGAGATACGGTACCGTCGGATTGGTATCGCCAATCACCTCTGCCACATTGTAAGGGGTAAACGTGTCGAAGCGGTTGCTGGTATTGGCCTGCTCGGGAATTTCAATCGATTGCCCAGCCGTTAAAGCCTCGCTTGAGCTTTGAGCCAAACCATTGGCGTCAGCTATCACATACCACAAGTCCGCGTTACCATAGTATTGATTGGCTAAGGTACGTAGTGTTTCTCCTTGCCTCACCGTATGACGCAAGGTACTGGCTGATTTAGTCGGGTTTACACTTTGTACATGTGCTGATTTTACGTTGATTTTTCCATCTTCTTTAAGTTCCCCCAAATACTGACTACCATTGAATAAATAATGGCTTACACTTTCTTCATCGGGTGCAAACTCAATTTTGTCTGCAATGGTCTCACGTGTTTTATCAGATAATAAATTGTCAAGTACCGAGGTAATTCCGACTTTAATACTTTCATCCGTTCCTAGAGGGAAACTAAGCGGGTTTCCGATTAAATAATCATCAATATATCGTGTCGCCTGTGCTTCAGGTAGGTTAAAGAGATCCTCTGCCGTCAACACCCTTTTTGCTTCTTCGATCAGCTCTGCCAGAGGCCGTGGTGCATGCACCCCTCTGTGAGTGTTACTTTGCGAAGCGTACTGTCGGCGCACTAGTTTACCGTCTGCTGTGTAATCAAAATAACGAGCTTGCACTTTCGCGCCTGCTATCTCTTCACCGTTTTCGTCTAGTGGCGTTTCTTCGACCGCTATGCGGTTGCCATTTGCATCATAAAATGATTCTGTTTTAGCTTGCGCAAAATGATTATTCCCACTAGCTGATACCAGCTTTTCGAGGTAACTTTCGCGCCCTTCATATTTATATGCAAAACTTTGAGTGAAACTTTCTGGTAATTCTTCTCCTGATTCAGCAGGACGTTTGAATTGATTGAAATACATATTTTCGACCCTTCCCGTTGGGTCATAACTATATGTTGTCCTACTTGCATGATTATCCAGCGTATCTACATCAGCAATCGTGATCGTATCGTACTGACTGCCGTTGATCCTGCTTCCAGCCTCTTGCGCCGATACACTAAATTCATTGATCGAATCAATCTTACCGTCATCAGTATATTCAAACTTTTGGATAGATCTTACCGAGTTAGCTAATGACAACTCGCCTTCAACTCGCCGTTTTCTGGTTTTGGGATGTGGATTACCCAGTATTTCGTAGCTGTCGTCTGCGGCAAAATAATTGACGGTCTCTTCAACTTGTTGAAGTAAGTTGTATTTATGCTCAACAGATTTGTACCATTGGTAATTGAAGGGTATTGGTCCTTGTGCTTGTCCCGTGATTAGGCTGTTGTGCTGAAACAAGTTCGCATCTGGCTCTGACAGCGAATACGCTTGTTCACTATAAGCGAGACTACCCTGTGCATTGTAGGTCATTTTATGCAGTGTTTTCCCTTCATTTGAGAAAACATATTGTGCTCTTCCAATTGCATCATATTGCACATACTGACTGTCCGCACCCAACTTAATGACGCCATTATCAAGAATACCGGCATCCATTTGTACGCGATTGGCAGCGTCGTAGGTAAAGTAATAGGTTTCTTCTGTTGCGCCATTCGATACCGTCAACTCACCTGTGGTGTCAATATTGATATCACCATCTTGTGCGAAGAAATCAATTTTTAATCGCTCAATATACCCTGCCAGTGCAGTGGCGCCTTCCTTGGTACTACTAAGTAAGCCTGTTTGAGGGTCAAAACTTAACCAAGTCAATAGCTCATCGGGAATAATGACATCAGGCTCATCGTTATCTAATGACACACTCTCAAGATCCGTTGTTTGCAGCACGTTATTGGTTGCGCTAATGCCCGTTGACGGAGCAGGCAAGGCTGCGCTGGTGCCATTGTCAACCAACGCATTCGCAATAGACGCTTGTGCTGTAGCAAGCGCGCTATCAATAGAAATACGCACACCAAATTTTGCGTTGCTACTTAAGCCCTTAAAGTATTTAGATGCTTCGACCCTGATTGCCTGATCAGAAACCAATTCAATCGTTCCCACCGAGAGAGCTTGCGGCCCATCGACCACCAAGGTAAATTCACCCTGTGTTTTGTTGCCCTGAACATCCGCCACAATGCGCACCTTTGTGCCTGTGGTGATGTTGTCTTGGCTTAAGGCTCCAAGCAACACCCCGTCTTGTATACTCAACCACGGTAACGCCTCAATACCCAAATAAGTGCCGTCTTCTTGCTCGACCGTGACGGTATAATCAGCGTCGGTTGTAATGCCGAAGGCATGGGCGATGTCCACCGATAAGGTGTCTTGATAATGTAAGTGTTGTGAGGCCAGCGGCACAACACGCTCTTGCACTGGTGTCACATCGCGAACCGATACTTGAATACGTTGTGTCATACCTGCATGCACGCCATCATGGGCAAGCAAGGTGATGACCGTATCTGGGGTAAAGTCTGTCGGCACAAACCCATACACCGTTTGGGTCTCGGCGTCGTATTGTAGCCAATCAGGTAAGGCCGCAGCATTGACGGTCAACTGCGCCTCATTGGCCTCAGTAAAGGCTACCGATTCACGGATGTATGTCCCCGCCTTGGCCGTGATACTACTCACACCGGTATACGAGAGAGCAGCACTTTGTGGGCGTAATTCGCCTATACGGATGTTTCTGAATTGGCTATGGTTGGTGTTGCCCGTGCCCCCATTCGTGTCATCATCATTTATGAACGTCAGGTAGTTCATATTGCCCGTAATGTAGTCACCCACTTTTATTGTGTAGGTTTGCCATTCATCCACACTTGTATACTCATCAACATACGCAACAGTGTTGAGGGCGTTATTTTCATTACCCCAAACTTGAAAGAATTTGCCAGGTAAACCATCTAATTTGTTGTCTGTATCAAAGCCAATCGCATGACGCTCGCCTTTTTTGTTGGCTTTAAACTCAAAGGTTAGATACGTGTTGTCGGTGATAGTGTAATCAAACGCCGTTTTCTGCCAGGTATTACCGATAATTTCAATGCCTTGATTATTGTCGGTCAAGGTATACATACCGTCGCTGTGCTGCCCCGTGTATTCCGAGAAACTATTGGCGGATAAATCAACCGCAGGGAGTGGCGCTGCGAAATCTGTCAATTCTGTCGGCGTAAAAGCGCCATCCGCAAAAACAACGCGCATACGATGGTTTACACTATGGTACCAGTTATTCAATTTGACAGACTCACCGTTGATACGGTTCGTAATGAGCAAATGCGTGCTAATGCGAGTGATATACACATCATGCTTAGATATGTCCTCCATTACCAAGGTGTTATTCCCGCGGCTATCGATGATTTCATCATTGCCATCACCCAAGCGATACAGGAAGGTGTCATTGTACTCACCCCCAATTATCTTATCATTGCCTTTACCCGCCAAATGAGTAGCACTTAAACGCAGCTCACCCGCCCCCCATTTATTGTCACCGTCATCGCCATGTTGAATAAGGTGTTGGGTAAAGTCAGCAATAGACCATTGGGTGCCGTCATGAAAGTGTATCTCGCCAATTTTAATATCATTTCGCCAATATTTGGTTCGGATACTGCCTTCTGCGTGATTGAAACTGAACGTTAGGTACCCACCCGACATGGTCACTTGTAGATTTTCAGGCGCAATCCCTTCGCCAAAACGAATAATATTGCTCCCATGCGCTCCTTTGTCGTTGATAGTGTCATTGCCGTCACCTAAATTATATATATAGGTGTCACGACCGCGACCGACATGGAAACTATCGTTCCCTTTTCCTCCCTCAAACGTTAAATCAAGCTCGGAGTAGTCATAGTAAAAGCCGTTACCATTGTCATTACCGGCAAAAGCAACCCGATCCACGATGTCTTGGGCATCCCACATTACACCACTGGCAAAACGGAAGGTGTCGACCACAATGCGGCCTTTTAAGAAACCATCTTTAATCGTGATGATATCTTCGCCGTCCAAACTGACCACAACATCACGCCCCCAACGCATCCTTACACTGATATCATCAGGGTGAATGCCTTCGCCAAACTGCAGAGCATTGGCCTGTTGATAGCTGTCAATAATGGTGTCTTTACCGTCTCCTAGATTATAAATATAGGTGTCATGACCGTCTCCGCCTTTTAGCGTGTCATTGCCTTGACGACCGATTAAGGTATCGTTGCCGTCTACGCCATTGAGAACGTTGTTTGTCTCAGTGCCAATCAAGAAATCATTATCAGCTGTGCCGTCTGTTTGTACGTCATATAGTTGGATATTGCGGAAATGGGAATTAACGGCGTCACTCTCGTCCAGATTACCGAAGACCAAATAATTACCATCACCGGTGAAGTAATCCCCCACCTTAATGGTAAAGGTCTGCCAATCGCCATTGCCTGTGTACACATGGTCGTGAATATAATATTGGTCATCTGATGGGTCTCCAGCTTCCCCCATTAACGAGAACAAAGCGCCCGCACCATTCGACACTAACGCATTTGAATCCAAACCAATGACATGGCGTTTACCTAACTCACTGACTTTAAACTCAAAGCTCAAGTACGTATCTTCAGTGACGGTGTAACCCACCCCCGTCCTGCGCCAAATATCCCCTGTTAAGTCGAGCTGCTTACCATCATCACTGACACTTACATTGCCTGGCATATTGCCGCGGCTGTACCAGTCAAATGTCTGTAAGCTCAAGTCGATAGGTCTACCTGTGCGCAAGAATTTATGAAACTCATCCCCCGTAAACTCGCCATCACTAAAATGCAGGTTATGCCTATATGCGCGACCTTCATCATTGTTCACCCAGTCAAACCAATTTTTCAGTGTCACTGTTTCACCCGTTCGACGCAGGGTAAGGATGAAGTGCTGGCCATCTTTGTGCGCCGTCACATCATGCTTAGATATCCCCTCAAACACCAACGTGTCATTACCATAACGGTCAATGATGACATCATTGCCGTCGCCTAAGGCGTAGTAGTAAGTATCATCCCTTTTACCGCCTCTCAGGGTATCATCGCCGCCATTACCGCGATGGCTAAAGCCGGCACCTATCCAGCCAAGGTTATAATCGTCTGTGTCATCACTGCCTATAATTTCCGTGCGCTGGCCGACTTCTTCGTACTCCCATACCTGACCGTCGGCAAATTCCACACGACGAATCTTCATGTTGCTCGAATTTGCCCAGCTGCCTAAGGTGAGGCTACCATCAAGCCCATCAAAACTGACAACGAAATCCCCGTCTATGACTTGCATGCGCACTTGCTCAGGGGTAATCCCTTCACCAAAGCGCAAGGTATTGCCGACACTGCCGCCCGCATCAGTGATAGTGTCATGACCATCGCCGATGTTATACACATAAGTATCGGCGCCATCGCCCCCTATGAGGGCATCATCGCCACCACGACCAATCAGGGTATTGTTGCCATCTCCCCCAGTAAGGGTGTCATCCCCCGCAGTCCCAATTAGCAAGTCACTCTCGGCGGTGCCGTCTGTTTTAAGATCGAATAACTGGATATTCCTAAAGTGCGAGTTCGTCGTTTCATCGCCGACATTCCCCAAGACTAGGTTATGCGCATGACCGGTAAAATAATCCCCCACTCTTATCGTAAACGTCTGCCAGTCACCGTTGCCCGTGTAGCGGTCAGCATACTTAAACCCTTCGTCAGCAGAACGACTCATATTTGAGCCAGCAATATGAAATAACGCCCCTTTCTGTGAGCCAAAAAAATTGTTCGGGTCGAGCCCTATCACATGGTCTTCGCCCAGAGCATCCGTTTTAAATTCAAAGCTTAAATATGTATTGGCCATGACTGTATGCGCCACGGCTGTTTTCAACCACTTATCATTTTGAATGCCCAGCGTTAAACCATCATCACTGACTGTATAACTGCCCGGCAAATCTGCTGTACTGAATTTACTTAATGGTGACGCATTAAAATCGATAGGCTTGTCTTGACGGTAGAAAGCCTCTAAATCATAGGCATCAAGCGTCACATCATCAAACACCACTGACATTTTGAACGCATCTGAATGGTACCAGTTATACACATTAACCAGCTCTTGAGTATCTAGCACGGTGATAATTAAGTTATTGTAACTGCGCCTAATTTTCACCTCACTGGCTTTAATACCTTCCATCCGCAAGGTGTTATTACCATAGCGGTCACGGACAATGTCATAGCCCCCGCCGACACGGTACACATAGGTGTCATCACCGAGATACCCTCTAAGGAAGTTGTTGTCAGCATTGCTGACCAACAAGTCATGCCCCCGTGAGCCAAAACTGTCGTTTTCGTATAAGCGGATATCGCTGAATTCGATATTGCCAATCACCCCTGCATCATCGTCATTGAATAGCGTGAGGTAATTCATCGACCCACTGGCAAACTTGCCGACTTCAATGTGCATTTCTTGCCATTCACCTGCACCGGTGTAACGGTAGTCTTGTTTAAAGCTTCCATTCGGTTGTTCGCCATACAATTGGAAGTTTGCTTTTTGGCCATTGTAGAAAGAATTATCTGTATCCAAACCAATGCCTTGGATTTCACCTTCGCCATCGCTTTTTACCCTAAACGACAAGACGGTTTTATCAGTGACCTGATACGCCTCCGGTAAGGCCAAGCGCTTCCATGTATTGCCTGTGAAGGCAATCCCCTTACCGTCTTCGGTAATACTATAACCATCCAGGTCATGGTCTTGGTCAACCCCGTAAGACGACAACCGTGCATCCTCTATCTTAACGTGAATACCATCTACCACACGCTCATCAACTTGCTCTGGCGTTAAGGTAATATCCGTAAACGCGATAGTAATCAGGCGTCGAGCCGCGTTATTAAACCAATCATGCACACGCACTAAGGTTTGCCCTGTTGAGGTATCCTGCACTAACAGGCTATTGCCTGATACCACAAACTCGATTTCGTCGCTGGCGATATCTTCAAACTTCAACAGGCTGGTACTATTCGAGTCTCGGATTTCATCTATGCCATCACCTCGACGATAAATATACGTATCCTCGCCTTTACCACCATAGAGCTTGTGGTTACCTTCGCCACTGATGAAGATATCGTCACCGTCTGTGCCCGTTAAGGTGCCACCTTCACTATCGCCGCGGATGGCAATCGCTTCTTGAACTATCTGGTTAATTTCACCGTCATCTAACACCCGACTCCACAGCATCACCTCATCGACGGTGCCTGCAAAGAAGGCATCACCTGAGGTGGTACCGTCGTGCATCTTGGTTGCACTATTAATCCCCCCTATGGCAATACCGTCATTGTGGGTGTAAAGCTGCATGCCTTGGCTATTGGCTGTATCAAATTCATTGCCATTTAGATACGCGCGAAACGCCCCTTGCGTGAGTGCCTCAGGGGTATCATTGGCATCCAACACCACGGCGACGTGATACCATTTGTTGGCTTCAAGTCCCTCTATCGATTTAAAGGTACCCAACCATTTATTCGTATCACTGCCATCAATGGTATCATCCCAACCGCCTGCGTAGAGTGTATTGTTGTCTAGGTAAACATTTAAGCCTCGGCTACCACCGCCCTGCTCATATATGACCTGACGACCACCATCGGTACCGTCCATCTTAAACCACAAGGAAATCGTCTTAGACGTGTACATGCCTTGGGAATTAATCCCATCTCGGTTACCCAAGACCACATGGTCATCTACACCATCTAAGCGCAGTGCGCCATCATAAATGCCGCCTGTAGCGTTAATACTTGCCCCGCCTTCAGCTCGGCTAGTAGTTGCGCCTGTGCTATCGCTGATATCAGTGTCAAAGTTGAAGTGTGCGATACGGTTGGTAGTGTTGAGGTTAGTAGTTGCACTATTTACCGCAGATTCTGAAGTGCTCAACAAGGCAGTTGGTGCAGGTTCCACTAACGACTGTGTCGGCGCAACAAGTGCAGAAGAGTCTGCATTTACATCGTCGATGGTTGTTGTATTTGGTATTACAGCATTGTCACTTGCCTGTGGCAGCTGACCGATTGTTGTTGATAATGGCGAAGTGAGCAGTGATGCAGCAGATGTCTGTGTGCTTCTGGGTTGGTTAGTAATATCATCGTGCGTATCTAATACTTTAATATAGAAGTTCTGTGAGGCACTTTCGCCTGTTGTCTTGTTTCTTACAAGTACTGTCGCAGGATATGTATCTCCTCCTTTTTTTGAACCTGCCTCATTAGTAATCAAGCCACTACTTGATATATGAAACCGTCCCAATTCAGGGGGTTTAGATGAAAGTTCATATTCAATTTCGTGATTAGATGGAACGTTATTTAAACGCACCTGATAAGAAAGTCTGTTATCCGTGGTTTCACCGTGGGTTAGCGTTCCAATCGTTCGTATACTCATTGGTCCTCGATTACTTACAACGAAATCAACGGCTACGTCTACTCCGTTTCGTTCACCAACAATAGTAAAACCAAAGTCACCGCTAAAAAATGCGCCGCCGTGAGCACTGGGTAAACTCAACTCAGCTTTGGCAAACACACCATTTTCATCTTTAACATACTCTACTGATAGTGGTGAGCCAACTTGAGTATACCCGTCAATACTTTGGTTAATTGTCCTAAACGTTGCGTTACCAATGTTGTCAAAATAATCTGACAACAATAAAGTGCCTTGGTCTGTTCCAGGTGACCAATCAATACTCACCGATGATACCTTGCGGCTAATATCAGAGGAGTGTACACCCGGAAAGACAAAGGTAAACGCCACAGGCTCTGATGTTAAGCCATTTCCATTTGCGTCTGTGGCTGTCACGTAGGCGGTGACTGTGTGCGGAAAAGTGTCAGTAGGTCGATAACGTAGCCTGTTTCGGTTTGGTTCAACAAACGAAATTGTACCTTTATTCCCTGCATTATCACTGGTAATGGTATATTTCAACTGTGAGACGTTAGCGTCGTCTTCAAAGTAATCGAATAGGGGGAAATTTCGCTGAGCCTCCCCAGGTTGCATAGTCAGAATGCGGTCTTTACCTGGTTTCGCTTTTGGCGCAGTGTTGGTGTCTTCTATATGTAGCTTAAAACTACCCGTGCCAATTTTGTTATTGGCTTTCACACTAACAGTAATATCGTATTCTCTATTCGAGGTATACGGCACAACATCGCCTGTTAACTGCAAGTGCCCCCCAACGACTTTAAAGCCCGGTGGCAATGCTCCTACACTATCAAATGTTATGTCATGTCCTTGTGCATCCGAAAATAATGTAAGCAAATTGACTGGGGGGTAATCTTGACCTTCCTTTGCATCTGGCAGTTTTGTTACGCTTGGTGTTGGCGGAGTATCGACCGCCGAGACGCTTTTATTCAACCCAAGGACAAATATTGTGTCTTCATTCACATTGTCGTTGATGGTAAGTACAAGTTGTATTGGCAAGTTACTACCAAGCGCATTGTGCGAGCGCACAATTATTCGAGTTTGAGAGCCATTGCCATCATCAAATGATTCGGTATCAATTGCAAAAAGTGATGTAGTGTCAGCTATCAGATTTCCGTTTTTATCTACATACTCGGCTGTCACTGTTATCTGCTCACTTGGTAAAGCGACACCCGCATAGATATCAAAGTCTTTCACTATGACCTGTGTATTGAGCTTATCCGAAGGCGACAGGTAAATATCCCGTCTCCGCTCATCCGCTTCTTGCACAATGGGACGATGGTTTTCGTTGTACACTTCAAACTCAATGTCTCTGTGCGTTGTGCCATAACTGTTAGTCGCTGAGACACGAATGCTTTTTGTCCCTTGAGACTCGTAGTCTAACTTTCCCCCAGTGCTTTCTAAAATGTATTGCCCCGATTGTTCCGTATTTAAATTGAAATCAGCGAGGGGGCTTATTTGTATGTCATCCACATGACGCGTGAATAACGAGCGTAAATCGAAACTGAATTCTTCTCCTTCTCTTGTATTGGGAATGGTAATAGTTGATGCCTTTGGCGGTGCCTCAATAACAAGCTTGATGTCTTTCTGTGCCGATGCGCCAGAGGGATCTTCTACTATTGCTGTCAACTCATACGTACCGGCAATCAAGTCCTCACCCGGTCTTTTCTTGATCCTATTTTTATTTGTGTCACTCGCATTGGAACCGAACCAATACAAAAATGCAGGAAGCCCTTGAACATCAACCAAAGATAAGGGATCACTGTCAGGATCAGTAAAGTACTGTACTGCCGAAATTGAAATATCATCATCGATGTCGAATGTTCTAGTCACTGGTCGCGGATCATTAGGTACTGGTGCAGAGTTTGCACCAGACACAGCTATCTCGATGATAATATCTTTTTCAGCAAGTAAACCTGACGTGTCTCGCACCACTGCGGTAAGGTGATAACTGCCAGCAACTAAGTCTTCGTTTGGTCGCTGCTTTATTCTATTCTTATTCGTGTCATTTGCACTCGAATCGAACCAATATAAAAAGTCAGGAATATTTCTAACGCTGACTAACGAGAGTGCGTCTCCGTCTGGATCTGTAAAGTATTGCTCAACCCAAATCGAAATAGAATCATCGATATTGTAGCTTCTGATTACAGGATCTGGGTCAATTGGCCTAGGCGCTGAGTTGTCCTGCTCAGCAGAGACAACAACAATTATTTCTATTTCTTCTTCTAAGCCAAACGTGTCTTGTACAATGGCGGTTAAATGGTATTCGCCAGCAACAAGCTCTTCATTTGGCCGTTTCTTGATACGATTTCTATTTGTACTGTTGGCCTCAGGACCAAACCAATATAAAAAGTCAGGAATGTTTTCGACTCCCACCAAAGAAAGTGGATCTCCGTCTGGATCTATAAAGTATTGCTCAACCCAAATCGAAATAGAATCATCGATATTGTAGCTTCTGGTTACAGGGCCAGCTTCAATCAATTCCGGTGGACGATTCTCCGTAGTATTGCCCGGAGTACGCACGACCAAATCAAATTGATTACTTCGATCACCGTCGCTTGCGTCGATAATAAAAGAGATATCATCCAAAAAGTCACTTGGAACAACTTCACCCAATTTAGTTTTAATCACAATTGTGCCGATATCAATTTTTGACTTATCGAATATTAACCAATCCGGTAATGCACTTCCGTCCTTCAACTTGATATCAAATGTAAGCGGTTCGCTCTCGGGATCTTCTATGTAATCATTTAAATTAATCGCCAGCATGTAACCTTGACCAGGTATTAGCGTAGTTATCTCTTCAAACCCTTCTGGCTCAATAAACCGTGGTTTTAAATCTTGCTTCACCGGCAAGAAGAACGGCAGTAAGGTAAAGAGCTCTGGCTTATCTTTCTGCTTTGCCCTTATGGCGTAGTGGTGCTCACCGCTTTGCGCACTATTCGTTGTCAACCCTAAAGTGCCGTTGGCTTGTGTCAATTGTAGCCAATGGCCTCCTAGGCTTGTCAGATCACTATCGACGACGACATACTCTTCATTGTCTTTATCACCTTGACGTAGTAGCAGTTCAAACTCAAGCTCGCCAATTGCTTCATCAATAAAGATATCCGCAATATTGCCAATGTTATAGTCATACTCGGCACCAATCGTCGCTGGCGGATAAGATAAACCTTGGAATTCAGGGTTAACACTGGGCGCACGATCAACACCAATATTTCCAGAATAACCGTTAGCCACGTTGATACTGCGGCGATTGCCCATAGCATCATAGGTATACGATAAAACAGAGCGGATTTTTTCTTCGTCTGGATTGTCGGGGTTAATGTCGGTCACCATGACTTGTGTGACTCGTCCATGGGCGTCATAGCCGGTATCGGTGCGCTCTACCACGGTTTGTTTTAAACTGTTGACGGTGGTGCGAGTTTCACTGACCAACTGCCCCCCAATATCATACACAAACTCGCTGTGGCTGCCGGTAGACGAATCAGCTATTGATTTGAGCAGACCGTTCTCGTAATAGGTATAACTCAGGATTTGGTCAACGGCGCCTAGTACACGGAAGTTGATGACACGATTATCGAGGCGATTGTTACCATCGTAGTGATAAATATATTCGTTATCACTTAAATCACTCTTGCTTATCTGTTGCCCAAAGTAATTAAATCGTTGACTGTTCTTATCTAATTGGCTGTCTTCACTGTAACCCACTCTCAATCTATCGTAACTTTCTGTGGTTTGACGCCCTAAGCGGTCATACTCATAGCTCATAGACACCTTGTCTGGGCTGTATGTTCGCAGGACATTCCCCCGAATGTCATTTTCATAACGGTAGGTGTGGCCAAGCGCATTAGTAAACGATGTTTTATGCCCTAACTCATTATAGATAAACGTGTTTAAGACTTGATAATCGAGGGGGGAAGTGTCATCAGGACGGCGGATATCGCCGGTTTCTAGTACGCGCCCTAACTTATCCACCTTCGAGGTGGTGATATACCCAAGCGCGTCCATGGTGGCGACTTGCTCACCAAACACGTTATACCCCAAATGAGTAGAATGCCCTAACTCATCTTGGGCTTGAATAAGTTGACCACGGGCGTCGTAGCGATTCACCCGTGTATGACCACGGGTATCTTGACGGGCTATCAGTTGCCCGTGGCTATCGTAGTAGTTATTGAAGACGGGCGATTTCACCTTGACTTGGTTGGCTTCGTCATACACCGCAACCGCATGACGCGTTTCCGTCGCGATTTGATTGTGTTGATTGTAGGTATATGTTGTCGTATACCCATTCGCATTGGTCACCTGGGTAATGTTACCCCAACGGTCATATTGCTGCCTCACGACTGGGGTGTCGCGATACACCAAGCCATCACCCGCACGTTTGACCTGATAGGCCTGACCAAACTGCTGATACACGCGCCCCAAACTATCTAGACGATTGACGGTCTCGCCGCTGCTTTGATGCTTTACACGCACCACTTGACCGCGCAAGTCATAGGCGTAATCTTTTCTGGCGCCATCCCCTTGATTGGTGTTGAGCAAGCGCCCTGCGTCATCGTACTCAAAGTACACTTGTAAGGCGGCATTGCTTGCGCCGTTGAATTGCGGGTCGCCCTGCTTTTCTATCTCGCCATAACTGTTGTACTCGGCCTTGACTTTACGTTGGACGTCATCCCCTGTTGGTGTACGGTGAAGTAATGTGGTTTCAGTGACCTGCCCCAGATTATCGTAGTGGTACTTAGTGATGGCGTAATCTGTGCGTTCATCAATGGTTGCGTAGTGCCAATTGGCAAATTGGAAATCAACGTCGGTATCAGTATTTGAATGCTTTGGATCCGTGCGGAAGATACCATCAAAAACCACTTCCCCTAATACATCTGTCGCCACTACATTAATATTGACTGACTCGCTTTTGCCAACTAGTGAGGCCGGTATAACACCTTTCAGCTCACCTGTATCTGAGTCAAACGTGATATAAGCCCCTAAATATAACGTTTTCCCGTTTACGCCATCTGAAGGACCAAAGCGCGTGTAGCTGATGGTATAGTTGTAATGCTCTCCTGGTCGAGTATAGCCTTTGACTTCCTGCAGCACATTGCCGCGATAGTCATAACTGAAGGTGGTGTCATTGCCCTCGGCATCGCGCTGGCTCACCACTTGGTTTCTGGCGTTGTATGTCTGCGTGCTGACCCTGACACCTTCCGCACTTTCAGATAGCAAGGCCGATGAGGTGTCAAGCGATGTCGTGGTGTCTATTGCCCCTTGAGCCGTGACAAGGGTATTTCCATGAATGTCGTAGTGGTATTCGGTCAACAGTGCCTTGGTGCTTTGTGAAACGCTTGTGCGCAGTCCCTCGACGTCAGTCACCACCGCACTTGGTGGCGCTTTGCTGCGATGCAAACGCCCCAAGGCATCATACACATTCACACTCACCCGCCCAGCATCATCGATGCGCACCACATTACCCACATGGTCGTAGTCGGTGGTGGTCGTGCGCGTGGTGTCGAACGTCGTAGTATCCACATTTAAGTCGCCACCCGTGTTGTCAACGGTGTGCAGCCTTAGGTTTTTCTGCACGTCACGGATTTTACGCCCTAGGGTATCGTATTCATACGTCCACACGCGGTCATGCGTTTTCCACGCCTCCATGCTGGGGAAGGCATCGCTGTCGATGACATACCCGGTGAGCGCAGGGTCGGCGACACGCCCGGCAAATTCCATTTTTGCACTGACCTGCCCAAAGGCATTATAGGCATATTGAGTCAGGTAGTTTTCCGCGTCCACCCTATAAATTTGGTTGCCAAGCTGGTCATAGAAGTAGCGTGTTTCGGCGTAATCGGTGCGATTGATTTTTTCCCGCTCTAACACAAGCTCGCCAAAGCGGTTGTATTCGTAGGTGGTTTCAGGGCGCGCTTGATAGTTCGACACACTGCCCGCCTCGCTCACTTCACTAAAGTGCACAGATGGCTGCTCAACACGAATGACTTGCCCAAGGGTATTGTAGTGAGTATCGACGGTTCGCGAACCCCCTAACGTTGCAATGACGCCATCGGTGAAACTGTCGATGGTAATTTCGGTGAAGCTATTGCGCATCGTCATGCTCAGGGCTTTTTCATAGCGGGTTAAGGCCACTTGATTACCCTGCGCGTCATATTGATACGCGGTCACATAGCCTTGTGCATCCACATCATAGGCCACACGCCCAGCCGCGTCATACACCTTGTAGGTGTTGATGGTTTCAATCCGTGTCTGCGCTGTCCCCTCGACGGTATACCTCGCCTTGATTTGATTCACATAGCCTTGCCCGAGGGCATTGTATTGGGTAGTGGAGGTCACCTCAGGGGCGCTGCTGTCGCCCACTGTTGGCTCAGTCACCGTGGTTTGGCGCCCAAGCGCATCGTAAGTAAACCTTGTGATCTGCTGATGGGCAATATTGGCAGCGTCTAATGCGGCTACATTCTCTTCAGTCAAGCTCGCGGCGTTCGCGCTGATAAGCGAAGCAGGAGATGCCCCTGCGCCCACCCGTATCACACCGACAGTGCGGGTCTTTACATTGCCCAAATCATCGTAGGTTATCGCCGTGACTTGGCGCGCCTCAGGATAATTTGTCGCTGTGCCATTACCGGCAGGCACTTGCACATCATCAAGCACCGGTGAATACTCCCGCGCCAAACGCCCAGCCGCATCATAAGTGTAATGCCAAACATCACCGTTCGCATTGGTGTAGCTTGTTTTTTGCCCCGCGCGATTATACGTCCAGTGCTCCTCAATACGGCTGGTCACCCCTTGGCTATCGATGACCTGACGTATTTGCGTCTTGACTCGCCCAGCGGCATCATACAAAGTCTCTGCTACGCGATCAGCCGAGGATACCGCTATTTCCCCTATCAACCATGCCATGCTCTTTGAGGGTAAATAAGCGCGTAAGCTATCGTCACTTAGCGTCTTCGCATACGCAATGCTCTGCTCCACCCGACCGGCCAAGTTATAGCGGGTTTCGCTTATCGCCCCTTCCGCGTCCATCACAAAGCGGATCCGCCCCGCACTGTCATAGAAGAAGCGTGTGATGCGGTCATCTGTATTGAGGCGCGTCGACAGCGGCGCACCATCTGCGCGCAAGGCGTAGTGTGTATGAATATCAGTAATATCATACGCGTCATTGTAGGCCATGGTGCTGGCCATCGCGCGGGTTTCGATGAGTTGCCCAGCAGCATCATAGCGACTCTGTTTGACCTGCGCCTGACCATCATCTAGTCGCTGCAGGCTAAACACCACACGGCCGTTTTTGTCATATACCGAGGCGGTGCGGATGTCTTTGTTCGGGTTCGCCGCCGGCAATAAGGCCACCACGTCCGCCGCCGCAATTTCACCCTTAGCAATGCGCGCCGAATCGTCTTCGCTCAGCGACACCGCATTAGCAAATTTTGTTTGCTCCACCACAAAGCCGCGCGCATCATAGGTGTTTTGTGTGACGGCGCCCACTGCATCAATACGCAGCAATAAACGCCCCGCATTGTCATACACGTACTGTTGACGCGCCGCAATTTCGGCGCCTTCAGCCTCAAGGCGCGAGGCAATGGCCGCTGGGCGAATAACATCATCATGGTCAAAGCCATTCAACGCAATGGCCTTGTTATACACCGTTTCACTGGTGGTATTGCCATTGATGTCATAAGTAAAGGCGGTCACCACGTTTTCATTGTTGACACGGTATCGCAACTGCCCTGCCGCGTCATAGATGAAACGAGTCTCATGTGCTTCAGGGTTAATACTGGTAATGACTCTGCCAATATTGTCATAAAAATACTGGGTGACGCCGTCAATGCCGCTAACACTTTCACTCGCTAAGCGATTATTTACCCCATAAGTGTAGGTCGTTGTCACCGCCGCATCGCTGCCATAACCCTCGGTGCGCGTGAGCGTATTGCCCTCTTCATCATAGGCCAAATGCACATGACTGCTAATATCAGTGAGGGTGTCACCGACCAACCGCCCAGTTTGTGTGTCGGTCAACTCCCCAAAGGCGTTATACGTCAACAAGGTACCGGTACCATCGCCAGCATCCACCCACTGGGTGCGCGCCGCGCCATCGTATTGATAGGTTTGGCTATGCGCGGCAGTACTGCCCGCCCCGCCCGTCACGCCTTGCTGCACTTCAATGGTTCGCCCCAGCACATCGTAGGTGGTGATGGTAGACACCAAGCCATTTTGCGATGGATAACTCACGGTGACTTCACTGCCAGCAGCGTGCTTGTCGTTATAGTGGTAGCGCGTAACGTTACCCAGCGCATCTTCTTGGCTTAAGATCCGCCCAAAGGCATCATATGTACTATGTACCTCCGCGTTGCTTGTGGGGGCTTGTCCGCGAGTGGCGTCAAGGTCGTGTATGGTCGATACACGCAAGCCCCGTTTGTCATGCACCTGTTGGTCAGTGCGCATCACGCCTTCTGATAAGCGAGTGTGGGAGTAGGTCAACTGGCCAAAATTATCATACACATGCGTGATGTGCTGACCATGGCTCGTCGCGTTTGCGCCTTTACTGCGCTGCGATAGCTGCAGATTGCCGCGCTGGGTATAAGCATACTCAGCCTGAACGTCATCCTCACTGCCCAGGGTATCCAAGGTTGCCTGAAGCGCCGCGGGAGTATCCCCACCCCGTAGCGTCGACATGGCATTTAAAGCCAGACGCGTCGTGTAGGTGACGGCCAAGCGCAGCTCACCAAAGTTCGTGTAATGATGGCGCACCACCTCACCGTCACCGCTAATGGTCGCTATCAATTGGTCTCTGTCATCGTAATAGTAGTAAGTGCTAAGGCCCTCGGCGTCCGTGCTTGATACCAAGCGCCCCTTGGCGTCGATAACCTGCTTACTCCCCGTGTTGGCGGTAGCTAATGCAGAGGAGATGGCCGCCTCCAATGCAGCGCTTTCCATATCCGCGTGTATCGCATCGGCGCTCTCTGCCGCCACGCGCCCACCAATCATCCCAGTCTGTCGGTCAAGTAAATCCTTCTTATACCAGGTGGCGCGCTGCTCATCTGCCACGCCATTATCTTCTATAGTGCCAATCAGGTAGCCTTGGGCATTGTATATATAGCGCGTGGTGAGTCCCTGCGGCAACTCGCTTTGTGTCTCAAGCTGCCCACGGGCATTGTACGTGTAGCGGGTGATGCGGTCTTCCGCATCTGGGGTCAAGGTAATCGGCTCGCCGCGGTAATGCTTTAGTGGCGCTGCATACACATGCTGGGTGTCCAGCTGCCCATCGTCATCGTAGGCAAAGCGCGTGACTTGCCCCTCAGGCGACACGGTGGTGACCACTTGACCCAAGCCATTGTAGGCGGTGTATTGCACCCGGTCAGCCCCTTGAATCAGCTGCGCATTATCATTGCTTGCTGGCCTCAGCGCAGACCACGCCCCAGTCAGTTGCAAGGCGATATCAATGTCAGTCTCAAGATAGGCGGCCGATTGCGTGGCATAGGCAATCACTTGGGTCGCTTGCCCCCGCTTGTCATACACATATTCGGTGGCATAGCCCTCGGCATCAAGGGTCGCCAACACTAGCCCATCGTCGCTATAAAACGTGCGCTGTACGCGCGTCGCCTCATTCGCCACCAGGGCTGGCACAGTATCGCTATTTACATCAAGGGCGACATCATAAGCAATTACATGCGTTTGACGCCCAGCACTGTCATAGCGGTACTCAGTCACACCGCCTTCGCCATCGATGCGCAAGCTCTGACGCCCCGCGTTGTCATAGACATAGCGTACCTGCCTGTCGTCGGCAGTGTCTCTCCCCTCAGCACCTATCATATCCGTAATGGCTACCAACGCGCTGATGTCTCCATCCACCGTCAGCGCATACACGTCACCATCAAGCCACTCGCCGGTGACGACCGTGTCGTTGGCGTAGGTCGTCGTTAACACCAACTGACTGGCATCGGAATAGGCATAGGCCGTCACAACCCCAGCGCGGTCAACGGTGTAGGCTTGTCGCCCAGCCGCATCATATAAAGTATAGCTGATGGCGCCATTGCTGTGCTGGCGTGCAATCTGACGCCCTTGCGCGTCATAATAGAAGCGTTGCACGCCAAATTTTGTGTCGTTGCCGACCTCGCCACTGCTGGTCGCGGTCAAGCGCCCCGCCGCATCAAAGCTATTGACGGTCACTAAACCGTTGTGCTGAGTGCTAGTTACGCGAGACTGACTGTCTTGATAGTCGTGCGTGACAAGTGCTGTACGCCCTGCCAGCGCCGGTGTCTCATCGGCCTCTGTGGATGTCACTAGCACCGTGTCATATTCCGCCAATACGCGGTTTAAACCGTCATACGCATAGGCCTTCTGACGCAGTGCAGGAGAGGTTTCCCCCAACAAGCGCCCCATCATGTCATATTGAAAATACGTGGTCTGGGCAGTCGTTGCCTCACCTTGCCCTGCCGCGGTCACTGCGCGATAGGCCACTTGACTGGCCAATTGCCCGCGAAAATCATAGTGATAATCCACCGCACTGACATCAAAGGCCGCCAAACTCGCCAGCCCGCTTTTCCACATCGTCATGTCATTTAAGGAAGGCTCACTGCCACTTACCAAAGCACCCGTGTACGCATCGCGCATATAGCGATACTCATGCACTAGCTGATTGAGTGAATTGTATACATACTCCGTGACGCGCCCTTCTGGCGACAGGGTAAAGCGCAGGTTATCCTCTGCGTCATACACGTAGAAGGTCGATAGCGCCTTATCTGCGCTCCCCGTGCCTGACAAGAGCACGGTCTCTTCAAGCACTTGATTATTGTCATTGAATCGCCGCGTCAGCGTATCACCGGCGGCATTAACTTGTGAGCTCTGATTGCCATCAGCGTCATACCCAAAAGTGACGAGCTGTTCACTGCCCCGGCTCACCGTATGCACATAGCCTTCGTTCGTGTAGGTATACGCCGTCGTCACCTCTTGCGCATCAACCACCGCCGTCATGCTGCGCAAACGTTTTAACCCGTCGGTGACAAAGGTCGTCTCACGCCCCGCGACTGTCACGGTCGTATCCAACCCGCCCATGCCATTAGTGCGGTAGGTGTACGCAGTGGTCGCGCCTTCACCATCGGTAATATGCTTCACTTTACCAGCGTGCTCGTGTCCACTCTCGTAATAGACAAACGTCAGTGCACTGCCATCGCTTTGGCTAATACTTCCAATCAGTTGTGAATGGGTATCCACATAGGTGTAGGTTGTGGTAAATACCGCATCATCGGAAATATCGTTATCTTCTGGGCTAAGGTCGACCGTGACATGCGATAAACGCCCTTGCCCGTCATACCCATAGTATTGACGACGCAGGGTGTGTACGGTGTCTTCGCTATCTTTGGCGGCATAGGAAATAGCGGTAATACGCGGATTGCCACTATCGTTGTCGTCGTATTCAAGGGTCGCGACTTCTTCGCTGAGCATGCCATCACTGTCCTCGACGTCCGATACAATGCGCGCTAATAAACCCCCTTCGTATTCGTAGCGGTGACCATGTCCATGACGGTCAAGGGCCGCCATTTGACGCCCGTTATTGTCGTAATGCACACGGACTAGGCTGCTGCCTTCTTCATATACCCAGGCATTGTTTTCATACACCAAGGTATCATCAGCCCCTGCACCCTCTCGGCTGGTGTAGATCACCTTACCGCCAGTATTACTTTGGCGGGTAAAGGTTTGGCTCGCCCCGTCGGCCGTAATACGTGTCACCGAAGCACTGCCACCACTGCCATTCACTCGGCTTAAAAAACCCAAGTGCCATTGGTCGTCACCGTTTGCATCATCAATCGCGCCAAGGCTGTTATATGTGCGCAGCCCCGCGACATCCACACCCACATTGGCAATGCCGTCATCTTGCCCTTGAATAAGTAAACTCCCTGTCGCCGAATTCACATATACTCGTTCTTTTCCCTGACCCAGCGACGCTTGACCATACGCACCATCACGACCAATTAATGACAGAGACGAATTAAATAAACCTGTGGTATCACTAGCAACAACGGCAACCATTACACATTCCTTTTTATAACTATAATCGTACACCTCTTACCGAGGTATTTACCTAGCTATTCCACGAAATGAGGTTTTTTTTTAGTTATTTTTTTAATTTAATGAAAATAAATTTTAAGTTTCTGATATTTATATATATTTATTTGGTTAGATGAGATACTGAAAAAGCACTTTGTACAGGCTATAGATACAAATAGATGGGATATTGTCTATTATGCTAACTTACTTTATCGCCTGTTTAAGATCATAAATTTTTTCCATGGGTACCCATTTCTCGGATGGTTTAGCGCAAGCTAAGGGTTTCTGAAACTTCCACATAAGCGCTTCCCATTCTTCGCTTTTTTGTCGACCTTCTGCTGTTTTAGGCAGTGCAGTAGGATTAAAGTCAAGGGTGGTTTCCATGATCATAAACAAGCGATCCGCTACGTGATAGATTTCCATATCTAAAATACCCACTTCTTCCATATTCGCGGTTATCTGAGGCCAAGCATTTTCAGGTCGGTGGTAGGCAATGTACTCATTAATTAAGTCGGGATCGTCTTGTAGATCCAAAGCTAAACAATATCGTTTACGCTGGCTGTGGTTATTGCTCATGCTTTCCTCAGAGAATTAGGTGGTAGTCGTAAAGGCTGTTTTAACGAAGTGTTTATCGACTCATAGCGGCTTCTTGTGTGAGGTATTTAGATTCAAAAGCTTCAGGAAGAAGTGGCTTACTAAAATAATAACCTTGCAATAATATTTCACCTTGTAACATCAACCACTCAACTTGAGCCTGCGTCTCCACACCTTCGGCAACCGTCACTAGGCCGAGGTTACGAGACAATTGAATTATCGATCTCACCAACTTTTCATCCTGAGGATCGTGAGTGATATCATTAACAAAGGAACGATCAATTTTAAGCTTGTTTACATCGAGATCTTTAAGGTGACTAAGTGAGCTGTAGCCTGTACCAAAATCGTCCAAGGAGAAACTGATACCCATCTTTTTCAATATATCAATTTTGTGAATGGTATCGTCTTTGTTGTCCAAAGCAACGCTTTCTGTAATCTCAAACTCCAGATACGTTCCGTCGATGTTGTGCTTTTTCAGTATTCTCGACACACAATCAATAAAGTCATGCCTTGCTAACTGCTTTGCACTGATATTTACCGCTATTTTGAAGTCATCAAACATCATCTTGCGTTGGATAAGATCTGCAATATATTCACAGATGGCATTTAAGATACGCTCGCCAACATCGACAATAAGGGCACTTTCTTCAAGAAAGGGAATAAATTCACCGGGGCTGACAATTTCGCCATCTTTGCGCCAACGCATCAGCGCCTCCGCCCCTACTAGACGATGAGTATCAGAATCAACCAGTGGCTGAAGCACAAAGAAGAACTCATCTCTGAACATCGCTTTCATGATGTCTCGTTCAAGTCTTAGCAGCTCTGCAGCCTGCGTTGCCATTTCGTTTTTAAATAAGGTCACACGGTTTCGACCTGTCCGCTTAGACTCGTACATAGCCGTATCTGCATATTGCAGTATTTCGTCAGCGGAAGACTGCCCTTTTTTGAAAACGATTACGCCAATCGATGCGGTCAAAGCATAGCTGTGCAAGCCGATTTCAATTTCCTTATTTATGCATGCCCTAAGACGCTCACCGAGCACTTCTGCACCATTGGTAGCAGTCTGCAAATTGTCAGATACGTTTTCTTCAATACATAGAAATTCATCCGCACCAAGACGGGCAATTAAGTCAGAAAATGAGAATTCTTTTTGCAAACGCCTAGCCAGTTTCACAATCAATTGATCACCCACGCTGTGGCTCAATGTATCGTTAATTCTCTTAAATTGATCTAAGTCAGCGATAGCAGCAATACCGTACATGCCCTCTTGTTCTTCATTGTGAACACTCAGGACTTCATATACTTTATTGCGATTGGGTAAGGAAGTAAGTGGGTCAAAATAAGCCAGCGACTCAATTCTTTCCTCGGCGTTTACTCGCTTGGTGACGTCTGTTGCGGTAACCAAAATACTGTGTTTTTCTGGCGTTTTAAATTTAACCAAGGTCATTTCAACATAACAATCTGAAGCGCTCGCATCCTTTATCTTGATAGTTTTGCTAATCTGATTTTTTTTGCCATTAAAAAACGAATTGATGGCACGCATAAATTCAGGGTCAATGGGCTTTATCACTTCATTAGCAGAGCGACCTTTTAACTCGTATATTGAGTAGCCATAAAATGCAGCCGTTGCTTTATTAGCAAACACAAACTCAAGCTTTTTATCCAAAGAAAAAATCAAGGCAGGTGCCGTATCTAATATTAACCGAAATCGTTGTGATCGCTCAGTAAGTAATACTTGACTGGTTGATATCCTCGACAACATGTCGTTTGCGGCATTTACAATTAGACTAAATTCGTCCTTGTCATGCCCGTTTAAGTGACTGATTTGTTGGGTAGCAATAGACTTAGTATTAACACGCTGAAAACGCCGAGACAGCCGAATAAGTGGTGACGCCAACATAAAGTGATACACGACACTCAAGGCGATGGTTAAAAAGATATAACCTGCCGATGCAATAATAAATGCACGCACTGCTCTGTCGTATACGCCAGACAAAGCCACATGGTTGTCAATGACGTATATAAGTTCACCGTATATGTGTGATCGCCCCGTTGACAAAGGCTGGCCAGAGAGAATAATACTAGACTTTGTAAAATTGTCGGAGAATAAAGAAAGTACGGGGTTATATGAGCTTTGGTTGGGAAAATCTTCCTCAACCATGTTTTGTTCGTGCCGAGAAAACTCAGCCATTACATTACCGTGATCATCTATGATTGACACATAGCTAAAATAGTCGAACAGCACTAAGCCATTAATAACATTATTTGCCAGCTGGTCATCCAGCAAAAACACGGCATTTGACGCACTGGTCTGCGCTGACTCAAGAATGGAGTCGATACTCCCTCTCACTTCTTGCTGCCGTTGCTTAAAATCAAACAAAGTTTGTAAGAAAGCCATCACTAAACCAAGAAAAACTAGAAGGGCTAAACTTCTAACCCCCAATTTAAATGATAACTTTTGACTGAGCTTCATATATCACGCGTAAAGACATTGGAATTCTCATCATATGGATGTTTATTCGATTTTGCAATTTTTTACTAGCACCTTCAGCTACATAAGGTATTATTATTTGCGGTAAGCGCGTTGGGCGTGTTTTCTGCACGCAAAATTCATAGCTAAAAACACAACGCTTCATAGCTTGCGCAACGAAAAGATCAAAATATAAAACAAGCATGGAATAATAGAGGATGTAGAATGGCTACAGGTGATAAAGACAAAGACTTTGCGCCCATTAATGTTGATGTCGATGATAGAATTACAGTCGCAAGTGCCAGAAAGTCTAGCTCTGCTCCCGTAGTGCAAGTCAAAAGTAATAACTTTTTGGTGGGTGGCTTGATGCTATTAACCGTGGCCGCTCTGGGTGCCAGTACATATTTGTATTTAGAGTTAGACAAAGCCAATAAAACCATCGCTGATAGCGCGGCGCGTATCTTGTCGGTAGAAAACCAATTGTCCGCAACAGGCGAAGAAATTGGCAATTCGACTGTAGCATTACAAGTAAAAGTGGGGGAGCTGACAGAAAAATCCAATGAACTCTGGGATCAAATGGATAAGCTCTGGGCAAGTGCGTGGCGACGAAATCAGCAAGAAATTAAATCCTTACAATCTTCGGTAAAAACTTTCCAAACCGACGTCAATAAAGTTGTCGGCGACATCAACAAACGCGTTGACGGTGCAGAATCAGATAACCAACAGCTTGTCAGTCGTATAAACAGCATTAACAGTAATATTTCAGAGCAAGCAAATAATATTCTTGCACTCACCGTAGAGCAAGAAAATCTGAATAAACAAGATGGTGACAAAGCCAGTAAATTACGTGAATTAAACGAAAAAACGATATTGCTGGAGCGCAGAAATACCAACTTGTTGCAGAAAATAAATGAGTTAGAAAAACTAGTTGATGAACTAGTAAAAAAGACCGTTTGACGCGTTCTGCTAGAGCCTGTTGCACTTAGGTGACGCTATTCCTTAACACAAAGCAACAGCCTCTAACTACTTGTTTTTATTGGCCTCAGTTTTGTCCTTGTTTGTCACACGCCCACCTGTGACTTTGTCGGCTCTACCCTCTTCTTTGGCGCGTTGGGCGCGCATTTTTCTGACTTCCTTTGGATCGGCAATCAGGGGGCGATAAATTTCTATACGGTCACCTTCACTAAGTATGGTATCGAGTTTGCAAACTCTACTCCAAATACCTACCTTATTGATATCGAGCTCAATGTCGCTGTGTATATTTAAAATACCAGACTGTTCGATGCCTTGCTGCACTGTACTGTCTTTAGGCACCAATACCTCTAGTAACGACTGTTTCTCGGGTATGGCATAACAGACTTCAATCGCTATTTTATCTGCCACTATCCGTATACCTGTTTTGCTCTTTGTGTAAAGGCTTGTACCATATTGCTTGTGAGTGATGTAAATATTTTTCCAAACGCCATTTCAATAAACTTGTTAGTAAAAGTAAACTCAAGACGAAGTTCAACTTTGCAGGCTGTGTCACTTAGTGCTGTGAATCTCCATCCACCTTGAAGTGATTTAAATGGGCCATCAGCTAGTTCCATTCTGATTTCTTTATCTTTAATTAGCTTATTGTGAGTGACCAGCTCTTTTTCTATCCCTGCTTTACTCAATACCATGCGCGCCGTCATTTGCTCGTCATCAAAAGATAACACGGTACTTCGTTTGCATCCTGGTAAAAATTGATCATATGCCGATACATCATTTACTAAATCAAACATTTGTTGTGCACTATATGCTACGAGCGCACTCTTATTTACTTCTGGCATAAAGTCTGATGAATGCCTATGTGATTTTTATTACAGGAGGAGAATTCTAGTCATTCGAGCGCTTAAAAACAAACTTGTTTTATCTTGCGAGCTACAATTCGCTAAGTATAATGGCGCCATGAAAAAGAATAAGAATGCAAATTCAAACACCATTGCGCAAAATAAACGCGCCAGACACGAGTACCACCTGCTTGACAAATTTGAAGCGGGCTTGCAGTTACAAGGCTGGGAAGTAAAAAGTATCCGAGCAGGTAAAGTGAACCTTACCGATGCCTATGTTTTTCTTAAAGATGGCGAAGCATTTGTCACCAATATTAACATAACGCCGCTTAGTCAAGCCTCAACACACGTAATTTGTGCCCCGACCCGCCAAAGAAAGTTACTGCTCAACAGACGCGAAATTGACAAACTCACTGGTGGACTCGATCGACAAGGTTTAACCATAATTGCGACAGCTATGTATTGGAAAAAGAGCTGGGTTAAGGTAGAATTGTTTTTAGCGAAAGGTAAACAAGCTCATGATAAGCGTGACGCCCTTAAAGATAAAGACTGGGCAAGGCAAAAAGAGCGTATCATGAAACACAGTTAGCACTGAGAGTAAACAATTTTAAGGCGGTGGATAACGGACGCACCGCCTTAATCTTGTTCCTAAAGACTAATTTAAATAAAATTTTTTCTTATATACTCACCTATAATTGTTCTAACTGACTTACCGAAAAGATAACAAAACAAACTCGGGGCTGCTCTGGATTCGACAGGATTCAATGATGCCGGAGGTGCATGCAGAGGTGCGGTTTGCCTCTTTAAAAAGCCGCAAAAAAATAGTCGCAAACGACGAAAACTACGCACTAGCAGCTTAATAACCTGCATAGAGCCTTCTCGCCCTAGCTTCCGCCTGTAAGACGGGGAGTTCGAGGAGTCAAACCCAAACAGGATCGCACGGATACTCCCACCTGAGAGTTGAACTGCTAAATTTAATTCAGGTTAGTTTTATTATGGCGTGTCTGTCCGCAGTAATAGAGCGAATGTAAAGACAAGACTAAGCATGTAGTACCAAACGCTGACGCTTTCTGGACGCGGGTTCAATTCCCGCCAGCTCCACCATCTTGTAAAAAAACCTAACGAGCCCTCACCAGCCATTAGGGCTTTTTATTAACCTGCGACTTTACTATCAGCAAATTATAGCTGATGCTGGACGCTGAAGATCTAGACATAGTTTAGACGCTATTGGCTCGATATTTTCATTTTTCATCATAACGCTCCTTTTCTACAGCATACTTTCCATTGCCCAATAAGACTTGAACTACTGCCATTAAAACAAGCACCAATGGGTATTCCCATCCGCCACCTTCATTGACAAACAACCAGCCAGCATCCCTATGAGCCCATGTTGCCCCAATCAAAATTGGTATCAATAGTCCTGCCGCTACCTGGCTTCTATAACCGAGAATTAAGGCAATGCCGCATACTGCTTCAGAAAAAAAACAACATATGCCAATAATTTCGGCAATCCTAAGGTAAGAAAAAACTCCGCGGTACCAGGGAGTGTAAAAATTAAAAGTTTCAAATACAGGCTATGAGCAATCATGACAAGCCCAAGGGTTATTCGATGTAGGAAAGCAGCTAGTTCGTAATTTTGTGGAATTTTCATGTTGTTTCCAAAAACCTTGTTCAAGATGCGTTGATCATATAACTTGCATTATCGCAGTCAAAGTGTAGATTGATGCATTTTAAAGTTGCAATTTTGCATATGGACTGGAATTCGCTAAAAATACTTACAGTAGTAGATAAAGCTGGTTCAATGAGTGGTGCCTCGAGGGTATTAGGGGTGAATTACACGACTATATTCAGAAGACTAGAGTCTCTAGAGAAAGAACTTGGCGGTAAGTTATTCGTTCGCGGATCAAAAGGGTACGTTGCTACCCCATTGGCGAAAGAAGTGCTCTTATTTGCCAACTCAATGCTCAAGAGCTCTGAAGAAATTGAAAGGCACATAGTTGGCAGAGAGTTTCTACCTAGCGGAGCCGTAAAAATAACGGCACCGTTTAACATTGCTAACCGCTATTTACCAGCTGCACTTACCAATATTTCAAAAAAGTACCCAGATATACACTTTGAAATACTCTCAAGTAACGACGCATTTAATTTGAATACTCGAGTAGCTGACATTGCTATAAGGGCAACAAACAGTCCGCCAGAACATTTAGTTGGACGCAAGGCAGCTTCTATACCGTGGGCACTTTTTGCTTCTGAATGTTTTATTGGCAATTGCTCCACGCTCCCTACCTTTGAAACACTTGCAAACTACCCGTTGATTGGCGCAACAGGCAGTATGCTAGACTTGTCAGCATTCACTTGGCTTGAAGCAACCCTTAACGATGCTATCGTCGTAAGGTGCGACGAATTAACAGCCATGTCTAATTACGCAGAAGCTGGCTTTGGTATCGCTCTACTGCCTCGCGACCAGAAGAGAAAGGGATTGATTGAAATAGCGGAACTATCGAAAGATACCAAGAGTGATTTATGGATCCTCTACCATCCCGACCTTAAAAAAACCGAACGAGTTCGTATCGTTGCAGAGTATTTATTTAACTATTTCAACAATATAAGCTTTGAAAGCTAACAAAATTTAAAAGCATCTGCGTACGCATAAATCTATGCTAGTTTGGTAAAGCTCTCACACAACAAATTCAGTCAATATTCGGCTTTCTGGTACCACTCCCACGCCTATTCACCCTCTACTACCACAATCAACGCACTTAGGTGCGGAAAACCCTGCCACAAAAATACCTTGCTAGACTGCAGTGAAAACACCTTGTCATCAAGCTTTGGGAAAAAGTACATTTGATGAATGGGTGAGTCAACTAGGTGATTGTGATGATGATCGTAGTATTTGTTCTTTGGCGACATCATGTACACCAATGCGCAATGAGCCGCGCTGGGGAGCTTGCCATCAAAATACATAAAACTGGCATCTTACGTAATGTGTTTCGGTGCGCCTTCACTCGCTGCGCGAATTATCTCCTGCTTGCTTTTGGCAAAAGCGACAAAATGAAATGTGCCGAGTATGAACGCTACGATTAGAGGTAAAATTTTCATGATGCAATCCTCCTTAACTTGAATAATGTGAGGGTGATAGGCCAAATTGACGTTCGAATGCACGCCTAAAGCTCTCGTAATTGGTAAACCCGACTCGCCTAGCAATGGCGTTTAAAGAATGGCTACCCTCGCTCAACATATCCTTTGCTCGATGCAATTTGACTTTGGCAATAAAAGCAGCTGGACTTATTTTGAGGTGTTTGTTGAACATTCGGGTAAGTTGTCTGCTACTCATACATGCTTGCGTAGCAAGATCTTCAACACTTATCTTTTGCTCTATATTGTTTAGCACCCAATCCAACAGAGGGGTAAGACGAATGTTTTGTGCGGATTGAAGCTGCAATAGATCAGAAAATTGCTGTTGATTGCCTTTTCGCTGCAGGTACACCACTAATTCTTTTGAAACGGCAGAAGCCACTGTATTGCCATAGTCTTGTTTGATCAACTCTAGAGCCAAGTCAACGCCCGACAATATCCCCGCAGACGACCAAACATTGCTGTCGTTAATAAACAGGGGCTCGGTTTCTACACTTATGTGCTTGTGTTGTGATGCCAAAGAGTGGCAATGACGCCAATGCGTGGTCAGTCGCCGTTGTTCGTTACAAAAAACTTGCGCCAAGATGAAAGCACCCGTGCAAATACTGATAATTTTTTCTGCCTTGTCGCATACTTGCGTCAAGATCAGTGTCTGTTCGGTCGTCAATTTTAAGGTACGCGTACCACTTCCTCCGCAGACTACAAAATAATCAAGCTCCGACAGCTCAGATATTGAAATATCTGCCATAACACGATGCCCTGCACTACTTTTGATTTCGCCAGCAGTAAAACTAGCAATCACACAAGTATACGCATCGTGTAAGAAAGTATTAGTTTCTACAAAGGTATCCAACGGACCAAACAAATCCAAGGGCTGAAAGCCATCGGCAATAAAAAACACAATACGTTTAGTCATAATTAACCCCGTTTACTATTCAGTGCTATTAGAGTATTACAAGAACAATTCTGTCTGATAAGACAAATAATCATCAATTTAAGACGTATTGTTTACTAATAGCGGTTTTCACTCTCATGTTGAGCTGCATTTAAATAATCTAAGATTGAATGTGATGGTTTTGTGATTCACTCTTCTGATAATTCTGCTAGCCTTATTTCAATTGACTATTTCGAGAAAAACAGTAAGTACATAACACATGACATCTACCGCATATTACACATTGACCGAACAAAACATTGTTGAATATCTCAGTACTGTCCCTGCAATGGGGATGCTCTTTGATGACTTTTCTGCACTTGAGGTAAAAGAAGTCTGCGACGGCAACATGAACTACGCGTTTATTGTGAGGAGCAAGAATAAAGACAAGTCTTCTGTCTTTGTAAAACAAACCCCGCCATACATAAAAGTTCTCGGAAAAGATTGGCCTTTGAGCAGAGAGAGAATGGATGTTGAAAAACAAGCCTTGACTTACCAAGCCCAAGTTTGTCCAACTATGTCACCTAAGCTTTATTACAGTTGCAGCGCGATGTCCGTGATCATCATGCAAAATCTCTCGCAACATCTACTTTTACGCAATGCTTTAATAGCCAGACAATCACTGCCCAAGCTCGCTAGCCATATGTCGTCTTATTTAGCTAACACCTTGTTTTATTCCAGTGCATTTGCTGAAGGTAACAAATATCAACCCACTAAACTAAGCAATCAAGCGATGTGCCAGATCACACAGGCATTTGTTTTTACCTACCCATTTGAGGGACATGAAACCAACAACTACAACCCATCACTCTGTCAAAACGTCATCGATAGTATTCAAAAAGATCCGACTGTACGAATGCATATTGGGCAGATGAAATGGGCGTTTGCCAGTAAAAATGAAGCCCTCATTCATGGCGACCTGCACACAGGTTCGATTATGGTTAACGAAAACGACACGTATATAATTGATCCCGAGTTTGCTTTTATGGGCCCTATCGGCTTTGACATTGGTGCATTTATCGCGAATTTGTATGTAAACTATTTTGCCCAAAAACATACCGCAAACCCTTCATCCGAAAGCTATGCTACATCTTTACTCTCCCTTATCGAAACCGTTTGGCTTGAGTTTGAAACAAAGTTCCTATCGCTGTGGCAAAAACATGACAACCATCCGGATAACACCGCTTTTATAGGTGATCATTTGGGTGTAGAGCTTGCCCACTCGGATTTTCGAGAATGGTTTATGCAAACCATTTTGTCTGACACAATGGGATTTGCAGCAGTTAAAATGATGAGGCGTATTCTGGGTGTTGCAAAAGTAGCTGATGTCATGCAATTCGAGAACAACGAACAACGCGCTAAGTTAGAAGCACAGATACTGCGCTTTGCCCGTGAGATGCTGCTAACAAGAAATACACACCGTGACTTTTCCAGCTTAAACGCAACACATATTTTGAACAACGATAAGTGACATGTAAATCAGCATACAAGGGGCATGTAAAATGCCCCTTAATCTTGTTCAAAACAGAATCGTTAATACTCAATGGCTTCAGAGGGTGAGTTTAGGTGATTGCGTAGTGCATCTGACTCAGTGGGAGGGTAATAGGTTTGTAATACCGTCGCCTGAGGTGGAGCATCTATCGTAATTGAGGCACCATTTGGTAACACATATTGTAACCTTAACCACCAAAACGCATAAGCAATGGCCTCCCCTGTGGGGTTTGTTTGCGCGTATTGATAGCTTTTCTGAGTTTGAGTGTTGACGGAAATAGTCACTGTGCTCGACTCTTGAGTACTTAAACTGAAGGAACCACTTAGCGTTGCGGATATCGCGTCTACAGAAGCCCCCATACTTTGTGAAATCCCCAAAGAAGTACCAAATGTTTTCGTCTGTGAACTTGAATTGGTCAAACCCACTGTAAGATCTTGGTCAAATGATGCTGACGCATTGGGTTGTAAGCTTCCATTAAACTGCGAATACCACTGATAATTTGCGGTCACAACTGTACTGTTTTCGATCGTGGCAGAAACAATATTGTAAGACCCTTCCTCCGCGACGATTTCTATGAGGTTCGTATCGGAAATTACGGGGTTTAAAGATGTGGCCTGAATGTTAACAGTCGCATCTGTCCATATTGAACCAACGGCGAGCACACCCACTGGAATTTTATTAACCAGTACAACGAGTTGCCCAACACTACTGCCAACTGGAAGTGAATAACAATTACAATGCAACGTTAGACTGATCGTAACAGGGTAAAGCTTGCTAATGGTAAGCGCGCAAATAGCGGGGTTGCTTTTGGTACCCGTCAATGCCCAAGCATCGCCCTGCAAATTTGGAAAGAACGCATTTGCAGAACCTGCGTCATACTCCAGCACTTTAGAGCATACAGGCGCTGCGCTCTGAAAACTTACCATCTGCGCGGGCACTACTGGCACAGAAGCGGCGGCATGCCAATTGGATGTTGTTTTCCATCCACTTAAACTCTTTAATTTTGGTGGTCCCTTTGTCAATAATAGTCCGCCTACATTGAAGGGATGTTTTTTACTGTCGCTGTTGTTCATGGTGTCGCCTCCGCAAATAGTTTTGCGTAGCACAGTTGCTACACCTTCCTACTGTAGATCCTCAACTTGCACGACGCTAGACGGCAATTCGGCTGTATGACTATATACTAAAGTATTATCATATTTACGCTTGTGACTGTGACGCCATCAACCAAGCTTTGGGAGAACACCCTATTTTTTTTCTAAATACCCGTGCCAATGCTGATCCATTTTCATAGCCAACTTGATGCGCCACTAAATCCATGTTCTGTTGTTTAGCTATCAGGTTTTGCGCGATAGTTATCCGCCACTCAGTCAGGTAGTCGAGTGGTGTTTGACCCACTACTTGCTTAAATAAATCAGAAAATTTCGAGCGTGACATTGCACAGCATTCGGCCATTTTTACAAGTGACCATTTATCTTGAGGCTGCGCATGGATTGCGACTAAGACTTTCGCAAGTTGCGGATTGGCAAGTCCTGCCATCATACCCTCTTTAAATACTCCTTCCTCCAATAATTTTCGCAACACATTGACAATAAAAATATCGCAAAGCCGATTCAATACCAAGGTCTTACCGCTTCTCTCCGCAAAGGCCTCATCAAAGACCCATCGAGCAGACTGTCCTAACAAGCCAGTAGACTCGATTGGATATTCCAATATTGACGGTAAGGCGTTAATAATTGGGCTGCGTTGTCCGCCAAAATAGTCAATACGAGCGCAAACAAGATCGGCCCCAAGGCCATTATCTGCGATCAAACTATGGCTGTGAGCCCGAGGGAAATAAATTAACGAAGGTTCACTTAATGTTTTTTCGTAGCCCTTTCCGTCTTTAACAACCAAGCTCCCTTGTTTTAACAAATGAAGATGACCAGAACAGCTATCCTCATCGTCAAAACCGTGTAAACCACACAAGTTTCCACTGAAAAAGACATCTGCATTCAGTGAAAAGTGCTGCAATAAGTTTGATAGCAAATCCAAGTAATTCTCCAGTGAATAATACCAAAACTAATCTTTATGGCAGATCGGTATGAAAACAAACACGATTAGACGCATTTTAGTTCTGCCTTGCCATTATATTACTTAACAACAAAACAGAGGCAAGCAAAGGCACCATAACAATTTGGCCATCCTCTACTAGCAAAAAAACACACTATGGAGACTAAAATGAAATCGTCACTACTCGCTACCCTTTTTATCCTAACATTTGGGCTACTCACGTTTAATGTTTCTGCAAAAGAAAACACGGTATCTCAGGCCGTAGCCGTCGATTTACTGATTGGTTCTGACGACATTACAGGTCTGCGATTAGCCTACCGCCCCTATGTTTACGAATGGAACAATGTACCTTACTTTGACAAACTTGATTTGTATTGGGAGGTCAGTGTTAACTTTTGGGAGTTTGGTGAATCAAATCAACACGAGACAAACTATGTTATTGCGCTTTCTCCAGTCATAGGTAAAACCTTTTACCATGTAAAAGGCAAATACCCTTTGCGTTGGGAGTTTGGCATCGGTGTATCACTCGTCGAAGATACACAATTTGCTGGCAAGGACATCGGTTCGCACTATCAATTTGAAGATCGCCTTGGGCTCGCTTTGGATTTTGGCAAGCAAAACAAACAATCTGTGGCGGTAAGGTACATGCATTACAGTAATGGCGGTTTAAATAGTAAAAACCCTGGCGTCGATTTTCTAAATTTATCATACGCATATTCTTTTTAGCCAAAGAAAAATGTATTCTCCCTCTAGGGGTACCTATAAAACGGTATCCCTTTTTTCAAGCAGAAGCTACGCTTATAAACACACTACGGAAGCAAAACAATGAGTTCTCAAATAAAACAGGTCGACATCGCAATTATTGGTACTGGCACATCTGGAATGGGTGCTTATAGAGAAGCCCGAAAAGTCACGGATAGTATCGCGTTAATAGAGGGTGGAGAATACGGGACAACATGTGCGCGTGTGGGGTGTATGCCGTCAAAATTATTAATTGCACCGGCTGAAGCCCGACACCGAGCGGAAGTATATGAACAATTTGGACTGCAAGGTGCAATACCGGAAGTCGACGGTTCAAAAGTGATGCAACGGGTGCGCGACGAGCGTGATAGATTTGTCAGTTTTGTGAACGAAGACGTAGCTGAATTTGACGCCAAGCACAAGATAAAAGCTTACGCTAAGTTTGTCGACGATCACACTTTAGCGTTGTCAAACGGCGATACAATCAAAGCGGATAGAATTATTATTGCTACCGGTTCAAGGCACAATATCCCTGCTTTTTTTAATGGTGCTGAAGATAGATTGATTACAAACGATGACGTCTTCGAATGGAACGAGTTACCTAAGGCTGTAGCTGTGTTTGGCGCGGGTGTGATTGGGCTTGAACTTGGACAAGCACTGCACCGTTTGGGTGTAAACGTCCATTTGTTTGGTGCAGGTGATTCGGTAGGTCCTTTATCAGACCCAGAAGTAAAAAATTATGCGCTAAAAACGTTTAAGCAAGAATTCTCATTTCATAGTAGTGGCGAAGTGAAAGAGATAAAACGCGTAAATGAAGGCGTGCAAATTACCTTTAAATCAACACCAGATGCCGACATAACGATTGAAACCTTTGATTACCTATTGGCCGCTACGGGGCGTCGGGCCAATGTCGACAATATTGGTTTAGAAAATACTAATTTAGCACTCGACAAGCGTGGAGTACCTTTATATAACCCGCTTTCTATGCAATGTGGAGACAGCCATATTTTTATTGCCGGTGATGCAAACGCCGACATTCCACTCCTTCACGAAGCTTCTGACGAAGGCCGTTTAGCCGGTGAAAATGCAGGACGCTACCCTTCCGTTTATCGACGAGCTAGGAAAGTGCCGCTTGGTGTGGTCTTTTCAGATCCGCAAATTGCCACAGTCGGAAAATCCTACCGTGAGCTAGATGAGAGTGGTGTAGACTTCGCGATTGGTTCAGTAAGTTTTGAAAATCAAGGGCGCTCAAGAGTAATGCTAGTGAATAAGGGATTAATGCGACTATACGGCGACAAAGACACGGGGATATTACTCGGCGGAGAAATGATTGGCCCAGGACAAGAGCATCTCGCACATCTATTAGCGTGGACAATTCAGATGCGTATGACAGTTGAAGACATTTTGCAGTTACCCTTCTATCATCCGGTGATTGAAGAGGGATTACGCACGGCGCTGCGGGGTTTACTGCAGGCGATGGGTATGGGGCCACAACCGCCATTAAATTGTATTGATTGTGGACCGGGTGCATAGACGATGATTGATTTATATTTATGGCGCACGCCGAATGGCTATAAACCCTTGATTTTTGCTGAAGAAGCCGCTATCGAATACAGGCTTCACCCTGTAAATATAAGCAAAGGTCAACAGTTTGAGCCTGCTTTTTTGGAGATTTCGCCAAACAACAAAATTCCCGCTTTAGTTGACGGTTCGTTGAGTATTTTTGAGTCTGGCGCTATTTTGTTATATCTAGCGCAAAAATATCAACGTTTTATGCCTAGCGAAACATCTGCGTATTACGAAGTCATGCAATGGTTAATGTGGCAAATAGGTGGCTTGGGGCCGATGATGGGGCAAGCGGGGCATTTTAAAAATGCGGCACCAAGTGATGTTCCATATGCAAAAGAACGTTACTTTAACGAATCTCATCGCTTGCTTTCTGTATTAGAAAAACAATTAACTCAACGCGAATTTATTGCTGAGGAATACAGTATTGCAGATATCGCTATTTTCCCTTGGGTGTATGCTGCAAATGGCAGCTATTTAGATATTGACTTAGGCCGCTACCCCAATACAAAGGCTTGGATGGATGCGATAGCGGCTCGTCCAGCGGTCATCAAAAGCTATGAAATAGGTGCGGGTTTGTAGTTTTTACGAACCCCGTCAACGCCGTTTCTTTTTAAATCCAAAAAAGCCAAACTCAATGATTTGCTCCGCCACTAATTTAGGCACCGAGTTTTCCCACTCTCCTCTGCCTGACTTGAGTTGCTTGAGGACTTCTCGTGAGTATATTTTAAATAACTCAGTATCACTCGTATCCAATCCGGTTAGAAAGTCATTTTCTAACAAGTGGCGATACAAAAACCGTAAATGTTCTTGCGCCTTAAAGCTGTTGTAATCACGCAACTCACCTTCAACATTGAGTTCAGGATAGATAAACATGCGCGTGTTGTCTGGGAATAGTTTACCAAAGCCTTCTAAAATACCACCTTCTACACCTTGATAAGAATTTTCATCAAAGATTTGTTTGAGGTTGACCATCCCCACGACAATACCTATTTCCATTTTTGTGTACTGTCGGAAATATGCGCGCAATGAGAAGTAACGGGTGTAGTCCGAAATCATTACATTGTAACCGAGTGAATTCAGCAATTGGACGCGCTGTACCAAGTCCTCTTCAGGTACGTGGTTGTCATTCCCTCTGGTATCGTTCAACGAAATCTCTGCGATAACAACCGTGTTATCTTCCTCCACGCCCTCTGTCTCCAGAAATGCAACCCGCCCCTGCTCAATCATATCGATGTTGAGATTAGTCACAGGTCGAAATGAACCTCTGATGGTCAGTACGTTTTTTTTGTAAAGCATTTCTGCTGGCACACAAATACTGCCATCGGGTCTAAACATAATAGCGCGAGTTTTCCAACTTCTGATCAAGTGAAGGTTAATCGCGCGATTATCGATATCTTCAAAATAAGGCCCCAGGAACTCGATAGAATCAATTTCGATTCGGCCTGGCTTGATACTGTCAGTCAGCGAATCGATAAACATTTTAGGGTTTTCGAAATAGTAATAAGCGGCGTAGATCAAATTTACGCCTAACACACCTAGTGCTTGTTGCTGTGCTTCTGCATTGTCGTCGTGCATACGCACATGTACCTTAATATTCGAAGGCTCTGCCCCAGGGTACATTTGTATACGCACACCACACCATGCATGGCATTCGTTTTGACGATTGAAGCTTTTTGCTGCCACCGTTGCGGCATAGGCAAAATAACGAGATGACTTTGATCGCCCTTCACTTACTCGTTGAAGCACTAGATCAAACTCTTGCTCCATCATCGCTTTAACACGTGCTTTACTCACGTAACGACCGTCATTTTGAACACCGTAAATCGCATCTGAAAACTTCATATCGTAAGCAGACATGGTTTTGGCGATTGTCCCCGCCGCTGCTCCCGCTAAAAAGAACTGCCGAGCCACTTCCTGACCTGCACCAATTTCAACTATGGTGCCGTACTTCTTGTCATCTAAATTTAACCGCAAGGCTTTTTGAGGGGTAGAACGAGAACTTATGTTTTTGTGTTCCATGAGTGATCCTGAACGAGTATGTCTAAAGTCGACACCACGTGTATCGGCTTAAGTTATGCTTCAAAGATATATCGATTATCGGCCGATTTGAAAAAACTTTCAATACAAGCAGCATATATATTTAGCTTATGCTAAATATTTAACTAGTTGATAAGCTTATGTAAATCGCTACTTTGAGGCGAATGCCTTATCAATCAAAGCCAGCCAATACTCTTTTTCATCTTCGGGTAAAAAGCTAGCGAAAAAGCTGTTCTTTACCAACTTCACCAGCTGTTTGTCACTCATGTCTAGCGCCCTGTCCAATGACTCAAAGTTACCATTGATGTAGGCGCCAAAATATGAGGGATCGTCGGCATTCACTGTCACCAACAAGCCGTCATCCAACAGTTTTAGGATATTGTGCTGCGACATTTCATCGACCACATTAAGCTTTAAGTTGCTTTGCGGGCATACTGTAAGGGGGATCTGGTTTTCAACTAATTTACGCATCAATACTGGGTCTTCAGCACTTCTTACACCATGATCGATTCGTTCTACTTGCAATAAATTAAGAGCTTGCCATACATATTCGGGCGGCCCCTCTTCTCCAGCATGTGCCACGCACTTAAACCCTAATGACTTTGCACGGGCAAATACGTTTTCAAACTTACTGGGCGGATTACCTAGCTCAGAACTGTCGAGACCAACGGCGATAAAGTCATCGTAGTATTCTTTTGCTTCCTCTAGGGTTTGCAAAGCATCTTCTTCCGGTAAGTGCCGTAAAAAAGACAAAATTAAATAACATGAGATGCCGAGTTCTTTTTTTGCTTGCTTAATTGCTCGCTTAAATCCGGGCATAAAAACTTCGAAGCCCACGCCGCGATGGGTATGGGTTTGTGGATCGACCATCATTTCTGTATGCACAACATTGTCTTCTTTGCATTTTAACAAGTATGCCCACATCAGCTGGTAAAAATCATCTTCATCCCGCAATACGTCCGCACCTTGATAATACAAATCTAAAAAACTCTGTAAGTCTTCGAACTGATAAGCTGCGCGGATGGCTTCGACACTTTCGTAAGGCAAGACTATGTCGTGTTTATTTGCCAGTTGCCACATTAGCTCAGGCTCAAGCGTGCCTTCAATGTGCAGATGCAATTCTGCTTTGGGTAAGTATCTGATTAGGTCATTGCTTGCCATGTTGTTACTCCTTTTGCACTGCAACTCAATTTAATGCACCAAGTTATGGCTTTACATTGTTTTTTGCACTTTTAGGAAGCAGAACTAAGCGTGATGTCGCCTACCCCTTTATCCTCTTATAAATTACATGACGGCGAGAGGAGCAAAGCTACGTTGCCAGCTCTAGCATGCGCCAGTAATTCCAGCTACACTGGATTAGTTGAACATCAGTGTAGCAGAATTTAGACCAATAAACTGACTAACTGGTCAAGTTATTGCTTATCCACACTACAATGCTAGCACGGTGTATATACCTCGTGAAAATCAGACTCAATAATAACAAGCTTGTAAAAAGCTGCGGAGGCTTATGTCAATCTCTCTAATCGAGCGCGTGTTTAAATTGCCCGAACACGGTACAAACCTTAAAACAGAAGTCATTGCGGGCTTAACAACCTTTGCAGCAATGTCATATATATTAATTGTTAACCCGAGTATTCTCGGTCTAAGCGGAATGCCAACCGCAGGATTGATTACGGTCACGGCACTTGCCGCTTGTTTAGGTACGCTCCTAATGGCAGCCTTCACCAATTACCCAATTGCCTTAGCTCCCGGAATGGGCCTCAATGCCTTTTTTGCATTTACCATCTGTATCACCCGAGAAATTCCATGGGAGGCCGCACTGGGTATAGTATTTTGGAATGGTATTTTGTTTTTATTGCTCTCCGTGACCGGCGTAAGGACGAAGATTGCCGAAGCCATACCTGCCGCACTAAAAATTGGAGTGCAATGTGGTATTGGTCTTTTTATAGCCTTTATAGGGCTCAAAAATGCCGGTTTGATTGTCGATCATCCCGCTACTTTTGTTACCCTAGGTAACATGTCAGATCCAGCGGTATTACTCGCCTTAGCGGGTATTATTTTTACCATTGTATTGATCATTAAGCGTGTCGCAGGGGCGATTTTAATATCAATTGTAAGTTTGACGATGATTGGCTTAATCACGCCATCTGGAGATGCTTACCTGACATCCACACCCGAGGCCATTGTTGGCTTACCAGAGTCGGCAAGTGAAACATTTTTTGCAATGGATATTTGGTACCCCATAGAACATTTTTCGCAAACGTGGGATCTGATTTTTGCGCTGATGTTTGTCAACATGTTTGATACCATCGGCACACTAATTGGCGTTTCTCGTCGCGCAAAACTATTAGATAAAAACGGTAAACTCCCCAAAATTGGTGGTGCTATGAGTGCAGACGCGGCCGCCAGTGTCGTCGGCGCTGGTTTAGGTACGTCGCCAGTGACGAGTTACGTAGAATCAGCAGCAGGCGTCTCAGCCGGCGGAAGAACAGGCCTCACCGCGGTTGTCGTGGCGATTTGTTTTTTACTGGCCTTATTTTTAACGCCTCTAATGAAGGTCATCCCCCTAATGGCCACCACACCCGCTTTGGTGATGGTCGGGATTTTCATGATGGACTCCATACGCCAGATTGATTTTGATGACATTGCTAGCCTAGCAACTGCAACCATTGCCCTACTCGCGATGCCCCTAACCTTTAGTATTAGCGAAGGCATTGCACTCGGATTTATCACTTATGTGGGGATTAAAGTCGGTACAGGCAAATTTAAAGAGGTCACTCTCATCACCTACATAATGGCCGCCGTTTTTATTATGCGATACTTGTTTGATTTGAAATAAATTAGTTGCGCAACACCACTCTTTTCATACATGAGTGGTGTGGTTTAACGACCACACCCAATTGGTAGGAACAATAGTGATTGAAAACATAGTGATCGCCGCGGGCATAATTTTAATACTCTTCTTTTATGAATCTATTAAATTTAAGGGAAAACAAAGTATTGCTGAAAGGCTTAAGTTGATCAGTTTGCAAGTGGCTTGCACCATAGTTATAACACTAGTTACTGTTATATTTTTATCCGAAGTCTTAAAGGCAACAAGTGATCAAGTTGAGCTATTGGGTGCACTTACCGGCGCGGTCGCATATTTGCTATGTGCGTATATATTCAGAAGACGCTAGTGAAAATGGATTTCAAAATTGCTAGAGCGGTTGAAATTTTCATGATAATGCCGCTAACGTGAATACAAAAATAAATTTTTAATTATTCGGCGGTAAGTGATGATCGACTCGTCTACCAAAAGGAATGGGAATTTCTTTTAATGTTTCAGGTCTAGGCATTTCAGCAGCCCATTCCCAATATCTTGCTTTTAATTGTGCCGCGACCTCAGGATAGTCGTCGATGTAGTTGACACTTTCCGGTTCAACTAAAGTCATATCAAATAAATATTCTCTTTTAATACCAGCTTGCATATATTTCCAGTTTCCTTGACGAACGGCTCGTTGATAATAGAAACGCCAGAATAGTGGGCGTTGCATAAAAGCTTGTGTAACGTCTTCACCAGTCACAAGAGGTACTAGATCCATTCCATCAAGGTCTTCCAAAGATTCAACGCCTCCTGCCTTAAGCAATGTATAAGCCGCATCTAACGAGGACACAGGTGTGTGGATAACTTGGCCACCTCTAATTTTGTCGGGCCAGTGCATAATATAAGGTACACGTAGCGCCCCTTCAGTAAGCATACCTTTTTCGCCTGTGAAGGGAGTGTTTACGGAGCCATTCCAAGTACCGCCTTTTGTAATGGGCGTATCCTCAGGAATTGTGCCAATAGGAGCACCATTGTCACTGATAAAAAATATTAAAGTATTGTCCAATATGTTATAGTTTTCTAGTTTATCTAATACTCGACCCACCCCATCGTCAAGGGCTGCCATCATAGCCAATGCGTAACGTCTACGCTCAGGCATGTCACCTGGGAATTGGTCAAGATATTTTTGAGTAGCTTCAAGTGGGACGTGTGGCGCATAGTGAGATATGTATAGAAAAAATGGATTTCTCCAGTGCTTGTCAATTAACGTTAAAGAAGCGTCACTAACTAAATCTACTCTGAATTCTCTATTGCGGTACGTTTCGACTGGAATTGAATTTCCATTTTCGTTAAATGTTCTTAAAAAAGAGCCTGTGTAACCTGCGAATACGTCATCAAATCCACGCTTGTGAGGAAAATAACGTTGCCTCACCTCTTGTGGTACCCTCCCTACTCTAAATGGCGTAATACTCGGATAGAAAGTTTGTCCCCATTCCACAGAGTTACCCATTATTTCCAAGTGCCACTTCCCAGCCATACCTGTTTTGTAGCCCTGAGCTTTGAGTCGATCAGCAAGTGTATGTACCTCGAGCGTCAAAGGTATATGTCGATTTTCATCTAAACGAAATCTGTTTTGGTAGATGCCAGTTAGCATCGCCGCGCGTGAAGGTGAGCATTGAGGTGCGGTTACATAGCCATTGGTAAATCGAGCACCGTTAATCGCCAAGCGGTCAATATTAGGGGTTTTTATATCTTCTTGCGATTGTTGAACTCCCAGATCTGCATAACCCTGATCATCGGTGAAAAAAACAATAATATTCGGCCGAACCACTTCCTCAGCTTTGGGTAAAATAGAAGGCAAGCTAAATCGTCCAGAGTGCACCAAACGCTGTTTATTTTGTCCGTATCTCGCTACTGCATTTACTAGTAGTTTTTTGCCGCCGTATTGTCTGATAATTTCATTGGGTATTTGGGTTCTAAATCGATGCTTTCCGCGAACAGTGTTACAGCGTTCCTCTATCACACCACCGTTTATCGTGCTTGTTGTTACATCAGACATTACAGGCTCCACAGAGCCGTTATCACTCAGAACTGAAAACTCTAAACTAACTGGATCAACCACATCTGTTTGACAAGCCCATCCCATGACAAAGTAAGCACCATTGACCTCTACAATACCATCTGTAACTCCGCGCAATCGAGTTTTTGGGAAGTCTGGAAAGAAACTATCTACATTACCTAAACGCCTTTTTACACCATCTTGTTCGTGCACAATGAATGCTTGTTTGCCAGCATATTGAAACAAAGTATCTTGATCCACTGTCATAAAGAATCCGTGGTTTCCGGTGCTATCACACAAATTTTTTACAGAATCGAATGTGCGCTCATTCGCATGTATTGCCTGGACAAAAGTAGCTGTTTCTATGGCATCACCTGCGTACAAAGAAACTTTTATTGGATCTTTGTTAGACTTCAAGCATGCCCAACCCGAAAATGATAGCGATTGATGATTTCCTTTTGCAGCTTGAGCATGACCACGTAGCTGCTGTGCTTGAGTTTGAAGTGATAACAGCAAACACAAACTTAATGTGAGTAATGAATACTTCATGTGTTTTTTAAATTTTCCATCAAATGTTGGTATTTTGGGGTCAGAGACTTATTCCAGCTAAGAAAAAAGTAAACGCACTTAACTTCAGTTCGGTATATGAGTAAGCAGTAGCATTATTCTGAACCTTAGAGATATCAAGGGCTGGTTTGTCTTTTTGAGCGTAAACTTTCTCAAAATTATTGTATTCAGCCCATGAATTTTTTGTCACTGTATCTCAATATATTTCTAATAGACATTTTCAGAGTAAATATCACGCCACATCACAGTCGTTTCAAAAGTGAAGCCTCTCGCGAACATGTTCCTAACAATCATAACGTGGCTTGTGCGAATAGGACAACTTTAATATTTAACGATAAGGAAAGTGTTTTAACCAGTGTTTAGCGATATTCTCACGTGTGCAGCACCACACATCATCGAATTCACTGACGTAATCTAAGAATCGTCGAAGTGCCATAATCCTACCCGGACGGCCAATGATTCGGCAATGCAAACCGATAGACAACATCTTAGGTGAACTGCCACCTTCGATTCTAAGCATGTCAAAGGCATCTTTTAAATATTGAAAAAACTGTTCGCCGCTGTTAAAACCTTGAGGTGTAGCAAAGCGCATATCATTGGTATCGAGGGTGTACGGCACCATCAGAAGCGGTTTTTGGTAATGCGTATCGTAGTATGGAAGATCGTCTGCGTAGGAGTCAGCACAATATAAAATATCATCTCGTTCGGCAATGAGCTGTAAGGTATTTGGACTTGTTCTTCCCGTATACCAGCCGACAGGTTTTTCGCCGGTCAGGGTTTTGTGTAAGGTAATGGCTTCATCAATTTGTTGCCGCTCGGTTTCGATATCCATGCCTTGATAGTGGATCCAACGCATCGCATGACTGGCAATTTCCCAATTGGCTGCTTGCATGGCAGCTACTGCTTCGGGGTGTCTAGCCATCGCCATTGTCACACCAAATACCGTTACTGGAATATTGTATGAAGTGAACAAGCGGTGCAAACGCCAAAAACCTGCCCGACTTCCATACTCATATATAGATTCCATACTCAAATGGCGGTCTTGATATGCTTGCGCGCCTACAATTTCCGATAAGAAAATTTCAGACTGTTTGTCACCGTGAAGAACGCAGTTTTCTCCCCCTTCTTCGTAATTGATAACAAACTGAACGGCAACTTTTGCATTGTTAGGCCACTTTGGATGAGGTGGATGTTGACCATACCCAATCAGGTCTCGTGGGTAGTCAAGTGTATCGCTTTGTTGTTTACTCACTTATTTTACCCTTGTTACTTCAATAGTTGATATTCTTTGGGCACTTGCAGCCCACACCCTTGTAAAATCATATTCACTAAGTTTAATGTGGCTATTTTGTAATCGGCTTTTTTCATTGTGCTACCGCGCAGATTACTAATTTGGGTTGAAAAATCTGCGTAGTGCTGAGTACTCGCCCAAATGTGATACAAGAGATAGTGCGCGTCAATGGGGGGCATTTTTCCTTGTGCAACCCAAGCATCAATCACTGCCGTTCGACCATTCATCCACTCCCGATGCTCCTCTAAAAAGGAGCCTTGAAAGTTGGTCGCGCCATTGATGATCTCCATTGCAAACACCTTTGAGGCATACGGGCGCGTTCTCGACACTTCCATCTTTTCAGAAATATACTCTGCTAAGGTCTCGGCTGGATCATCATTTGCTGTGGCTTTGTCAAAACTTAAGTTCCAGATAGCCATGATTTGTTGAAGCACGGCCAAATATAATCCTTGTTTTGACTTAAAATAATAAAGTACATTGGTTTTTGGTAAACCCGCGGCATCCGCTATTTGCTGAACAGATGTACCTTTAAATCCATGTTTTGCAAACGCCCTTTCTGCCGCTTTTACAATCGTTGCTTTATTCTTGGCACCTATTCTGCCATCTAAAGCAGCTTTTATTGTCATTCTATATTTTTTCCTTTTAGAAACACCGACGTGTAATAACTGGGTGCAAGTATAAACTTTCTTGCCCTTGTTTGATGCAGCATAAGACAATCATTGCGAAAATTCAAAACCCAACACCTATTTCAATAAACTCTATAAGCCTTTACTTGTCAGGGGCGACTTGAGAGTGATGAATATTTTACAAACTTTACTAAGCTTAGGTATACAAATTGCTACAAACCACTATAATATTTTTTGACCATTTGGTCTGTTTTTACAATCAAAACACATATATAGTATAGCGTAAACCTTACCATGAAATTTAAGAGACTGCTCGGTGATTGAATTTTTATTAAACAATGAGCACGTGTCCATCGAGCACGCGCGCGCAGATTTAACCGTTTTAAACTACTTGCGAGAACATCGCAAGATGCACGGTACAAAAGAAGGGTGTGCATCGGGAGATTGCGGCGCATGTACTGTCGTCGTTGCCGAGCCCAAGCCGGATAATACATTGACTTATTATTCACTCAATAGTTGCGTTACTTTTTTATCTGCTATCCATGGTAAACAGTTAATAACCGTTGAACATCTCGGCACCACCAAAAATATGCACCCCGTGCAACAGGCCATGGTTGATAAGCACGGTTCTCAATGCGGCTTTTGTACACCCGGTTTCATTATGTCGATGTTTGCGTTATATCACCAAACCGAAACCAATAGGACGCTTGAGCGTCATGAAATAAACACTGCATTATCTGGCAACCTCTGCAGGTGTACTGGGTATAAACCGATTATCAATGCGGCAATGGAAGCTTGTGGTCAAATTCCCAATGACCAATTTACTGCGCAAACATCAGCCACTGTGAAGCGTTTGCAAGCAATACGCGCCAAATCCTCAGGGGGTACTGAAAAGCTCTTACTGCCGAATACACGACAAGCCTTGCAACAAGCAATACAGGCAAATCCTCAAGCAAAATTGGTGGCTGGTAGCACGGATTTAGCCCTCGAACACACGCAACAACTCAAGCCTCTTGATACCTTGATAAGCCTATCTCACTTACCAAGTTTATCTCGCATTGAGGTGACGGATGACAAGTTAATTATCGGCTCAGCATGTTCTCTAAGTCGAGTGCAAGGTTCGCTAATTGAGTATTTCCCTTCGCTTAACGAAATTATCGAACGCTTTGCGTCACTGCCAATCCGAAATCAAGCAACCTTAGGAGGCAATATTGCCAACGCCTCGCCAATCGGTGATATGCCACCGGTATTACTTGCACTCAATGCTACGGTAGTAGTCGACAACGGAAAGGCGTATCGAGCGATAGCGATTGATGAATTTTTTACCGGCTACAGACAAACTAAGCTAGCACCGGACGAATGGATAGACTCCATTCAAATCCCCTTACCCACGCTATCTCAAATGGTTAAAGTTTACAAAGTGTCAAAACGATTTGAAGACGATATTTCCGCGGTCTGTGCGGCCTTTTCTATTTGTTTAGATAGCAAGGGTTGTGTTCTCGAACTGAGTACAGGTTTTGGTGGCGTAGCAGCTACGCCAGTTCAGTGCTCTCATTTAAAGGAAGCGCTTGTCGGCAAACTATGGGCAAATAAACAAGTATTAGATGAGACAAAGAGCATTCTCGAAAACGCATTTACGCCCATAGATGACGTGCGTGCAAGCGCGCAGTACAGAACAACAGTGGTAGCAAATCTATGGCATCGTTTCTGGCTAGAAACCAATCACGCCACACAAGCAATTGAAACAAGAGTCATAAACCATGCGTAAATTACTTGAGCAAACAGGATCAACTCCAACAATCAAGCATGAGTCTCAAGAAGTAGGTAAAAGTACTCAACACGAAAGTGCGCAACGGCAGGTATGTGGCAGTGCTCGCTATGTTGATGATATGCCAGAGCCTGCGAACACAAAATATGCAGCGATTGGCATCAGCCGCGCAACGTGTGGAACTATATCCGCGATTAATCTCGAAAAAGTAAAGGCCAGCCTTGGCGTGATTGATGTTATTACCGCAAAAGATGTACCTGGGCATGTCGATATTGCCCCTGTATTCGATGGTGATCCTGTATTGGCTGATGGCGAAATCAAGTTTTCTGGTCAGGCGGTTTTTGCCGTCCTCGCAGACTCGATGATTAACGCGCGGCGAGCTGCTCTGCTTGGTGACATTCAGCTCATCGAAACCACCCCTATACTTGATGTTGATACTGCACTAAGCCATTCTTCATTTGTCCGTCCTACTCACGATATGATTGCCGGCAATGCAGGCCAAGCGTTAGCTGCAGCCGAAAACCGTATCAGTGGTCAACTTTCTGTGGGAGGACAAGAGCACGTCTATCTCGAGGGACAAGTGTCACTGGCCATCCCCGAAGAAGAAGACAGAATGCACATTTATACCTCCAGTCAGCACCCTAGCGAAGTACAAAAACTCGTGGCAGAGGTGCTGGATGTCAAACTCAACAGAGTCGTTGTCGATATGCGTCGCATGGGCGGAGGGTTTGGAGGAAAAGAGACCCAAGCGGCACAATGGGCCTGCATAGCCGCGCTTTTAGCTAGACGAAACAACTGCGCAGTCAAAATTCGTTTGCCTCGTCAATTGGATATGATCGCTACTGGAAAGCGTCATCCTTTTGAAAATGACTATGAAGTGGGTTTTGATGACAAAGGACGCATTCAATGTGCAAAAATTACAGTTAACGGAAACTGTGGGCATTCTGCTGATTTATCAGATGCAATTGTTGATCGCGCTATGTTCCACGCCGACAACGCATACTTTTTAGGTGAGAGCCACATTCAAGGGCACCGTCTCAAGACTAATATAGTTTCGCACACCGCGTATCGAGGTTTTGGCGGTCCGCAGGGAATGATAATGGCCGAAGCTATCATGGACGCGATTGCACGAAAAACCGGTCAAGATCCGCTGACCACCCGATTAAATAACCTTTACGACAATGCTGAAAGAAATACTACCCCTTATGGCATGAAGGTCGAGAACAACATACTCCCTGACATCCTCGAAAAGCTGAGCCAATCTAGCGAGTATTGGCAGCGCCGAGAAGCCATTACCACGTTCAATCAAGAAAACCCTATATTAAAAAAAGGCTTGGCACTGACCCCCGTAAAATTTGGTATTTCTTTTACCGCCAAACACCTCAATCAAGCAGGAGCACTGGTACACGTATATACGGATGGCAGCATTCAAGCTAACCATGGTGGCACCGAAATGGGTCAAGGGCTACATACAAAAATTGCACAAATCACAGCCAACGAATTTGGCGTTTCTATTGACGATGTAGAGGTCACCTCTACTCGTACTGACAAAGTACCCAATACTTCACCGACCGCTGCATCGAGCGGAACGGACCTAAACGGTAAAGCCGTACAAAATGCCTGCATTAAAATTAAACAAGCACTTGCTGAATTCTACGCTAGCCAATGTAAAGCAGAACCAACAGAGGTCGTATTCACAAACAATAAGGTATGTCTTGGTGAGCACAGCATCCCATTTGTTGAGCTTGTCCAACAAGCATATATGAATAGAGTCTCTCTTTCTGCCAATGGGTTTTATAAGACACCAAAAATACATTACGACAGAAACACAGGAAAAGGTCGGCCTTTCTTTTACTTTGCCTATGGTGCATCTGTGTCTGAGGTCACGATTGATACCTTGAGCGGTGAGTACGCAGTAAATCGAGTTGACATTTTGCACGACGTCGGAGCGAGTATTAACCCTGCCATTGACAAAGGACAAATAGAAGGTGGCTTTATTCAGGGTATGGGCTGGTTGACTAGCGAAGATTTACGCTGGAATGAAAAAGGCCATCTAACAAGCAATAATCTTGCAACCTACAAAATACCAGCGATTGGCGATACCCCTGAAATATTCAATGTCGATTTGTACGATCGTCCAAATGCAGAAGACAGTATTTATCATTCGAAAGCAGTCGGTGAACCTCCTTTTATGTTGGCAATCTCGGTGTGGTGCGCAATCAAAGATGCCATTTCGAGCTTAAGTGACTACCAGATTGATCCACAACTAGACACACCCGCGACGCCTGAACGTGTGTTACAAGCCGTAACCACAATCACTCAAGGGACGTCTAATGACTAGCATACGTCATCCTGCACAAGCCGGCATACCAATCAATACTTGGTTTGAAGCACTTTATCGGTGTCAACAACAAGGGCAAGCTTATGTATTGATAACTGTGTTGCATACTGCAGGCTCTACGCCTCGCGAAGGCGGCACAAAAATGCTCATCACCGAGGCCTCTCAGTTTGATACAATTGGTGGCGGGCATTTAGAATATGAAGCCATCCAAGAAGCCCGTTCCTTGCTCGCCGACGGCACCATGACGCAAAAAATAGTGTCGTATCCTTTATCGAGTAAACTTGGGCAGTGTTGTGGTGGTGCGATGAAGCTCTTATTTGAAGTTCACACTCAACATACCCAACATCTTGCTGTATTTGGTGCTGGCCATGTCGCGCAAGCACTTGTGCCAATATTGGCGCAGCTGCCCCTGCAAATAAAGTGGATAGATAACCGCGAGGATTATTTCCAAGGCGACATGCATGCTGAGTACTTGCCGAACGTTAAGAAAATCTTCGATGACGATCCCTGTATCGAAATGGAAAATTTACCCAAAAAAGCTTGGGCAGTGATCCTCACACACAACCATCAGTTAGACTATGATTTAGTAGAGACTGGAATTAAGCAAGGTAAATTGAGCTTTCTTGGCATGATTGGTTCAGAAACGAAAGCCAAACGCTTTAAATGTCGATTAGCTAATCGCGGTTATACACCCGAACAAATTAGTACGCTCGTCAGCCCTATCGGCTGCCGTGAAATCGCAGGCAAACGCCCTATCGAAGTCGCAGTATCAATCAGCGCACAACTGATCAAACAACTACAGCTCAAAGAGCAAACCTCAAATGAATCAGCCGAGCTTCCTAGCTTCAACGCCAGTCATGAGCAAACCGTATGACAATTGACGAATTAAATACACTGACGACAGTGGATGCCATTAATTGGTTTATGCAAACATGTACCGCCTCCCGTTGGTGCCAATTAATGGTTAGCAACCGCCCCTACAACGATGCAAAACAATTAAAACAACAAGCCGCGCGTTGTTGGGGCGATATGCTAAAAAACGATTATCTTGAAGCTTTCAGCGGGCACCCGATGATTGGCGACATTAACAGTCTACGAAAAAAATTCGCCAATACCAAAGCACTGGCAGCCAATGAACAAAGCGGTACCCAAGTGGCAAGTGACGAGGTGTTACAGTGTTTGAAAGCACAAAATAAAGCATATTTGGATAAGCACGGCTTTATCTTTATTGTTTGTGCGACAGGGCTTTCGGCACAAACTATGTTGAGTATATTAGAACAACGCTTAGTAAACAGCACCGAAGCTGAATTGAAAACCGCCGCAGCCGAACAGTTAAAAATTACACTATTGCGCATAGACAAAGCCTTTGGAGAAACAGAATAGATGAACAGCTTATCAAGCCACGTACTGGATACAACTTCAGGAAAGCCAGCAGCAGGCATGAAACTTTGCTTAACCACAGCAAGCGGCGATAGTATTGAAGCGGTGACTGATAACGATGGAAGATGCAAGCAATGGGGAGACGTGGAGTTTTCGGCGGGGATCTATACTTTGCGTTTTTACTGCAAAGAATATTTACTCGAGAAGCACGGCGAGAGCTTTTATCCCCATGTAGACATCGCGTTTGAAATACAAGAAAACGGCGGGCACTATCATGTCCCTCTGCTTATTTCACCATTCGGCTTTAGTAGTTATAGAGGCAGCTAACAGCGTGAGTGCGAACCTGTCTTCGTCATCAATGATTTTCCGAGGGAGTATTGCACACTTCCCCAAAGTGAGCACATCCCCAAAAGATGATATTGTTTATTTGCATGATGGCGCAATAGTGGTAGAAAATGGCAAAATCACAGCCATTGATGACTACAAACAAATTCAACAAACATTTCCCAGCATGCCGCTTACTGATTATAGTGGCAAGCTAATTGTGCCCGGCTTTATTGACAGCCACACGCACTTTCCACAAACCGAAATGATTGCCAGCTACGGCGAACAGTTACTTGCTTGGTTAGCCGAATACACCTTTCCAACCGAGCTAAAGTTTGCTGACAAGAGCTATAGTGAGAAAATGGCTGGCCATTTTATCCAACAGCTTGTGCGCAATGGTACGACTACCGCATTGGCGTTTTCTACTGTGCATGCTCATGCTTGCAACGCCCTCTTTTCAGCGGCTGCAAAACGCAATATGGCAATGATTACCGGTAAAGTATGCATGGATAGGCATTGCCCCGAAGATTTGCAAGATACCCCTGAACTTGCTTATCAAGAAAGCAAAGCATTGATAGAAAAATGGCATGGGAAAGGAAGAAGTTTATATGCCATTACGCCTCGATTTGCCCCCACAAGTAGCGACGAGCAATTGCAAGCGCTAGGGAAATTGGCCAGCGAGTATCCGGATGTTTTTATTCAAACACATCTATCAGAGAACAAAGACGAAATAGCATGGGTAAGTAGCCTTTTTCCACATTGCAGTAATTATTTGGGCGTTTACCAACACTATGGCTTAGTGCGTAAACGCGCTGTTTTTGGGCATTGTATTCACTTGCAAGATGAAGAATGGCAAGCCCTTTCATCTGCGGGTGCAACGGTCGCTTTTTGTCCGAGTTCCAATCTTTTCTTGGGCAGTGGCCTGTTTGACAAACAGACTGCTGACAAGTATCAAGTTCAACAAGCCCTTGCTAGTGATGTGGGAGCGGGCACCAGTTTCAATTTGTTGCGAACCTATGGTGAAGCCTACAAAGTAAGTCAACTAAAGGGGCAAGCCATTGACCCACTGCAAGGCCTATATATGATGACAATGGGTGCCGCTGCAGCGCTTGAGCTAGACAAAGACATTGGCAACTTAAATCCAAATACCTTTGCCGATTTTGTCGTCCTTGAGCCACATTTTAACAGTTTGTCAACGCTAAGAATAAACGATACGTCTGACTGCGCCGATACCTTATTTGCCCTTTCAATAATGGGTGACGAAAGATGCATAAATCAAACTTACATTGCAGGCATTGCGCAGTTAGGTACAAACAAAACAGTAGAGGAGCCGGTAAATGCCGTGGCTTGATTGGTTATCACTTTTCGTAAAATGGTTTCACGTTATTGCAGGTGTCGCTTGGATAGGTGCTTCATTTTATTTCATTTGGCTCGACAACAGCCTCAGAGAGCCACCTAAGTGGAAAAAAGACAAAGGCATAAAAGGTGATTTGTGGGCGGTGCATGGTGGTGGCTTTTACGAGGTGGCCAAATATGCCTACGGCCCGGAAAAAATGCCGAGTACCTTACATTGGTTCAAATGGGAAGCCTATACCACTTGGATAAGTGGCATGGCCTTGTTGATTATCGTTTATTATTTGGGCGCATCTGCTTATTTGATTGACCCTAGTGTTAAAGCGATGTCAGAAGGGCAAGCGATTACCTTGGGTCTAGCTTATATATTCGTTGGTTTAGCGATTTACGAAGCGGCTTGCAGAAGTCCACTCGGTCAATTCCCAAAAGCTTTTGCTCTGTGTTTAATGACTTTCATCACGGTAGCCACGTGGTTAGCTACAGAATGGTTTAGTGGCAGAGGGGCATATATTCACGTAGGTGCGCTGATTGGTACCATCATGGTAGGCAATGTATTTTTCAACATTATGCCTGCCCAGCGAAAAATGGTCGACGCCGTAGCCAATAAAAAAAATATCGATCCAGCTTGGGGTGCTGGGGCAAAACTGCGCTCAGTACACAACAACTATTTCACCCTACCCTTGCTTTTTATCATGATAAGCAACCATTATCCGATGACTTATCAGCATGAGTTGAACTGGTTGGTCTTAGTACTCATTATTGCTATCTCAGCTTGGATACGCCATTTTTTCAACCTCAAACACGCAGGTACAATTAAGCCTAGCATACTGATTTCAGGTTTTATCGCTATGCTTGCACTCTCCGCATGGGTTTCATGGCCAAAACAGAGTTCACCATCAGATATCGATAGCGCTGTAAATTCGGGTGTAGACATACCGACACAAGCAGTGGTGCAAAGTTTGATAAGCAAGCACTGTATATCTTGCCACTCTTCAACACCCACAGATGATATCTTTAAAGTTGCGCCATTGGGCGTAATATTGGATACGTGGGAAGATATCGAGCGCTTGGAAACGCAAATCATTCACCGAACGACCGTTACCCGTGATATGCCCTTTTTGAACAAAACACAAATGAGTGATGAGGAAAGAAATCTACTAAAGGCTTGGCATAGCAGAGAAAAAGAATAAAAATTATCCGCGCCGTTTGGTCGTTTGTTCACTTCGGACGTTGCACGGTAAATGGTGAGGTAATACCTGTATATTCATTTGCGCCAAGCCTAGCCAGCGGTGCTATTTTATCGGCGTGGATTTTTAAACGTTGTTTATCATCTCTCGAGGTGCTATCTGCGTTTATATACACCTGTTTAATTTCAACAAAAATGAGTACCTGAGAGGCGTTCTCGATATGTTTTACCTCAAACAATTCGCAAGCATATGCGATATCGCAGTCGGCCAACCTAGGTAAGTCAAAACCATCAAAATCTGCCGTACTCAACTCCTTGCCCGTTCCTTGAGATCGAATCATCGAAATCTCAGACTCACCGAGTTCAAGTGTTGCTGCAGTTTGAGTTACGAGTGCTGCTTGTGCACTTGAAGCAATATGAATCACTATTTTTTTATTCTCTAGCACATTGCTCAGGGTATCTTTGTTTTCACCAGACGGCTTTTTACCCACAGAAATCATCATTAATGCCGGCTCGCTGGATACAGCAGTAAAATATGAGAAAGGGGCAAGATTTAATATTTTATCACCAGACAAGTCAGATGCCGTCAAAGCCCAAGCTATCGGACGTGGAATGAGCGTTTGTGTCATCAAGTGATAACGCTCGCTTGAGGTATATGCAGTAAAATCGATTATCATATTTTGTGTCTTTTTATGGCTTGGTTTTGGTATTTCTAGTATCACATATTGTGAATGGCGTGCGTTTTAAAGCATGTATGCGCCATCAATAGGTCTGCTGACAGTACGAGCGTTGTCAGATTGTCTAATGCAATGCTAACACAATTTTGTTTTTTCGGCATGGCAGTAATGAAGTAGAATAACCTAACCATGATGGAAAATGTGTGATCCATATGTTTAAGATTTTAGCTGTGTTGAAACACTACTTAGTAGAGGATGTTTGTTGCAAGATAATAATTTTCAAGCACTAAAAGCGGTCGTGGAAAGTTACGCGCCTTTGTCGCAAAAAACTTGGAGAGTGTTCTCTGGACTTTGCAAGCCATTTAAATTGCAAAAAAGAGACTTGCTTTACAAAGCGGGAGAAGTCCCCACGAGTTTTGCATTTGTTGAGGAAGGATTGATCAGAGGCTATACCCTTAGTGAGCAAGGTCAAGAATACAACAAAAACTTTTTTTGCGAGGGGCGAGTGATTTTCTACCTTTGCCTTCAACCGTGTTTATTGATTGTTATAGCTGTATTGGCGTTTAATTTCGACCACTTCAACCGTGTATCTCTGATACCACTTTTTTTGTCCAAGTTGCTGTGCAATACGGTGTTTGGCATCTTGGTGCCAGCGCTGAATATCCTCCTCGTTAGACCAGTAAGAAATTGCAATTTCCTGTTCGCCCTCGGTCACCGCAATAAAGTCAACACAATTGTAATGTGTAATCGCTAGGTCTCGCATAACACCAACCGTTTGCGAATAGTGATCATCTTGCTGACCGATAACGGCTTTAAAAATTACTGCAAACATGTCAGTACCTCCTCCCTTTGGGTGTCAGATAAATCTGGTTACTAACGCTCAAGCATATTAATTGCTTCAGCGCATTGCGTTGTTCCGGCAACAATTGGGTTCGGTTTACCGTTGAGTATATTAGCGAGCGAGCTAATTGCTTGTGTAAGCCGATATTGCGCGCTGATTTTGCTCGCTTCCACAAGCTAAGAAAAGAAACCATCTACAAACGAAAACCTAACTCCGGTAGACAGTCTTAATCAAATGAAAGCCAAATTTGGTTTTTACTGGACCATGCACTTCAAACAAAGCCTTTTTGAAAACAATATCGTCAAAGGCTTTGACCATACCTCCACGACTAAACTCCCCTAAATCTCCTCCTCGTTTGCAAGACGGACAGATAGAATGCTTTTTAGCTAGCTGCTGAAAGTTAGCACCTTTGGCCAATTGCTGCCTGATTTTTTCGGCTTCTTCTTTTGTCTTCACTAGAATATGGTATGCGCTGGCACGTTGCATGATACTCTCCTCTGGCTGGCATTTGATCACTTAGCGAGGTGGTTCGCCAGTCTTCGTTAAAGTTGTGCATTTTTATGGCTCGCTTTTTTCCTTTTCTTCTTCAACGTTATCTGAACCTGTTTCTAGGTCATCTGAATCATCTGGATCGTCCGCATCATCTGCTTCTGGTTGTGTCTTGTCATTATCTGTTGATGTTTCATCTGAGCTTGGCTCTGGTTTATCATCTGCCGCTTGAATGCATGTTTCTTCGACAGACTCTTCAGAATGAGAGGGTAGCTCGTCTTCCTCAACCGCTTCTGTAAGATATTTTTCGTCAATCGATTTTTTAGAGCTAATCCCAAGCTTCTTAAACGACTGAGCTTGATTGATCAGGTTACCTCGACCTGTAGACAGTTTGTTCATTGCGGCCTCGTACGACTTGCTCGTTTGATCAATATGCTTACCAATTTTTTCCATGTCTAACACAAAGTTCGCGAATTTCTCGTACATCTTACGAGCTTGTTCAGCAATTTTTGCTGCATTTTGGTTTTGGTATTCGTACTGCCAAATATTGTGAATGGTACGTAGCGCCACGAGTAGATTTGTTGGGCTTACAAGTAATATTTGATTGTCTAATGCAAGTTTTACCAAGGTCTGGTCAGCCTCAATAGCCGCGATAAAAGCAGATTCTACCGGTACAAACATCAATACATAATCAAGGGTTTGTAAACCCTGTAAATCTTGATAGTCCTTTTTACTAAGCCCCTTAATATGGCCTCTAAGCGAATTCACATGCTCCTTTAAAGCCTGCTCACGTGCGGCCTTGTCTTCAGCATTCACGGCTCTTTCATAAGCGAGTAAAGACACTTTCGAATCGATAACGATGTCTTTATTGTCGGGTAGATGCACCACTACATCCGGTTGGTAACGTTTGCCTTCTTCATTTACTGCACTTTTTTGTACTTCATACTCATGCCCTGCGCGTAAACCAGACTCTTCTAACACTCGCTCAAGGACAATCTCTCCCCAATTCCCTTGTTGTTTATTATCACCTTTTAGTGCATTAGTCAGTGCTGAGGCCTCTTGTGTGATTTTTTGGTTTAATTCTTTTAACCCAAGAATTTCAGACTTGAGTGAAGCCCGTTCTTTACCTTCAGTCACATATTGATCGGTGATTTGTTTTTTAAAGTCATCAATTTGGTTTTTTAATGGACTGAGCAGCTGGCTTAATCCAGTTTCGCTGGTTTTAGTGAACTTCTCTGCCTTTTGTTCAAATATCTTATTGGCAATGTTTTCAAACTCTGAGCCCAAACGCTTTTCAGCTTTATTAACAAGTTCCAGCTTTTCTTGCATGTACTCTCTTTCTTTTTCAAGAGACGATTGAAGTACAGAATACCGCTCACTCAACTGTTGGTTTTTGTCCAAGAGTTGATCATATCGAGCTTGTAAATCTAGTCTTTCTTGCGCTATTCGCTCTAGATCTTCAATTTTTTGATGCATTTCTCCGATGGTTCGTTGGTTTTGCGTATTTAAGCTTTGCAAACCATCAATCTTGCCTTCAAAGCTTTGTTTATCAATGATTGCCTGTCGCTTGAGCTCGTCAAGCTGACTGTCCATTTCTTCTACTTTTTCACCACTTTGCAGGTATTGCACCTGTAAAACTTCGTAGTTTTTGTAACTTTCAACCAGTGCTAATTCGTTTTGCTTGTTCTTTTTAAGGACAATCATAAGCCAACACACACATACGATTAACAGCACACAAGGCAAAACGATGGCTAACTTTACAAGAACAGAAAGGGCAAGAAACGCGTCCATTTACTAACATTGACTCCGATGGGAAAGAACAAAAAATATTTAAGCGAATGGGGTGCTATGAAGGGAAAGCATCCCAATTGCTATGCAATAAAACACAAGGTCGTCTTCAATCAATTCAAGGGAAGATAATAAGACACCATGCCTTTTATTCTAGACTACATTGAGCATTGAAGAGACTGCAAACTGCTAATTTGGCTCACAAGCACAGCTTGCGAGCCTCAAACTTGGCAATTACTTGGCTAGTGCAGCGTCTAACTCAGCAATTTTAGCCTTCCAAATAGCAGGACCCGTTTGGTGAGCGTTCGAACCAGTGCTATCCACTGCTACGGTAACAGGCATATCTTCTACTTCAAATTCGTAAATGGCTTCCATTCCTAAATCTTCAAACGCCACGACTTTGGCTTGCTTAATCGCTTTTGAAACCAAGTATGCCGCACCACCAACAGCCATGAGGTATACGGACTTATGTTTAGCAATGCTCTCAACCGTTGCATTTCCGCGCTCCGCCTTACCTATCATGCCAATGATACCGGTTTCTTCAAGCATCAAGTCGGTAAACTTGTCCATTCTCGTCGCTGTCGTAGGCCCTGCAGGTCCTACGACTTCTTCACCCACTGCATCCACAGGGCCTACGTAGTATATAAATTTATTGGTAAAGTCCACGCCTTCTGGTAAACCTTCGCCGTTTTGCAGCATGGTTTGAATACGCTTGTGCGCCGCGTCTCTTCCAGTAAGCATTTTACCGCTGAGTAAAACGGTTTCACCGACTTTCCACTCTTGAATGTCTTCTTTAGTTAAGGTGTCCATATTTACGCGACGCGTGCCTTCGCTCACTTCCCAAGTTACTTCTGGCCAATCGTCCAAGGCCGGTGCTTTGAGCTCAGCCGGTCCACTACCATCTAAGTAAAAGTGTGCATGGCGTGTTGCGGCACAATTGGGGATCATGGCAACGGGCTTAGAGGCCGCGTGGGTAGGTACAGACTTAATTTTAACATCGACAACAGTGGTCAAACCGCCCAAACCTTGTGCACCTATGCCTAAGGCATTGACTTTATTGTAGATATCAACACGTAGTTTCTCTTCTGTGGTCTTAGCCCCACGCGCCAGTAGCTCAGGCATGTCAACGGGATCCATTAAAGACTCTTTAGCCAGTACTGCAGCCTTTTCTGCGGTACCACCTATACCTAAACCAAGCATACCTGGCGGGCACCACCCTGCCCCCATTAATGGTAAGGTTTTGACTACCCAATCTGCGATATCATCACTGGGATTGAGCATCACCATTTTTGACTTGTTTTCCGAACCGCCACCTTTTGCGGCAATCATTACTTCGATTTTTTCGCCGGCTACCATGTCGATATGCACTACGGCTGGGGTATTGTCTTTCGTATTCTTTCTTGAACCTGCTGGATCAGCCACAATCGAGGCACGCAAAGGATTGTCTGGGTTTAAATATGCGCGTCTTGTGCCTTCGTCGACCATTTCTTGCACAGTCATATCCGTCTTATCCCACTGCACGCCCATCCCGACTTTTACAAAGCAGGTAACAATGCCTGTGTCTTGGCAAATTGGGCGCTTGCCTTCTGCCGACATTCTTGAGTTGATCAGAATTTGTGCCATGGCATCTTTTGCTGCCTGACTTTGCTCTTTATTGTAAGCATCTTCTACGGCTTTAACGTAATCTAAGGGATGGTAATATGAAATAAACTGCAGGGAATCTTCGATACTGTCAATGAAGTCTTGTTGACGAATAATAGCCATGTCTTCCTCATAAAAATATGTTGCTGAGAGATTTTCGCACGTATACTACCGCTTAAAGTGTCAATACTCCAAGAAAACCTTTGTTGAATCTATGTCCACAAGTTCGTCTAAACCCAAGCTTACCATTGAAAAAATAGAAACGTTCGCTTCAACATGCCATGCCTTGTTTCAACGAGTACAGCATAAACCTTGGGCTATGTTGTTAGATACGGCAAATAACCGACTGAGTGACGGGCGTTACGATATTATCGTTTATGATCCCCTTGCTACTTATTCATACAAGGCCATAAACAACAAGGGAGACGCTACTTTTGAGGTCTTCAACAGCGCCTTTTCTTTATCCACACCAAGCGGCGACTGTCCATTTAGTAGTTTAGCCGAGTTGCACAACGAATTTACCAGCCAGATAAATTTGGCTCGAACTGCAACAAACGCTCCCCAATTGCCCTATAAACTGGGTGCAATGGGCTTGTTTTCATACGACATTAATACCGTTACAGATAACATAAAAGATGCCTTGCCGAGTCAATATACCTTGCCTGATATTGCAGTTGGCTTCTATAACCAATCTCTTATTGTAGATAATCAAACAGGCATTGTTTATCACTGTTCTGCCTGTCACTCTGAGCAAGAGAAAAAAGCGTGGCTACTCCCCTTTTTGAGCGACGAACGCACTTTGAGTCAATCCACTCCGGCGTTTAAGCTCAATTCGCCTTGGCAGTCGAATATGTCAAAAACCGAGTACGACGCAGGTATGCAAAAAATTGATGCATACTTACGAGCCGGTGATTGCTATCAAGTCAACTACGCCCAGCGTTTTAGTGCCACATACACAGGCTGTGAATGGGCGGCCTATAAAGCGTTGAGTGAAACCAATAAGGCGCCTTTTTCTGCGTTTATTCGATTGGAGAACGCGGCAATACTGAGCCTTTCCCCCGAACGCTTTCTACAATTAAAAAACCGTAAAGTACAAACAAAACCGATTAAAGGCACACGTAAACGCGCAGACGATCCAGTCAAAGACAAAGCCATGGCTGAGGAGTTGTTTAATTCAGAAAAAGATCGCGCCGAAAATTTGATGATTGTCGATTTACTTAGAAATGATCTGAGTAAACACTGCCAAGCATTTTCTGTCCAAGTACCGGCGTTGTTTTCTGTCGAAAGCTACTCTGCCGTTCATCATTTAGTCAGCACGGTAGAAGGTGAGCTCAAACAAGACGCTAGCCCCTTTGACTTACTTAAAGGCGCATTTCCGGGAGGATCAATCACGGGAGCACCTAAAGTGCGAGCGATGCAAATCATTCAAGAGTTAGAGCCCGACAAACGCAGTATTTACTGCGGAAGCATCGGTTATGTTGGTATTGATGGCGACATGGATACTAGTATCTGTATCCGAACGGTACTTGCAGAAAAGGGCGAGCTTTTCTGTTGGGCCGGAGGTGGAATTGTACTTGATTCAACGGCTAGTAATGAATATCAGGAAACACATGATAAAGTAGCAAGGATATTACCTATTTTATCCAACTACGGCGAATAACACAGTATAGATGGACACCCCCAGTTTTATTAAGGCTTTTCAACACCCTTGGTCGATACCCAAGCAATCTATTGTGCCTGCAGCAGAAAAATTGAGACCCGCGGCAGTATTGCTTTGCTTAAATCCAAAAGCTAGCGGCGCAAATGTAATCCTAACCGAGCGCGCCCACCACCTCAAACACCATGCAGGTCAAATTAGTTTTCCTGGAGGGAAAGTAGAAAGTAGCGATAAGAATCTGACTCATACTGCATGCAGAGAGGCCGAAGAAGAGATCGGTTTATTCTCAGATAAACTCACAATACTGGGCAACATGCCACCGTACACGACAGTGAGTGGTTTTTCAGTCACACCCGTTGTGGCTTGCCTAGAAAAGGCAATTGATATTTCAATTCATTTAAGCGCCGATGAAAATGAAGTCGCCTCTATTTTTGAAATACCCTTATCTTTCATCTTAGTCGGTAAGAACTACCAAAGCCTGAGCTTGACAAGAAAAAACAAGCAACAAATGGTGCATTTTATTCAATATGAAAACAGAACCATTTGGGGAGCCACTGCAGGCATTCTGTATACGCTGTATCAGCAGCTCTCTCTAGTAAGCTCGCAACAGACATAGAGATAGCTATAACCCATGTGTGTTTGCGATTTTAACTAGGGTCTGTTGACCTTTGCTATGATTTTTTAAGCGGGAAACTCACTTAACGGGAAGAGTTAAGCCTTTGAACATTTTTTCAACTTCTTCATTATTTTTTTGCATCATCGCCCGCTCAACCACGTCTTTTGTCAAATGTGGCGCAAAGCGCTCAATAAAGTCGTACATATAGCTGCGTAAGAATGATCCTTTTCTAAAGCCAATTTTTGTTGTGCTGTAATCAAACAAATGACTGGCATCGATTTTTACCAAATCAGAATCCAAGTTTTCATCCACGGCCATTGACGCAATAACGCCCACACCGACACCTAATCTTACGTAGGTTTTGATAACATCCGCATCAGTAGCAGTGAACACAATTTTAGGATCCAATCCAGCTTGGTTAAACGCACGATCCAACTCCGAACGACCATTGAAGCCAAATACATAAGTAACTAAAGAATACTTAGCTAAATCTTCCATAGTGATAGAAGTTTTTTTAGCTAGGGCGTGGGTTTTGCTTACAATGACAGAACGGTTCCAATGGTAGCAAGGCAGCATAACCAAGTCGTTGTACAAATGCAGAGACTCCGTCGCAATAGCAAAATCAGCCTCACCTTTTGCAGCCAAATCACTGATTTGAGACGGCGTGCCTTGATGCATATGAAGCGATACTTTGGGGTACTTGCTCATAAAACCTTGTATTACATCTGGCAGTGCATAGCGGGCCTGCGTATGGGTGGTCGCAATGTTAAGCTTACCTTGATCGGGTAAAGTATGTTCTCGTGCTACCGACTTGATGCTTTCAACCTTGGCCAATATCTCTCTAGCAATATTAATTACTTCATTGCCCGCATCGGTAACGTGGGTTAAGTGCTTACCACTTCTACCAAAAATTTGAATACCTAGTTCGTCCTCCAGCATCCGAACTTGTTTACTGATCCCTGGCTGTGAGGTGTATAGGTTCTCTGCCGTGGCTGAGACATTCAAATTATTATTTAATACTTCGACGATATAGCGTAGTTGTTGTAGCTTCATGAAGGACCTTGTTGAGAAAATCAAATGCGCGTCTAATTTTTTTGGCTTGGCTGCCGATATCTTGATACAAGCACTCGCTATAGATGATAGCGAATATAAAACTAAAATGCATAAGAAAATTACTTTTTTATCTGCATTTTACTTGTTTTCTAGTCACTAAACGGTTTGGCCTAACAACTATGTCGCAAATATCTACCGCAGAGTCAGCACACGTACCTGAACAAATTGAGTTCACCTCGGTAATGGCAGTAGCTATACACGACATGAAAAACAGCTTGAGTCTGCTGATTCAATCCATCGAACAAATGGCCAATAGTTTTCCTGAAGAGGCCGTGGAAGTACTCGATAAACTTAACGCTGTGCATTATGAAGCCAATAGAATGAATACCACACTCGTTCAAGTGTTGAGTTTGTATAAAGCGTCGGTAGAAGCGCTACCAATTAACGTAGACGAAGTTTACGTGGGCGACTTAATAGAAGAAATCATCGAATCTAACGCAGTGTATATAAAGCAAAAAGATATCCAAGTCAGTGCAGATGTCGATGAAGATTTGTCATGGTATTTTGACAGGGATCTGGTGTATATGTTGGTCTACGATGTCATCATTAACGCTATTCGTTACGGCTGCTCGTCAGTCAGCTTGCGCGCATACATTGACAATCAGCAGCTAGTGATTCAAGTAGAGGATGATGGCCCAGGTTATCCCCCCGCAATGTTAGAAATGTCTACAATTGAACTAACACAACAATGTATCAGCGAAGGCAGAACGGGTTTAGGCTTGTTTTTCGCTCGCCTGATTGCACAAACGCATAAAAACCAAGGCAAACAAGGAAACATCACACTGTCGAATAGCCCGATTACAGGTGGCAGTATATTTAAACTGCAGTTGCCGTAGTAAAGGATTGTCAATGAGCTATACAATAATCATCATATTAATTACCGCGATCATCGTAGGAGGCATTGCTGCTTCAGCTGTACAACAGCATAAAGAGCGCAAAGAAGCCCAAAAACGAGAGGAAATTAATAAACACAAACAAGTGTTTGATGAGACAGAAGTCGCCGTTTCTGCGGCACTGCAAATGCCAGTTTCGCAAGCCCTCATCGCAATTTTACGCAAGCGCGCTCTGTTGGCGCTTAAAGGCATGTATACACAATCACCTTCTACCGAACTAAAGAAAAAAATGAAAGAGCTGAGTACGGCACTTGATGAGCTCAACCTCGATGCACCTGCTCCTGAACTATCAAGTTTTACCTTGCCCTCTACTGACAAAGTCATCATAAAGTATATTCAAGCGGTAAAAAAACTACGCCAAATTTTGCGGATTGAAACCACCAAAGGCAATGTGAGTGCAGATATCCACGCTCGTGAAGATAAAGTTCTAGAGTGTTTGCAATTGCGGATAAATGTAGAAACGCTGCACAAACGAGGAAATGATTCTGTCACCGCCGGTATGCAAGGTTCAGCTCGGCAATATTTTGAAAAAGCCATTGCCGCTTTAAAAAACCACGCGCCACAAGACGAGTACACACAAAATAGAGCCGCTGAACTAAGCAAAATGATTATGCAACTGGAGAGCACCGTCAAAGACAACAACATGCAAAACATTCTTGCTAAGAAAAACAAAGACAGCGAAGAAATTGATAATTTGTTTGCACCGAAGAAAAAGTGGTAATCTTACTTAAATTTGTAAAAACCTTGCGATAAAAAATCATAATTTATTAACAAAATTTTTTTATATTTAAAACACTATTTTTACCATAGCATAATGAAAATCTGCGATGACTATGGAAGAACTACGTGAAAAACAACAAACTCATTTTAAGTGCCATTTTAAGTGGATTGTGCGCGGCTACGATGTCATGTACCAATACCACTGCTCCAGTCGATACAAAAAATCAAATCAAGGCCATGGTGCCTACCTTACAAGCAAAATCAATCATTGAACAAAATGGTATGATTGTTGTTGAAGCTGAAAACTATGCATCACAAACACTCAATGAAAAGCGCACTTGGTTTACCTTTGGAAACGCTCCCGGTCAGCTAAAAGATCATAATTTTGCCGACCCAGACCTCACGCACATTGAAGGCGCAAGTAATTCGGCCTATTTAGAAATATTACCCGATACTCGCACCAACCACGACGAACTATTAGTTCACGACGAAAACTTCACCAATGAGCCAGGTAAAATGGCCGTGCTTACATACCCTATTTATGTAAAAACCCCCGGACGCTACTATGTTTGGGCTAGAGCATTTAGCACCGGACCTGAAGACAACGGTATGCATGTCGGACTAAACGGCGCTTGGCCTGAAAGCGGTCAACGCTTGCAACTTTGTAAAGGAAAGTTTAATTGGACTTGGTCGAGTCAACAACGACGCCCTGAAAATCACTGTGGCACACCTAACACACTTTGGTTAGATATAGAGAAACCAGGCCAACACACGCTAATGATCTCGATGAGAGAAGATGGAACAGAAATTGACAAGTTTATTTTGACGCAAGACAAAAACTATACACCAGAAGGCATTGGTCCCAAGGAAACCGTTTATACCCCACCTATCATGCAAGAGCGCACGCAATTGGTTGATATAAAAGAGTACTATAAAATCTTTTATGCAACGGAAGGATTTGCTCCCGCTCCAGAGGCAAAACCGTATTTTTACATTGATAAAACGCGAGCGGCGGCGGCAATTAACGCTGTCAAGCCTGCGGCAAGGAATGTATTCTTACGATCTAGCTTCACAGTACCTAAAAAATTGTCTGACGAAGTGTTTGCCATGAAACTCGTGACCTTGTCGGAAATTGATGGCGAGTCGTCTTATCGCGTGTTTATTAATGATAAACTAGTGGGTGAATATACCAATGCAGAAACATCCGTTGATTATAGCGAAAATACCTTTGATTTAGGTACACACCCGCTCAAACAAGGCGACACTATTCATGTCGAAGCTAATGCGGTGACCAATGGAAAAATTCCAGAGGGTGATATTACTGCATTTTCGCGTGGCAGATGGCGTGCCTTGGTAATTCAGCACGTAGGAGAATAGTCGATTATGTGGTCATACGCGCAATAAGAGGTTTCGCGATGAAGAAAGTGATTGCAGGCATATTATGCCTGCTCTGTCTGTTTCCGATAGGCCACGCTTACGCGGCGTCTTCTATTGATGCTTTGCTAATTACAGGTCGCTCAAACAAATTTCACAATTGGCAGGCGACCAGTGCCGCTATCGAACAACATTTGCGAGATGCTGGCATTTTTAAACTTAGCAAAATAGTGACCTCACCGGGTGGCGAATCTTTGGACAACTTCGCGCCCAATTGGTCAGATTATGACGTAGTTATCCTCGATTATGAAGGTGAAGAGTGGCCTAGTACCACCAAAGCCGCATTCGTTAAGTACATTAAAAATGGGGGTGGCTTAGTACTGATCCACGCGAGTGATAATAGTTTTCCGAATTGGCAAGAATACAACGAAATCATAGGCCTAGGTGGATGGGGCGGTGCAAATTTGCATTCCCCGCCATTGTCAACTAAAGGCACCCCAAAAGGCAGTAATCGAGATGAACGTTGGGGGCCTCGGATCTATTTTAAACATGGTCAGCTAGTGAGAGACCACTCACCTGGTGGCACCTTTCATCCGCCCAGTCAGGACTTCTTGGCCACTACTCGGAATTTTACTCATCCCATTACCAAAGGTATGCCAGAAAACTGGTTATTGAGTAAAGATGAACTTTACTCTCGACTGCGAGGTCCCGCCAAAAACATTGAAGTGTTGGTAACAGGTAAGGCCAACCCCGCTATTGGTCGCACCTCCCCTTACCATGAGCCCATATTGTTTACTGTGCGTTACGGCAAAGGCAGGGTTGTTCATAATACGCTTGGGCATGCTGGCGCAAGAGATACCGCCAAAGCCGAGTCATTAAATAGTGTGCCTTTTATCACTTTTGTACAGCGCGGTACCGAATGGGCAGCAAGCGGTGAGGTGACTCAAGCCTTGCCCGACGATTTCCCCACGGCGTACACTAAATCTAACCGAATAACCGCCCTCTCAGAATGGACTAAGCTTTTGGATAGTGACTTGACGGACTGGGAAATATTCATGGGTGTGCCTGACAAAAGTGTAAAGTTTAACGGCAATACCGCAATTGATTACGACAAACCTATTGGCTTGAATAACGACCCCAAAGGGGTGTTTTCTACGCATCAGGAAAATGGTGAGATAATACTGCACATCACAGGAGAAATCTTTGCCGGCTTAACCAGTAAGCAATCATTTAAAAACTATCACCTCCAATTGAAGATGCGCTGGGGAGATAAGAAATGGCCTCCTAGGCTAAACAAAAAGAGAGACTCTGGTGTTTTGTATCACGCCCATGGCGAACATGGGGCTTTTTGGGATGTCTGGAAAAGCAGCTTAGAATATCAAGTACAAGAATCCGACATGGGTGACTTCATCACATTGGCCGGTCCCACCGCAGATGTGAGGTTGAGTAAAAAAGAAAATCGGCATGTCTTTGATCTCAACAGTCAATTCCAAACTTGGGAAGGATACCTACACGCGCAAGTAGAGGCAGACCGACCACTCGGCAAATGGAATACGCTAGACATTTATGTATTAGAAGATCAAGCCATTCATATGGTCAATGGTCGAATAGTGATGGCGCTAAAAAATGCAAGAGACAAACATGGAAACCCGCTGACGGAAGGCCAACTGCAAATTCAGTCAGAAGCCGCAGAAGTCGAGTATAAGGACATTAGGATCAGGAACATAGACGCTTTCCCCCCTTTGTTAAAACTAAGAGCGAAGCTATAGCACTTTCAAAGCACTGGTCTTTTTGAACGATATTAAACACATATTTGTTATCAATTTGTGAAGACTTTAATTTTTAAAAGGCCGATGATATTCGCATAAGCTTTCAACTAGGCGAACATCATGGATATAAAACAAACGGCTCTATTTTCTTTCACCCTAATTACTGTATCTTTACTGACGGCTTGTGGCGGCGGTGGTGGTGATGCACCCTCAGCTGCCGCACCGCCGGCCATTTCCACCCCTCCAACTCCGCCGCCTCCTCCGCCACCACCAGCTCCTGAACCAGAGCCTGAGCCTGAGCCTGAAACAGAAGACAATACTGAAGATGATTCTCAACAAAATGACGGCACAGTATTAACGGGGGTGTTTATTGATGCAGCCGTTGCCGGTTTGCATTTCAAAACTGATTCTCAAGAAGGTAGTACTAACGCGGAGGGCGAGTTTTCATTTATTTCGGGAGAAAAAATCGTTTTCTCTATCGGCGACATCACATTTCCAGAAGTGGAAGCCAGCGAAATGATTACACCGTTAACTGTCTTCAATACTGACAATACCCGCGACCCACGCGTACTAAACATGGCACGCCTCCTTCAAACACTCGACCAAGATGGCACACCTGGAAATGGTATCACTATTACTGATGACGCCCACAATCAAGCAAATGGGGTCAGCGTAGATTTTTCATCGAACGATTTCGACGCACAAGTCAATGATGTTATCGCAAATGCGGGTGCAGATAAGACAAGCCTGATTAGTGCTGAAGAGGCACTCACGCATTTAGAACTCAGTTTGGGCAATATGGAGATAAGCACTGACACTTGCGATATTGAAACCGACAAAAAAGGGTTTACTGGACAACTGTCAAGTTTTGCCTACGAGGTGGCTGGTACAGTCACTGTTATAGACGGGTGTACACTCGAAGTGACCATGTTCACCTATGTAGACGGTGGCGCACCCAAAGTGCAATTTTACACTGGTAATAATCTCAACTTTGTGGGTGCTAACTCGTATGGTTTAGGTCCCAATTTAGAAGGTAAAACCTTTAGAGAAGAAACCATAGTACTGTCTCTACCTGAAGGTCGCTCAGTGAATGACTTTAATAGTCTTAGCGTGTGGTGTGTTGATTTTAACGTAGACTTTGGAAGTACGGTACTTCGCGCACCTTAAGGTCGGTTGAAACAGTTGGTCAAAGTAAAACGCACTTTGACCAACTGGATAGCATAAAATCAATTAGTTAGAGCGGTTATGCATATCCTCTACTTCCTGAATAAAGTCTAACTTTTCAGGCATTTTAGGCTGAACAAGTAAGCCATTTTTACTCGCATTGTCCCTGAAGTTATACATTCGATACCCCATATCTCTTACACTATCAATCATTTCGGGGAAAGGTTTGTCAGCAAGGTCAACTAAACCAACATTGTAATTTTCGCCATCCCCTCTTCCCGTTGGCGGTTGCTCGCCATACTGAAACCAGTGAGTTCCAACAATGTAAGGATTTAACAGTGCACTTTCGACATACTTTGTGTACAAATCCGCACGTTCTGATTGACTAAATGCTTCCACAATACCTAAGTGCAACGCACCTCTATCTAATGAACCAAAGTGAAATTCACCAATCATAATCGGTTTATCTACCCCTTCGGGCAAACCAACGTTGGTGACATTGTATTGATACTTGTTCATACTGATTACGTCAGTATACTTTGCCGCCATTTTTATTACGATATCACTGTTTGCCCACGCTAAACGACAACCCAAATATAGGGCGTTTGGAGCAATAGCCTCAAGTTCGTTGTGAACGGTTGAAAAATAGGTCTCTACTATCTTTTTGTAAAACGCAAGAATATCGTCTTTTGCTTTGGCCAAACTTGGCGCTGTAGTTGACTTAATGAGTGCTTGCCACGACTTATGTTTGGTCCCCCAAACTTTGTTTAGCGCGTTGATTGAGTCATATTTGGCTTTCAAGTCTTTAACAAACTCAAGCTTTGCTGGTTGGTCTGCTGGACTTTCCAAAGCCGCAATCGCCAATGATCCCTCGGTTCCCCAAGACAACTCATTTTCAATAAAGAAACCCAAACACCACGGGTCATTGACCGCATGTTCACGCCCTTGAAGCGCTTTTTTTACTTGGCTGCGAAATGAGGGATCGAACACGTCATGAAATTTACCCCAATAACCTTTAGACGCTTCTATTTTGCGCGTACCAAATACCCATACAGTCTCAGTGTAAGGGGTAATGCCAGCTTCACATAACTGTCGGTCGGACGCCACAGCCAATGTGTTCATGCCCCAGCTTCGCAACCTGCTATGCGCCATTCGGTCAAACTCTTGTTTCCAGTTTTCACCGTACTTCTTATACAAGTTAGAAGCAGTAAAGTTATATGTGTCGCGCTGCGCCAAGGTAGAATAATAGCCGTGCGATGCGCGACCAGCAGTACCATAAAATTTACCGAACTCGGAATCTTTTGCAGGCAACCATTCAAAATAATCTTCGCGATCCGTTGTGCCAGTAATTGCGGTTCCTGGGTGCACAACACCAACACCATGAGACCAGAACAATCGTCCTTCAGGATCGACTAACCACCACGCACCATTATACTTTTGTGTCCTAAAAAAGCCTGTCGCTTCAAGTTGAGGGCCAGTCTTCCAGCCGCCATATTGGTTAAAGTCCTCTGGCCCTGGTATCGCCGCGAGTTCTCTATCTTCTTCTATTGCTTGCTGTTTCAAGTCGTCGATAGATAGTGTTTTTCCTGGCCAGTGTGCGTGTTTGTATTGGCCAAATTGATCGACAAAGGGCAAAAACCCTTCGTTACTTACCCAACGAATGGGGTTTGTTGCTCGAATATTATCGATCAACAACTTATGCTTATTCGCAGGGTAATTGATCGTAACTTTTACCTCATCAATCTCACTTAAATCTGTTTTAGCTTGACCGGGTGCTGCACGCATTGCTAATAAGTTCAACGATTCCGTAAACCGCCATGGGGTCGTCGCGATATCGTCTGATACAGTTTTTGTCTCTCCTGGCGCAATATCAAAGCGGATTTCCATTTGCCATGCTTCCATTCCATCAGCAGGGTCACCTACTTTGAATATTATTCTCGCAGGGTGTTCACCCATATTCGTTATGTCCATTTTCACATGGTAGTACGGGTTTAAATCCCAACTGCCGCGTCCTTTTTTTATGGTCACACCCGGCGAACCAGAACGCAAACCCGTTTCTAGCAACAATTGATTCGAGCCTTTGTATTCAATCAAACTCACCTTTGCATCGTCTGTTTCAGTTAACGCCAAATCAAAACTGTTTTCGAAATCAAACATCACGATGCTGTCTGCAACACTTTTTTCTGCTAGCGCATTGTTGCCCAAGCATGCTTGGGCAAGTATTAGCCCTGTACACAACTGCTGTATTTTGCCTAGAAACTTTCTCTTCATACTCTACCTTTCGTAATTTTTGTTATCGACGTTTTCCGCTCTCTAAGCGAAAGACATACCAACTAACAATTTTTAGTAATATCAATATGTTATTCATTAACTAGTCAAATAGCTATTACATATACGGGCACTTAGCGTTCAATATCGAACAGCGGTTTGCAAATGTTTGTCAAATAGCACGCATGCCTTTTAATACAGCCTGCTACCAGGGCTTTGTATCCAATTCTCTTTTACATATTCTGTATCATCGCAAGTGATGTGCAATGTGTACGCATGCCTTGATTTTTCGGATGTATTAGGTGCGCTAAAATGAGGTAATAAACCATTGAAGGCCACTAATGTTCCTTTTTTTACTTCAAGAGGCATCGCACTCTCGTCGGCAGGCCATGGCGTACAATCAAGTACCTTTAATTCAGTTGAATCATCGGCAAACCGCATAAATTGTTCGCGCAAGGGAGAATCAAAAAAGACCGCACTATTCGCATCAGCCGTTTTTGGTGCTTGTGCTTGCACTTGCAAACAACCATTTTCGATATTGGCATCTTCAACTGCCACCCAGAACGTGACAACAGAAATAGGATGTGTGTAAAAATAGGTAGCATCTTGATGCCAACGGATCACGCCACCTATTTTAGGCTGCTTAAAAATATACATCGACTGGCGAATACTGGGCGCTTGTATGCCAAGGTTGCGCGCTAATAGCTTTATTTTACTTGAATGGCTGAATGCCTTGAAAACTGGATGCAATATGTGTAGAGCATGTCCTATTTTGTTAATACTTAACGACTTTTCTTGCCGCAAATTGCCATGTTCATCAAAGGCCTCTTCTTCAAAAAAACAACGAACCTTGTCACTAGATCCCAAGAAATAGTCGTTTCTGGTTTTCTCGTGATCTTTAGTCGAAAAAATTGCGCGACTCTGCGAAGGGTCAAAGTCTTCAACAACTTGATTCGCGGCCGCTTGAATGGCATGCATTTCTTCTTCAGAAAAAAAATCCGCCAAGACCAGAAAACCATTTTTCTTATAGTCCAACAATTGTTGTTGATTCAGCATTATTTCCTCTTGTTTGGTAAAGCGTGTAATGTTGAGTTCTGCGTTCAATAAAATATACGAGTTTTGCTGTAGCTATACTCTACTCCAATTTAAAATAGCCATACTCTGAAATGTCAGTCGTTTAACAAGGTGTCACCGACTTGAATAAGGCAGCCTTCTCCTTTCGTTAAAATAGCATTGCCGCCAAAAAATGCCCCTGGATGATCCCTCATCGGGTTTAGTTCACGCAATACACCAAGAGGTTGGCTAGGCTCGAGTCTGTCACCATTAAGCTGATCGATGGTCGTCACCGGACAACGCTCACAAGGTTTACGGATAGACAATTGAAACTGACCATTAATGTCACTGCAGTTTTGATAAAACAACTCATGAAAAGCAGATTCACAGTTATCTATGACAATATTTGGGCGAAATCGCTCAATACCTATCGCCGAATATCCCTGCTCAACAAGTAGCGTATTCACCGCTTGCAAACTCACCATTGAAGTGATCAAATAAGGAAAGCCATCGGCAAAATAGGTATTGGCTAGCTCTTCATCAAACAAATATTTTTTCTTCAGCTCACGCTTGTGTTGTCTATCAAATCTAATCAATCGCAAAGCATGTCGTCTAAATAGACCGACTGTTTCAGTAAGCCACTCACTAACATGCACACCTTCGTCAAACCCATAAACCTGATCTGACCAAACACGCACAGAAATTTTGTTCCTTTCCTCATTGTTTGCCAGCGGAATTGTAACTTGACCAGTGAGTTTGTTAGATAGTATCAACTTCCCTTTAGACAGTTTTGTGCTAATCGTTGCTAACAGGGGCAGCTGTCTTTGGGTAACAAAATAACCATTTTTATCAACCAGCATCCACTCGCGATCATAAGGAAAGCCTTCCGTTTGCAAGGTAGCTTGCGATAACTCAATGCCTTGGAGAGATTTAACAGGATAAATAAATAAACGAGTAATTTTCATTTAAACAAAGAGACTTAATTTATATTCACATTTACAGAAGATTATACTTGTTCCTCGATGCTTAAGTATATTGACTATTTCCGTAGCAAAACGAACCGAACTAGTTTTAATATAGTGCAAATTTTGCGTTTTTAGTATCTTAAGCCTCTAAAATTCAAACAATATCGGCCTTGTCCTTTTGAGTCGTCAAGAAACCTTATATAATGAATGGATAAACCTACCACAATCTTACAAGCGAGCGTTTTCATTGCTGTTTTCTGACCTTCCACTCGATTTTAAACTGAAGAAATCCATCGAAATACAGGGCTTTAACGAATTAACAGAAGTGCAAACGCGCGCAATAACCAAGGGCTTGCTTGGTCAAGATTTAATGGTCGCGTCAAAAACTGGGTCAGGAAAAACCCTCGGGTTTTTAGTGCCCGCAATTAATCGTTTGTTGACCCAAAAGCCCTTATCGAAAAGAGACCCGCGTGTACTCGTATTAGCGCCAACACGAGAGTTAGCCAAACAGGTCTTTATGGTCGCTAAAAAGCTCATACAAAACACTCGGCTGTCCTGTGCATTGGTCGTTGGTGGCGAAAACTTCAATACCCAAGCAAAATATTTAAAAAAGAATCCCGACATAGTTATTGGCACGGCTGGGCGTATTGCTGATCATATTGATGCAAAGCATGTATTTTTTAATGGTCTAGAATTACTTATTCTCGATGAAGCAGATCGCATGCTAGAACTAGGCTTTAGTTCGCAACTCTCACTTATTCATGAGCAAGCTAATCATCGTAAACGCCAGACCATGATGTTCTCTGCCACAGTGGACTCTGCAGAAATGAGCAGGATGACCGATAACTTACTAAATTCACCTGAAAAGATAGTCATCGACAAGGTGAGCGTCCCCCACACGGGCATTGAGCAACGGTTTTATTTGTCTGATCATGTGGATCATAAAGACAAACAATTGCTTGCTTTACTGAGGCTTAGTGCTCGCCAACAGGCTATCGTGTTTACCGCAACTCGAGATGATACTGCACGTATTCAAACCGCATTGAATGAAAACGGTCACAATGCCCTATTTTTACACGGTGAACTGTTGCAAAACCAACGAAATGCCGTACTCAATGATTTTCTTAATAATAAAGCCGATGTACTCGTCACCACAGACTTAGCGGCTAGAGGCTTAGATATTCGTAATGTAGCACTGGTAATCAATTACGATTTGCCTAAACACGCAGACGAATACATACACCGAATAGGACGCACAGGACGTGCAGGTGACAATGGTATAGCATTGTCACTGGTTGGAAAACGCGACTGGTGGAGCTTTAAAGCAATTCAAACGCGATTAATGCAGAGTTTTAAATTCTCAGAACTTGAAGATTTTCCCGCTCGTTTCAAAGGTCTCGTTTCACCCAAAAAGCAAGCGCAAAAACCCCTCATCGATAAAAACCAAAAATGCAACAAAGCGTCTGAAAAAACTGTCGGAAAAGCCAAAATTGTGCGTAAAAAGCACGAGGCCAATGCTATAGACATTGGCAGTATGCCGATGAAGAAAAAACGTAAAGCTGAAGACTAGGGTCTGTACACCAAAGGTCAACAGCCCCTAATTTCGCCTACTAGAAATACCAATCAAGGCTGACTTGTAGGTGATCATCTTCACGAATGCTGTACAGTAAGTCGACACTTTCACTGCTTTGAATAATCCGGACATCGGCACTAAATTTAAAGCTATTTCCTAATCGCCGAGAAAACTCAAACAAGAACGACGATGTGCTGTGCTCCAAATCCGTCCCCAAACCCATCAATAACTCGCTGCTCTGGGCATCATTTAAGGCGACGCGGGTACCAATGTACAAGTCATTCTGAAAAATGGTGGTGATTTCAGTATCACTTCCCTCACCTCTTGAGTCCCATGCATGCTCCATTAACAAACCAACATCAATAACCGAATCAAACACCCCATAAAAAGTGTGCTCCAAACCTGCTTGCGAAGCCCAGTGATTGCCCGTATTGGTATTGCGATAAATCGCCTCTACCTTCCACAACGTATCACCTGTGATCATCTGGCCATCCAAGCCAAACTGCTCCATCTGCTGATAAAACTGGTGCAATGCTACTCCCTGTTCGTTTACATTTAAGGTGAGAAGAGGCTCTCGGTTTGTTCCTCTAAACCAATGGGTACCAATATCGATATCACCAATGCTATGACTCCAACGAATAGCAAAATCAACATGCTCATCTTCTTTAGAAGATTCATAACTGACCTGATCCGTATCTATAGGAAGCGCAGCACGTAAGCGACCATCTGTACCAGGAAAAGTACGCTCGCGAAAAAGGGGTAAAACGAAAACATCCACTATTCCCCAATCGTATACACCCGAAAAATTGAGCATGGCTTGACCCAATTTATCTTCACCATCAAAGTCTTCAACTGCGTCGGTTTGGTTGATGACGTCAACTAAATGTTGAAATTCGGTTACCCCCCAAAATTCTTTCCGTATTCCGGCTCTTAGCTCCCACCCATCGCTGGCATATATGTAAGAAAACTCTCTGATATCTCCGTGGTTTCGCTCTTCGTCTTGGCTATCAACACGATAAAAGGGTTTAAAGGTAAAGCTATTCTTGCCATTGTCTGATGACCAGTACAATTCCGGCTCTGCCAGCATCGACACTTGTGTGTTTTGCAATTGCCCCGCAAACAAAGGCTCATTGACAAAATAGCGACCTTCAATCCCTAGCCGACCACTGACTTCAAATGATCCAGCATAACTAAGGGGTACACACGCAAAGCAGGCAAATGCACTTAATATGCTTGTTTTATTATTCACGATTGACATCATTTTGCTCGCTTAAGCGCGTTCCGATTAAAATCTGATTCATCAAGACCGGTCTTAAACGCGTAATTACTCCACTCTAGTGTCGTACTCTTACCCGTTTGGTGATTGACCATTTCAGCTTTACCTGGTCGCCAAAATTTGCCTAAAAACTGTTGATAGTCTTCAAAAATCAATGTTTTAAGTAAACTGTTTTTGCGATCATAAAAGTCTATTTTTTGTGTACGATATTCTTCTTTGTCTAACCAAACTACACGTCTTGTGTAACCAGAATTTTCATCCACTGGGTACTGCTCTACTACATAATTATCTAGTTTATTGAACGCTTCATCTCGCAAATACTTATAGGTGTATTTTTCGACCTCGAAAGAGCTTAGATCTTCAAAAGAAAACTCAGTTCCCATAAATGGACCAGACTTGTTGCTCGACGAAATACGCTTTACGCGCTTTAGAGCTGGTAAGTATAACCATTGATCATCGGGTCCAATTGGGTGGGAAAAACTTAAAAATGCCGTGCCTTTAACATCTTTGGGTTTGTTAAAAATGGTTAAGCCTTTATCACCATCGTTTTCTTGTTCAAGCGTTTTTGATACGATTTCTCGCTCGCTTTCTTCACCTTGTTTATTGCGCAATACCATGCGCATATCAGCGTAGCTATCCTGCCAACCACGATCTCGGTTTTTAGCTTCAATGGCTATGCGCAAGCCCTTTTCTTCTGGAGTTTCAGCACTTACCATAGCAGCTGATCCAAGCGTAATAATAGCTAACATAGCACTTGTGCAGGTGTTCCAAAGCGCTGCCATTGACACCTTTTTATTCAATTTCATCGCACGATTCCTTATTCAAAATTCAAATTTGTTTAGCAACTGAGACTTGTTCACTTGCCTGAGATTGGTTTGGTTTGCCTTTGTTGTCCAGCCAAATCAACAGTGGTGGCAAAAAGAAAAAATCTACAACTAAGGCAATAATAATCGTCATCGCAGTGAGTAGCCCCATATCGGCGTTCATCACAAAACTCGACTGCGCCAGTACTGCAAACCCTGCCGCCAGTACAAACGTCGTAACAATCAATGCTCTTCCAACATTGTCAAAGGCATAGTGCACTGCATCAATAGCATCCAGTGACTTTTCTCTTTTAGCTCTGAGATATTTACTTAAAAAGTGTACCGTATCATCCACTACAATACCTAAAGTCATCCCCACAACCACTGACAATCCTAGGCCAACATAGCCATGGAAAAGTCCCCACATACCAAAACCAACCGCTGCAGGTACAAGATTGGGCACGAGACTAATCAACCCATACCGCCAACTCTTTAAAGCGATACCCAGCATCAATGAGATCAGCAGTAGAGCCAAACTTGTGCCCACAAGCATACTATAAATACTGCGCTGACCAATATGAGAGAACATTACACTTGGGCTCGCAACAACAGCAGTGTAGCCATTGCCATTTTCAACAAACCATTGATTAATTGCTTGCTCAAGTGCCAACATTTCATTGCTAGTGATGTTTTGCAATGTTACTGATATTTTTGACGCCGACTTATCTACATTTAATTGATTATTTAAGTCTAAGCCATAAGGTAAGGACATTTCATAAAGCAGTAAATATTGTGCGGATAAGGCTTGGTCGTTTGGTAAGGTATAATAGTTTTCATCATCCGCATGCATGTTTTTGTTCAAGCGCTTCAGTGTATCGGTTATGGTATTGACGTGATCAACTGATTCAATGTTTCGTAACCACTCAGCAAAATCAGCCACCGTTTGTAAGTATAATGGACTATTTATACCACTGCTTTCGCCAGACTCGACGGACACTTCTATTAGCGCCATACCTGAAATATTTCCTTGCATATAGTCAGCCGCAGTGCGAAATGCCACTGTTTCATCGAAATATTTGACGAAGTCGTCGTTTAATTCATTCTTAGGAAGGAACACCGAGCTCGCCATAATAATAGCAGCCATACTGGGCAAGAGTAGCTTCCTGTTCGAGACAACAAAACTCGACAATTTATGCATTTGATTGATTTTGCCCTCTTCGTCAACTTTCACCCTGATTGGTAATACACGCAGCATGGCAGGAAAAAGAGTGATAGAAAAGACAAAGGCCAGCATTACCCCGAGCGCAACCAAATTTCCCAGATCATGAAAAGGGGGCGAATCAGAAAAATTCATGCTCAAAAAGCCAATAGCGGTCGTCAAACTTGTTAAAAATATAGGTTGAAAATTTAATGCTAAGCTGCGTTTGATTGCATCTTGTTTTGTCGCACCTTTTCGCATTTCGTAAAACATAGAGGTCAAAATATGGATGCAGTCAGCAACGGCTAAGGTCAATATCATGGTAGGCGCAGAAGAAGATGGGCCTGTTAAATACATACCAGACCAACCGGCAAGTCCCATTGCAACCGCAATGCTGAGTATAATAATCACTACTGTCGCGATCGTTCCAGATATCGTACGTAGCAACACGCCAATGGTGACCACAACGATTAAAAACATAAGCGGTACTAGTGTCGCACTGTCATTTAAGGCCGCTTCAGTAAACGAGGTATTCATCATGACCATTCCGGCCAAATATACATCCGCATTAGGGTATTCGCTTAAATAAGTCGCTTTTATTTGTCGCGCACTTTCTGCCACTTCTGGCACTTCTTTACCAATATCCACACCGGGAAGCTGAACGGTTACATTGACAACCGACACATGCCCCGTAGGAGAAACCGTCTTATTAACCAAGAATGGCTCGTTTACCGCGATATCTTTGATCTTTGCGAGCGCAAGCTCATTGAGATTAGCCGTGCTTTCAACTAATTTTTCGACAATCATGTCATCTTCTTCAGCATAAGTATGCTGAAAATTTGTTACCGAATCGACTCGCGTTGAGTAAGGAATTTGCCAACTCGCTTTTGTCAGTGATTTGAGCGAGGCTAAGTGCTCAGCTGAGAATACATTTCCGTCTTTAGGTGCAACCACAAACGCCACATTGTCCGTTTTGCTGTATACATTTTGCATTGCCTCAAAGGCCAGTAATTCTGGATTGTTTTCACCAAAAAACACACGATAATCGCCCTTGAATACTAAATTTTGCGCACCCATCGCAGCCAAAAAAGCAAACACAATACTAAAAGCAATGACCCACAAAGGGTGCTTGTTTACAAAATCAGATAGTTGATTAACCATAATTCGATCCCTTGACATTATTGACGTTTCGTCATTATAAGTATTTTAAAAACGACTCATTGAGCCGTTCAGTTCATTGGCGATTGCAAACCGAAGATCACCAACATGTAAGAGGATACGTCTATAAATCTAAGCGAAGGCCAGCTTGCGCCAATTTTGCTAATTCCTCTGGGAATATCGTTTCCAATGCTTTGACTACCTCTTTCTTGTAGTCTCGGTCACCACTCAAAGGCAGCCATTGCATACCATCTAACAGAAAATTGTTGTTGTTAAACAGCTCTCTCTCTACTTTCAAACCGGCGCGAACATCACATTTCTCATCCTGTTGACTCAATAGCGAAATGATACCGTAAGCCATGGACCAATTTGAAAAACATACCTGTTCCACACCCATCGTTTCAGGCATCTTAAAATGCTGCTTGTCCACCGCTTCTTGAATGATACCGCCTATAATTAGTAAAAGAGTTGTTTGCTTAGCTTCAAATGTATCAATCCGCGTCTGAGCGCATCTTTCCAAAACACTTGGGCTCCTCGCGCACAACTCCACCGTAAACAAAACAGGATGTAATAGGGAATACATCAAATAAGAAAAATTCACCAACAACATCCTTTCTCTAGGCGAACCCTCGTATTTTGCCGCTCGAGCAAAAAAATCACACAGAATGACAAGTGATTGATTATTGATCGCTAGGATGACATCTTCTTTGCCATTAAAGTGTTTATATACCGTACCTTTGGAAAACGGCACTGACGCCACTACTTTGTCCATAGTGAAATTCTCTACACCCTCACGTTCAATAATATTTAACGCAGCCTCAATAATCATCTGCTCCCGAGCTAGCAGACTTTGTTCATCTAACACACGAGGTGACATCTAATTCTTAATCACTCTTATAAATCGCTTCAAACAAAAAAACCCAATAATGACGATTCGTCATTTATAGTGTAGATTAAAGAACATATTTGTCAACGGTAAATTCTGCAGAGTTCGGATTTAGCCTAGTAAAGCCCCAAAACAAAGTAACAGGGCTCGGATAAACACGATCATTAAAAGTCGCTAGGAATCCGCCCAGTAGTGATGTAATGCGCCCAATCGCTTCGTTTTCGAGCAGCACACTCTGCTGCAGCACGGTCAATATCATAGGGAACCCTTATGTGCTCGATAAACCAAGCAGCATTGTCGTTTTTTTCAATAAGCGCATAGGACGCAAAAGGGTTAAAATTTTCCATTGCATGTTTATAAGGTAAATCATCCGTGTAGGCCTGCAAGCCGACACTTCCAGGATTAACGATCCACTGTTTTGTACTCAAGTAAATAGCGCGCGGAATATGGGTATGACCACAACAAATCACCTTGGAGTTTTGTCCACCCGACAAGTACACTATATCTTTGTCTTCACGAATGCGCGGCCGACCTGACTCAACATTCTCCAAGAAATAAATCAAATCACTTTGTGGACTGCCATGACACAAATACACATCTTCAGTCAGCTGTTTATCAAAAGGCAGTGATTTTAGCCATGTGATCGCGTCTTTTTCCAAATCATCAAGAATAAACTGCATGGTAGGATTGGAGGCGATTTCGTCTTGCGTAGACTCATATATTTGCCGATCTTGATTGCCCGATATTGTCACAAAATCGTGTTGCATCAATAATTCAAACGTTTGCTTTGGCGCAATCGGCCCATACAAAATATCACCAAGGTTTGCACAAACATCCACCCCTCGCCTTTCTATATCCTTGATAACGGCATCTAAGGCATACACGTTGCTATGAATATCAGAAATCAGTGCTATTTTCATAAATCTATAGATGTTGAATAGGCGGTATTGTTTGCTTTATCAAATACCACTATACCCGATTGTTTTTCATCAAGAGAGGCTAAACAATTACCTTGCTCATCCCATATTGCACTGCAACCGAAAGACACAAAGTTATCAGCAGGACCAAGACCATTTGACATCATTACAGTAATGCCAAATTGCTTTGCAATCTTTGCATAATGCACATACCCTCGTTCGACGCCCTCCTTGTTCTTTGCAACGCTTGCAAGATAAAAATTAGCGTCGGCAGACACAGCTTGTTCAACATGAGGCATTAGCATTGATTCGTAGCAAATAGCAGGGGCGAGAATATTGTTGTCGCACCCAATGTAAACTGATTGCTCACCTGCGACAAAATAAGGCAGCTCATCTTCATGTAAGATTTGCTTGGCATACAAACTACGTGCTTGTTGGGGTTGAAAGATGACTTGTCCAATTTGCAAGGCCTTGTCTTTTTTAACAGGTATACCTAGACAAATAATGATGTTGTTTTCATCACTCAAGGTTTGGAAAACTTGCAGGTTTTGGTCGTCAACAGATATTGCTGAATCGCACGCGTTTTCCGCTTCGTAGTTAGAAAGAGAGAGTTCTGGGAAAAATATTAAATCACAGTTGTGCTCCACCGCAACCTTAGTTAACTTGATGTGCTTAGAGATATTCCCTTGAATATCTCCTGATTTTGACTGAAGCTGAGCTGCGGCTAGCTTCATCTATTACCCCACGAGTGACACCGTGCGTGGCTTAGTACTCCCACCAGCACTCATTCCACCAAGTAAGAAACTCTTCAAAATCAATGTAACCGTCACTGTTACCATCAATCAAATTAAAGCCTTCTTCAACATGACTGGCTTTTGTCTTTGGTGACAATATTGTCAGTAATTCGACAAACTCTTTTAAATCAATTTGACCATTTTTGTCTTGGTCAAAAAAATCAAAGTCTTTGCGAATTGAAGCGATTTGCTCTTGGCTTAATTTGTTTTCGGTACTTGTCTCGCTCATTAGCGCATTCCCCAACTATACTCTAAGTCTTAAGTTTACTCTGATACACAAGCCAGTGTCTAGCTAAAAGCCGCAATGGATATACTCGCAGCGGTTTTGCGGTAATAGAGGATGAACTTCCATGTATAACCCAAAGGCATTACCTATTTGATAATGCACGTTGTCGCTGTTCTTCTGCCTTTGCTTGGCGCTTTTGCAACATAACATCGCGTGCGCCTGTGCCGACGTGTTCTTCATCTCGTTTTTTAGCAAGGTTAACTTGTTTCTCGCGCTCTCTAAATCGCGCTAATTGTTCATCTGTGTGTGTCCCAAAGCACTTAGGACAACTGACCCCTTTCTCATACTGAGGGCTTTGTTTATCTTCTTCTGTTATCGGTAGTCGGCAGCCGTAACACTGGTCGTAGTGACTCTTCTCTAAGTCATGGTTGACTGCCACTCGGTTATCGAATACGAAACAATCGCCTTCCCACAAGGATTCTTCTTTTGGTACATCTTCCAGATACTGCAAAATCCCCCCTTCCAAGTGATAAACCTCATCAAAGCCTTTTTCTTTTAGAAAAGCCGTGGATTTTTCACAACGAATTCCCCCTGTACAAAACATCGCCACTTTTTTGTGCTTTTCAGGGTCGAGCGTGTTTTCTACGTATTCAGGAAACTCACGAAAAGACGCCGTATTGGGGTTAATAGCATGTTTGAAGGTACCGATTTCTATTTCGTAGTCATTGCGCGTATCAACGACTACTACCTCGGGATCAGAAATCAAGGCATTCCAATCTTGGGGTTTTACATAGGTGCCGACCGTTCTTTTGGGATCAATACCTTCTACACCCATCGTCACAATTTCTTTCTTTAACTTAACTTTTGTTCGATAAAACGGCTGTTCATCATGCCAAGAAAATTTGTGTGAAATTGGATTGATGCGACTGTCAGCATTCAAGTAATCGAGTAAGCTCTGAATATTTTCTCGGGTGCCGGAGACCGTGCCATTGATACCCTCAAGGGCTAGGAGCAAGGTGCCTTTTATGTTGTTTTTTTCCATAAACTCACATAGCGGTTTACGGATATCTTTGTAATTGTCGAGCGCAACAAATTTGTACATCGCGCATACAAGGTAATTTTTCATCTTTGATCCTTTGCTTGTTGGAACGTAAAACCAATGCAAAACTGCGGCGCGCAATCTAGCACAAAGCCTTTTACAAAGCGAGAAAAGCAAATGAAAACTTGATGTATATCAATCCATTTTTTTAAGTTTTAGTGCTTGCAGTATTTCATAGAGTTGAAGTGGGTCGGCAGTCATACCCTCACCTAAGTCGGCATCTTCGCCGTGCGCTAGTCGATTTTGAGCATGGTGTGAAGCATTGTGAACCACTTCATCTTCAATCTTATTAGCATTGTTGTGAATGGATAAAATGTCTGACCATAAGGCATTTGCGAGTGTAAAGCTGGCTACTTGCTTTTTATCCAAAAGCTCATTAAGTGCTTGTTGTTGCGCATACGTTGTGGGGTCAGCGGCAAGCTTATACGGTGTGTAATAGCCAGTACTCCTTTGACTAGTCACATCTGAAAACACATCAGTGTCCTCTAACGCAATATGCTCTCTCACCAACGCATCTTGCAAAATACCAGCAAACAAACCCAAAGTGGCTGTATTTGCATCGCCCACTTCGCCCAAATGCTTATTGAGCGATGTTTGATGTTCAATAAAATTGTCGAGTGAAATGAATTGCGGCATGAGCAAGTTTTGCCTATCAATTTGAGTTATTTTATACGCACGGCGTGTGCGTCTAGTTACTATACATGGCATGCCCTAAACATCGCCATGTATTTTGTTATCGGCCTTTACCACCAATACTCAAGGGAACACAATTTGGAACGATATATACATTAGCTACTAAACAAAAGCGCAATGCCGCGCCTCTTCCCTAAATCGAGCGAAAATTAAGTTCAATGGAAAAACTGGATTATTCAGATAAACGTTGCCTTCTGGTTGAAGATAGACGACCTTTTCTTTTATTACTCAAAGGCTTACTTAGTAACCTTGGAGCCAAACGCGTGACGACTGAACTGACCGCAGAAGGTGGTTTGAAAGCCTGTAAAAACACACGATACGACATAATCATTTGTGATCTCCACTTAGGAAATAACCGCAAAAATGGCTTTGAGCTCTTAGAAGAGATAAGAAAACGCCGCTTGGTAAAACCTTCTACTGTTTTTATCATGATTAGCGGTGACAGTGCCAAAAGCATGGTTTTAGGCTCCATAGAAAAACAACCCGACGACTACCTCATAAAACCCTTTTCCCAAGCGCAGCTTAATGCACGTATTACACGGGCAACTGCTAGGCGTGTCACTTTAGCGTCTTTGTACAGTCAAATAGATTACGAAAAATTCGACCTAGCAATAGAAAACTGCAAGCATTTTTTAGAAGTTGAACCTCGATACACCTCTCACTGCTTAAAACTACTCGTTAATTTGTATTGGAAAACGAAAAACTACCAAGCAGCCAATAAACTATTGCAAAAAATCCTAGATGAGCGCCCGATGCACTGGGCCGCTTGCGCTATGGCGAAAACACAGCTGTTGATGCAAAACTACGAAAAAGCAATCGAGCTTGGCAAAAAAGTGATTGATAATTCAGCCAATAGTGTCGAAGCCTATGACATCGTTGCCGAAGCGTATTTATTACTCGATAAAAAACCCGAAGCGCTGAAATACATTCAAGATGCGTTGAGCCTTTCCCCATTTTCCATCGAAAGACATTTCAGTGTTTGTGAAATTGCCAGAGAAAACGGTGATTACGAAATCGCCATGGATAGCGCAAAAGCCATCTACGACTTATCACGCCGCTCAGTACATAAAAATGTTAACCACTTATGTGGTTACGTAAGAAGTATTCTCGACTTTGCAGAGAATGCACCAGACAAAAAAATAAAAAATCGCCAAATTCAAGAAACCCTACTAACAATGCAGCGCCTGCAGCACGATGAATTGGTATCAAGCAAACGAGAAGATTTTGATTTTAAGATTTTCGAGCAAATTGTTGTAGCCCGCATGCAATATCTAGACGGTAAGCAAACCGAAGCTAAGCGAATTTTGGAAGAAGCACAAATCAAAATCGAAAAGGAATTTACTGAATACCCTGTATCCATGGCAGCAGATAGTCTTAAACTTATGTTTGATATGGGAGACTTTGAAGAGGCCAACAAACTTGTCAAACTCTTAAAACAAAATCCAAACAAAATCGATAGCGCCATTCGCTATTTAATGGAAACAGAGCAAAGTAGCGCAGAAACATCCAGAAATAAATACGTTGAGCATACCAAAAAAGGCATTGCGCTATACAGCAACGGAAACTTTCACGATGCATTTGAAGAGTTTCAGTTGGCGAAAAAAGTCGCCCCCCTTAATATCGGTGTTAACCTCAACTTGCTGCAATGCTTGGTTAAATTGATAAAAGCCAGTAAGAAGCCAGATCCAAACCTAATAAAAGATGCAAAAGACATACATCGCTTTGTAAAAAACATGCCACTTAAAAACACCCATTTAAAAAAATACGAAGAAATGAAAGAGGAAGTGTTTTCCACTGTTGGGGACTAGCGGTGGCGGATATATACCGAAAAAAAATGCCGTAAAGTTCAAGCGCCGTGACGCTTTCCTATACTAGCAATAATAGCTCCTAAAATAATCATACCAGCGCCAAAATAGGCAAGTAAATCCATTTCAGCGTCAAAGTAAACATCCGGCGCGATTACTATGGCGAGTTTATTTGCAAAATACGTAAATACCGGCGCTACGGCTACTATTGCACTCACTTTTGATGCTTCCCATATATGCATGGCACGTGTAAAAGCACCATATCCAACAATGGTATTCACACAACAAAACAAGAGCACCCACCATTGCCAATACGACAAATTTTGCAAACTTGAAAAGGTACTCAAGGGCGTCAGCAACACAGCACCAATAAGATAAATCAAAAATGTTAGTTGTCGGCTAGTAAATGCAATCAACAAACGTTTTTGCGCAAGGGCATACAGCGCCCATGCTGTCGCTGACAACACAACAATAAACACCCCTTCTATTGACTCTAGGCTAGATGACAAAATAACTGGAATACGTTGATTGAAAAATAATAGTAGTCCAACTAGTAAAAGCACTGCGCCAAACATTTGCCAAGCACTAAAGTGCTCCTTGTAAAACACGACTCCACCAACCAGCAAAATAAAAGGTGCAAGCTGCAGAATAAGCTGTACCGTTGCAGGGCTAATGTATTCCAAAGCAATAACATTCGTCACATAATTCAGCAATAAAAACAAGGTACTCAAGACTAGCAGGTACCACACTATGGGTTTAGCCTGCTTTAAACGAGGAACATCCCGACAAAACACGACCCCAACCGATACAAAGCCAAACGCAAAAACGAACCGTACAGCGGTAACGGTATATGCATCCAAAGCACTGAGTAGAAACTTAAGAAAAACAGGCAGCACACCCCACATCAATGCCGTTGTGCTTGCCAGCAAAAAACCTTGTACTGCTTTGTTCAAGTTATTCCCTTGTTGTCAGGTTTACCGTGTGTCGAAATCTAATCGCGAGACCAAGCCATAAGATCGATTAAATCTTGCCTGTAGTCATCGATTTCGTTTACGAGTCTTTTTTGCTGCTTATCAGTTGACAGTACTAACAAGGTTTGCAACATCACCATATTTGCTTGTGAATTTCGTTCAAAAGCCTGATTCAAAGCTTCAGAGCGATATACTTCAGGTTCAACTAACAAGGCATGCAGTCGCTCACTAAAAACCATCTTGTCGGCTTGTTCTTCAAATGTCTTCTTCAACTCACCTTGGTAGCGTCGATTGTAGTCAATCCACAACTGCCTAGAAGGCAAAATGCTGTCATAACTGTTCTCAATGTAGTTTTTTTGTTCCTCAGTTAATGAGCCAAGCCACTTACTGATTCGCTTTTTGTATTTTTTGACCCAATCTTTTTTACGTTTTTCTGGGGGCTTATCACGTAATTTTTTATAATCTTTTTCTTCGTCTTTTAACTCTTTTTCAAACGCTGTAAACATGTCTTCAATTTGCTTATCACTGAGCATAGGCGCTAATTCGACTAGATCTGGTGCAATATAATCGCGGGCTCTTTCCCAGTGCTCACGTGTTTTTTGTCGGTGATATTCCATCCGTGCAATACTCAACTGCTTTGTACTAATTTCATCGACAAGTTGATTTATATGCGCCAAGTATTTGGGCATCTCATTTGCTTTATGCCACGCTAACCACTTTTGCAAATACGTATCAAATGTCTCTTCTTGTTCATCAGTGAAATCAATAAAATCATCCAAATACCAATAGATCAGCCAATCAATATTCTTGTAAGCGAAGGTGGTCGAGCACCCCGCTAATATGAACACAGAAAAAAGCACGGCAAGTATTTTTTTCATCTGGATTACTTTCCTTCAGATATTGAGCTCTGCTAAATTAAATTTATGTTGGTTGTGTTCATTTTAGTGTTGAGTCAAAAGGCTGCAACAAAGAACAGATAGGCTATAATTGAACAAAACACATACAGCAAAGGTCGACAGACCTAACACATAAATTGTTATTTGTTGTTTACGACAGAATAAAGTAAAAGGGATGTATATGGCTATCAAAAAAATTGCCGTACTGACTTCAGGAGGTGATGCTCCCGGTATGAATGCCTGTATAAGAGCCGTCAGTCTCGCGGCCATTGGTGCAGGTGCAGAGGTTATTGGTTATAAATATGGCTACAACGGCTTACTGAAGCAAGAATACATACATTTAGATCCCTATGCCGTGCGTAATCTGCTGCAGCGAGGCGGTACGGTGTTGCATAGCGCCAGATGCGAAAAATTTAAACAAACGGATCAGCTGCACATTGCAGCACAACATCTAAATGACGCCGGCGTCGATGGCTTGGTTGTAGTCGGCGGAGATGGCTCATTTAAAGGCGCTGAACGGCTTCAGTCAATTTGGGACAAACCGATAGTGGGTGTGCCAGGCACCATTGATAATGACGTTGCAGGCACAGATTATACGGTTGGCTATCATACCGCCATTCAAACTGCGGTAGAAAGTCTGGACAAGGTACGAGATACCGCAGAGGCTTTCGAGCGCATTTTTGTTGTAGATGTAATGGGAAGAGAAGCAGGCTTTATTGCGTTAAACTCAGCGATATCAGCGGGTGCCGACCACGTACTATTGCCAGAAACCTTTACTACTGCAGCTGAAGAGCTGGTTAAAATTCTCGATAAACTCGACAAACGCAGAAAAAACAGAGCGAACAAAAGCCACATTATTGTGGTAACCGAAAACCTGTGGCCGGGAGGCTTGAACGTACTGGCGGACTCATTGCAAGCTGAATCGGGTGTCGACGTGAGAATTCTAACGCTAGGCCATGTACAACGAGGTGGCTCACCCGTTTGGCAAGATAGGCTACTAGCCACAAAACTCGGCACTTATGCGGTTGAAATAATTAAACAAGGTCAAAAAGGCATGATGTCAGCCATCAATCACCGTTTACCAGCCGCCGTTCCACTCAATGACGTGAGCATAGAACGAAAAGAACTGAACTCGTATTCTATGCAAATAAGAGATGAAATAAGCCTGTTGGGGTGAATGGGGGTATGCCCCCCTAAATTTTCAATACTGAATATTAACCCGTTTAAACCAATGCACCCACCACCACATTAGGCCAACCAATAGGTAGCGGAGGTCTTCAAAAAAGGAGGGCTTTTTGCCTTCAATCTTATGACCAACAAATTGCAATATCCACATAGCGACAAACAACGCTAGACAAAAATAAAGCACGTTTATTCCAACCGTCGCCAAGGCAGAAAGCCCGACAAATACGCCAATGGTCAATAGCGTCATTGCCGCTCCCATCGCGCCGGATAACTTAAAGTAATACATTAACGTGGGTACCACCAGAATGTGCGCCCAAGTGATATTAAATTGCGCAATAAAAGCGGGGACAGGTATAGACCAAATCAGACCAATCGTTACAAAGTAAATACTAGGTACCGCTATCGCATGAATCAACACATTGGTTTTATTTTGATGGCTTTCGCCATAATGTTTGATTAATCTGTCGACTTCTCTCATTTGCCTGACTCCCCTGCTCTTTTTACATTAATGTTACAAGCAAGCTACTGGTAAGACAAGTTGTTTTAATTGGTCATTGAAAAGCTTAAGTTTTATGTCGCTAGAGCCCACCACCTTTATGAGAACTTTCTGTTTATCACGGTGGTTTTATCCTTGGAAGTTCCCCTGCCTCGTCTGTCGCAAAACCGCTGCGAGTATATCCATATACGCTTTGATTTTTCATCCATGAAAAATAAATTTTGCGACAGACGAGGCAGGGGAACTTCCAAGGATAAAACCACCGTGAACTGAAGGCGTCTCGCCTTCCCTCTTTTCAAATACATTGGTAGTATTGCCAAAATTTTTCAGTCTTTGCTATATATGATCAAATATCGAATTACCCCTTTAAGTATCTCAGAGCATTTATTTGCAGTGTCAATGGTAGTGTCAGCGGGTGACCGACATACTGTCACACTGTCACTTCCCTCTTGGATACCCGGTAGTTATATGATCCGCGATTTTGCAAAAAACCTGATAGGCCTCAATTGCGCAAACAAAGAAGTCATTGTTACTCAACTTGACAAGCAAACATGGCGAGTTCAGCAATCCCGTGGACTACCTCTTGGCGACATTCAACTTGACTACCAAGTCTTTGCTTTTGATTTATCTGTTAGAGCCGCTTATATCAATGATGAATATGCTTTTTTTAATGGCACGAGTGTATTTCTGAAAGTGGTGGAATTTGAGCATACTGAGCATCATGTTTGTGTAGATAAATCGCATCTTAAGTCTTGGGAAAAGTTGGCTAACGCCATAGAAATTATCACCTCAATGCCATGTGTAGATAACAGCAATACCACGGCACAAACGCGCCACTTTTTGTGTTCGGACTATTTGACGATGGTCGATCATCCTGTTGTCATTGGTCAGTTTACTCGCGCGTCGTTTGAACTTGATGGCGTCACTTTTCATGCTGTCTTTACTGGCAACCATAAGCTAAATCTGGCGCGAATTTGCAAAGACTTGCAGCCGATTTGCAAACACCATATATCGCTTTTTAGCGAAATTCCGGTATCAGAATACTGGTTCATAACCTTATTGTGCAAAAATGGTTTTGGTGGTTTAGAGCACACCGCGTCAACTATTTTGCAGTATGCTTATGATGCTTTACCCAAGCCAAATGAGAACGACGGCATGGAAGAAGGCTATCGAGACTTTTTAAGTCTTTGTTCACACGAACTATTCCACACTTGGCACGTAAAAAGAAACAAGCCTGATGTATACCTTTCACCCGATTTAAGCCAAGAGGTGTATTCACCGCAATTATGGATATATGAAGGTTTCACCTCATTGTATGACGATTTAACATTGGCGCGAACAGGCCTGATCACACCTGAAGAATATTGCAAAATTGTCGGTCAAAATATTACTCGCCTATTGCGCAATCCAGGTCGCCACAAACAAAGTATTGAAGAGTCGAGTTTTAATGCTTGGACGAAATTTTATAAACAAGACGCCAATTCTGTTAATCACATTGTCAGCTACTATCTAAAAGGCGGTATCGCCGCCTTAGCTATTGACATAAAAATCAGGCAACTGAGTCAACAACAATATAATTTAGATCACGTCATGCAAGCCATATGGAATCAATTTGGCTCGAAAAATATTGGGACACCTGATGAGGTCATCAAGACTATCTGCCAAGATACCTTGGGACTGGATTTATCAGCATTTATCGATCTTACCAGTAAAACAACGCAAGACTTGCCTTTGTCCGAGTTGCTACAAACCATTGGCTTAAGTATGCATTTGCGTTCACGTACGGGTAACGATGACAAAGGTGGTATAGAATCTTCGGGGGAATCAACACGAGACTTTGGCGCACTATTAAATGACCAAACAATAGGCTGTAAAGTCACACAGATACTCGATGGTCGAGCGGCTAGTTTGGCAGGTTTGCAGCTAAACGATCACATCATTGCCCTCAACGGCTTAGAAGTTAATGCCAAAAGCTTGATGAGAGAGCTAAATACAATGGATGTTGGTACGGAAGCACAGATACATATACTCAGAGATGGCCGTCTTCTTTGTTTATCCCTACCGGTCATCGAGGCGGAAAAAGACACTTGTTACCTGAGTATAAATGATCAGAGCATGTTCGCTAAATGGTTAGGCATCGCATAAGGGCGAGCTGCACTAAAGGACTTGCACTTAATACACTAGCCTCGGGATGAGCTTGAACTCAGTATTAATAAGAGCATTACCAAAAATGACCAAATGTATTTTTAATTTTAAATCAGTCTACAAGTAAAGCAGGATCTACACGGGTACCAAACCAATTAATGCGCCAGTCTAGGTGTGAACCCGTTACCCGCCCCGTCGCGCCGATATCAGCAATACGTTCACCCTGCTCTACACGTTGTCCAACTTTTACATGTATTTTATCTAAATGAATAAATGTGGAAGACACGCCAAAGCCATGGTCAATGATAAGCGTGCCGCCCGAATAGTACATGTCGTCGTGAGCCAAACTTACCACCCCGCCTATTGGCGCAACCACCGGCTCACCAGTCTTATTGGCAATATCTAAGCCGTAATGTGGACGTTTGGGCTCACCATTAAAAAAGCGCTGGCTGCCGTAAACACCTGAAATACGCCCCTTAGCTGGCATAATAAGCTCAGATAAAAAATCTCGCAGTTCACTATTTGTTTTTCGCGCCTTGGCAATGGCTGTGTTTTCTTGTCTGATCCTATCTAACACCGCTTTTGGTGGACTCACATATTTACTCGGTACTCCCTCAATGCGCTCTATTTTATATTCTCGCTTTTGCAAAACTAACTGCATGGAGTCACGAGCAGGCATGTGTTGATGCTGCCAGCTAAGAGTATGTGTCAAAGCTGCATCCCGACCAAAGCCCATCACAAAATATCCATCGCTAGAGACTCGAATAACTTTGTCGTTCAACCAAACTTTGCTGCCAGCCTTGGTCTCGCCCCGGATCAAACTTCCTTGCATTAACTTGCCCTGTAGTTTGGGAACAGCTTGTTCTGCGAGGGCACGCGGCGTTACTGCAAAACATACCAGACTTAGTAGCAATAAATAAAAAAAGGTCGACTTATTCATTGTCTGACACGATGGCTCCTTTTCCGACGCCTTCAAAAGCACATACTTGAATGTTGTCAGGGTTTTCATGCTTTAACACTTCATACACATGCTGAGCAATACATTCCACGGTGGAGTCGTATTCAATTAAATCGCATGCTGACTTAGGCATAGCCAGTTCGAAACGCCCTTGAGATGACTCATATTGAAAACAAAGGTGAGTGTTGTCCGAAATCAAGGCACCTCGCTTGAGAAGCTGATCTGCCCCCACAAGATCCTCTGTCGTGCCAATGTATATATCCCGCCAACGCTCAGCCCATTGCTGTTCTAACAAGGTATCTCTCTCATGATTCCTAAAAATCATAATTTTTGATCGATGCCCATGTGCAATGCGCTGGCAATTGCCCTCATGTTTTTTTAATCCGTGGGTATAATGATAGTACGGACTGTTAATGAGTTCTTCTCTGAGTAGAATGTCGATACCATGCACATTTTCAGGCAAGTGAGTCGCAATAATATCTTTTAGATAAGAAATAACGCTTTGCATATCAATTTTATCGGCGTAAACAAATGCATAAGCTTCTGGTGGGCAACACAAATAGATAGATTTGTCCTCGGCATACTGGAAGTACACGTTAACTCTTCCGTCTGCACCACTATTTTCAATTTTTGAACCTGAGTATTCGGCTGGCACGACTAACTTATGATCCACATATTCATCGATAAGGCCTTTGAGCTGTTTTTTTACAATACCAAAGTCCTGAATCATACTTTCTTCATTTAAGCCACCATCCAAAACGATGTCGACAATCCAACTTTCGCCGACCATGCCTCGTTTTGGGCAAAGGTACGAAAAGTCCATAATGGTCAAATCGTTCACGAACAGCTTCATTCGTTATTTCCTTGTTGATCTGCCTTCAATAATTGGTCTTTTAGGTTTGGCGGTATGCCTTGTATCGTGATGCGGTCGTTCTGCAGATCAAAATGCACTCGCTCACCCAGTAGTTTTCGGTCAAAACTAATATTGACTCCGCCTCCGGCACCTGAAAACTTTTTCATTGCACTTAACATACTCCTGTCAGCCTGAAAGCTGGCTTCTAGAGGTTCTTGTTGCTGTGCGTTATACGAAGCAAAACCCGAATCACTCTCTTGCTTTTTAGGTAGTACGTCATTTAATTCTGCAATTTGAATATCTTCGCCCAGATCAACTTTTTGCTTGTAGTATTGCGCGAGAGCTTCGCGATGTTGATGTTTTTCGCTAGGATCAATTTGCTCAACAGCCAAAAATTCGTCTACTTGTTGCACTAAACGTTTGTTTTGTTGTTTGATATCGACAAGCTCCTCGCAACCAACAAACTGCATGAAAAAATCAGACACCTTGCGTCCCATTCTTCCCTTTAAAAACGAAATGTAACGATTCAACTCAGGTTGAACATCATAGTCAGTCAGGTCAATTCGTATCGCTATTTGCATTTTACTTAAGTCTAAATGCTGACTTTGGCTAATTTCTAAGTGCTGATTAACTTCAACATGTTCCTTTGTATCGAGCATGGCGATCAACAAATATCGTGTAGCTAAATATTCATACTGACTGAATATGACATAGCCCGTTTCAACCATTCCCTCATTGACAATACTCTCTAACAGTCGTGTGCCCGCTTGCAAACTGAATTCGTGAAAATCTATGTTCTGTTGTATACGATCGTCAAGTAGTGCTCGAAACTCTGGGGTGTCTTCAACAAACCCGCCTACACCTTTTCCAGGTTTGGCGTTAAACGTCGTATGCAGTTGCCCAGCTAAATGGCTAATATGATCGGTGATGTCAAACACGCTTCCGCGGGGTAAAAAATGCAGTTTACCGTCATCAGACAATAAAATTCGATGGACGACGAACTGCTCAACATTGGTACTCATAGAAAAAAGGGTGCCCTATATGTAGTGAATATATTTTTTGAATGTCAACCAAGCAACTATGCATAACATGCAACTACGCATAAATAGTGTACGAAAACAACAAAAGTTGGTGATTGACTTATCTAGCTTTATACTATTGTTCAGGCTTTGTTTCGCGATTATCAACACTTAAAGGAAACGCAGTCATTGCTTAACTGGCTGACCATCATTTTAATCTAGTGCAAAGCAGCCAAAAATAATTCACTAATTGTAACGAGTTTTCGTTAAAAAAACAGGACTATTAATGCCAATTCAGTCTCGCTATACCAATGAAGAATTCGAACTTTTGATGCAGGAAGTATTTGTTACATTAGAACGCAACAATGCTGATAGAGATTTGTCATTGATGGCTTTGGGCAATGTTATTTCAACAATATTTATGCAACAGGTGAACGAACAAGACAGAGATGCTATGGTAGAAAAATTCTGCCATGTGTTAAAAAAATCTACGTCGTCTAAATAATGATTTATACTGAAACACCGCGTCGCAAGCAAATTAATGCGAATGTAAGTTGGGGGCATTGGTTTGCTTTTGCCAATATTTTTATCGCTATTGGCATCGCATCGATCTATCTATTTTCTACACCTATTGCCGATACGCCAATTAGCTTCTTATACCTCATCACAACATGGCTCGGGCATACCAGTTTTATCACTTTTTTGTGTTTTGTGATTATTATACTGCCGCTTTGTTATCAACTCACTAACACACGAATACTAAGAGCAGTGGCTTCAACTGTATCCGCTATTGGGCTCGCCTTACTGGCTTTTGATGCGCTAATTTACAACAAAACAGGCTTTCACATTAGCTTTAGCTCTGCCGCGCTTATACGTTCCGAAACACAAGTTCAAGCCAGTGCATTTGGCTGGCTGCAATGGTTTTATTTGATTCTACTTTTTGTCATTTGGTTGATGCTCCAACTGGTCATAGCAAATGCTATTAATCACCGTCTTACCCGCTTAAAAAATATCAAATATACGCAGTACATTACCGCCTTTTTGGTCGTCTGCTTTGTCTCAAGTCACGGTATTCACGTATGGGCGGACGCTCGCTTATATACACCCGTTTTAAAACAAGACAACATGTTCCCCTTGTCGTATCCTGCGACGGCAAAAACCCTAATGGCTAGATATGGCTTACTCGACCTCGAAATGCGACAACAGCAAGCAGAGCTGCAGTACCAAGTTGGGAGTGGCTTTGTTTACCCACCTCAGCCAGTATATTGCAGCGTGAATTCTGGTGTGAAAGTCATCGTCTTAGCCTCATTAGAAAGTGCTGAGTATGCTGCACTGAGCAAAATAGAGAGCAACCAATATCATTTGGTTACCCACGAAGACAACAGTGACGCTTTTTTACGAAAGCTCACATATGGCATCCCCAATAACATGGCGGAATTAAGTTCAGTACCGCCGGTAATGACTGACTTGTTAGATGCGTTTAATGTACCCAATCAAGTGTACTTGCACTCCCCCGACATTGATGGCAAAGGCTTGCACATTCAAGATGATTTCAACAACTTTATTGCGGACATTGAAAAAAGTGACAGTGGTCTGTTTATTGGCTTACTCAATGCAAATGAATTAAAAACAATAGATCTTAGCCGCTACGCAAGTGATTCAAACTTGTTAGTCATTGCAAAACAAGACTCCCAAGCACATTTCATGTTGTATTCCAATTTTACAGATACATCGCAAGCCTCATCCAATGAGGATATCGCTCCTACTGTTTTACGTCAATTTGGCTGTTTAGCCGATGTGAATCGTTACTCTACGGGGCAAGCATTACAGTCCCCAACTCGTAATTGGATAGTCAGCACTAACGACGAAAACCTTGTTATTTTGCACTACCCTCGCTTGAGTGAAGTATCTCGAGATGGCAGTTACAAGGTTGTCGATGTCGTCGAACAAAAAGAATTACTGACTGATATAGATACTAACATGCTAAGCAGGAGTATCAGACATTTAGAAACTTTCACGCAAAAGTGACGATCACAATAAAAGTAACTATCACAATACTGTGAATAAAACGGCGTTTTTATAAAATAAAACGGAAGTTCTAACGAAATTATCAAGAAACATTTTAAATTTCTTCACTTCGAACTTGGGCATGTTGCGCTATCAATTGGCTGTGTATAGAGTGCATAACACAGTTTTTAAACCGACACCCTAAACAACTGATAAACGGAACATCTCATGACTGCCAAACCAATGAAGCTAAAAAAAATGAACTATACAAAATCACTTTGCTCACTCGGCGTTTGCTTAGCCCTATCCAGTATTAGCCAATTAAGCCATGCAGGTGCATGGGTGGCGGCAAAAGGAAATGGCTACAACAAATTATCCTACAACAGTTACAGTGCAGACGAATTTGAAGGCGAAAACGCGGATTTTGGTGAGTTTGACAGTACACAAGTTACTTTTTATGGCGAGTATGGCTTAGGCAACAACTTTGGTATTTTTGGTTCGCTTTCACACCAAGACTTAGAACAAACTGACGCTTCTGGTAACGCGACAACAGGCAGTGGTCTCAGTGACTTGGAGATTGGTATAAAATACCAATGGCAAGCGGATCCATTTGTACTCTCCACATCCCTCTTAGTTAAACTTCCCTATCTTTACGATGAAAATGATCCCCTACCAACAGGTAATGGGCAAGAAGACGTAGAATTCAAAGTACTGATTGGTAAAAGCTTGTATCCATATGGCTATTTTGGAGTGGAAGCAGGATATCGCTATCGTGCCGATGCCCCCTCTGACGAGTACCGTTACTTAATTGAATACGGCTATGATATTACTGAGCAGGTATATTTCCGCACCAAGCTAGATGGTATATTGAGTGCAAATAATGCGGATGCGGATCCTAACGCACCAGTGGGAAATTTATCGTTGGTACCCGAGTTTGACCTAGGAAAACTAGAATTAACTGTAGGCTATAATTTTAAACAAGGTAAGAGCAAGTCTAAATGGGGTATTGAGTTTACCTACACAGATGAAATATATGGTGACAATGCCCTTCAAGGTGAAACACTTTCATTAGGAATTACGCGTGTTTTCTAGTGATTTACCTTTATGGGGAGCAGTGTTGATGTCTCTCCATCTATGTTTATTAATTATGTTGTGTTTTTTTGGCATGCACCGTCTATCGATGGTGCTTCGCTGGTTTTATTACAAAAACAAACGTGCCGTTGTGAGCTCGCGATTTAAAACTTTACCTAAAGTAACGGTACAAATTCCTTTGTTTAATGAAAGAATGGTGGCCGAAAGGATTGTTGATGCAGTGTGTGCGTTTGATTATCCGAGCGAATTACTACAAATTCAAATTGTTGATGATTCGACCGACGAAACAGTCGGTATCACCGCTACGCGCGTGCAGTATTATAAAAAACAAGGCATCAATATTGAACACGTCACGCGTACCAACCGACAAGGTTACAAAGCAGGTGCACTAAAAAATGCAATGGAGACAGCAACGGGAGAGTTTATTGCCATTTTTGACGCAGACTTTATTCCCCACCCGAGCATTATTTTAGACACGATACACGAGTTTACCGATGAAAAAGTCGGTATGGTGCAGTACCGTTGGGAGCATTTAAATCGTCATAATAGTAAAATGACAGAAACTCAAGCTATGATGTTAGATGCCCACTTTAGCTTGGAGCAAACGGTTAGATGCAACAGCGGTATGCTACTTAATTTTAATGGTACAGCTGGAATATGGCGTACAAAAACAATTATTGACGCAGGACATTGGTCTGCGGACACCCTCACCGAAGACTTGGATTTAAGTTACCGCGCCCAACTAAAAGGTTGGAAAATGCACTACTTAAACGATGTCGTTTGCCACGGTGAATTACCCGCTGACATGAATGCATTTAAAAGCCAGCAACATCGCTGGGCAAAAGGCGGTATACAAGTTATGAAAAAGATGCTTGTTACCGTTTGGCGCGCACCTATTTCTTTAAAAATGAAGATTGAAGCAAGTTTTCATTTGTCTAACAACCTTGCTTATTTTGTGATGTTAGTCGACACCCTATTCTTTTTACTACCTAGCTTATGGTTACGCGAAAAATACCAAACCGAACAAATGCTCTGGTTAGATGTTCCCTTGCTATTACTCAGCTCAGGTGGTCACTTGGTTTATTTGTATTTTGGGCAGATAGCGCTCAATCACTCGCCTTGGCGGGCTTTGCTTCATATTCCACGGCTCATTGTGATGGGCATTCGCCTCGCATTCAACAATGCTAATGCCGCAGTAGAAGCATTACAAGGCTTAGAAAGTGAGTTTGTTCGCACCCCTAAAAGTGGCGAATTGAGCAAAGTCGATGTGCCGGTACCCGTCATCGAAAACAAGCCTGAAAAATCAAATTTTGCACTCAGCTTGTACCAAGCCGTGCCGCCCAAAGGCGCCTTTTTCGAACTGGCATTAGCGATCATTTATTGCATTGTCTTTGCTTGGGCTGTGCAACAAGAACTTTGGTTACTGCTTCCTTTTATATTTCTATTAATGTGTGGCTTTATTAGTGCAGCAAAACAGAGTTTTGTTGGGCAAATCAAGTTGTCTAAACAGTAAGGGAAGCCGTAATGCCAATTCGACAGCCTTTGCAAAACTTAAACAATAAAACGCTTGTTGCACTGGCTGTTTTATTGTTGTCGATATTGGCGAGTTTTCCTCTAGCCAACACAAATTGGGCGCAAGTAAAATCTCTAGGCTTGGGTTGGATGACCGTTGCACAATATATATCTGCCAGCCTTGCTATGATAATTGTATGGCGCTTCGGCCCACAATCTAATCGCTGGCGTGATTACGTCACTTTATTGATTTTTGCTATCGCCATTCGATTGTTCTTAGTACCTGTAGACACCTACACTTCAAACGATGTAGACAGGTACATGTTTGACGGTAAAGTTGCCTTAAGCGGTTATGACCCATATCGAGTCAATCACAATGCCCCTGAACTAGAGACGCTCAGACAAACATGGCCGACACCCGAAGAGCATGCTAAGTATCCGACACTCTATCCACCGGCAGCCATTGGCTTGTACGCGCTATCTGCCGCGAGTGGCTCTGAGTATGCAGAGTTAGTTTGGAAGTTTCTTTCGTTTGTTGCCAGTAGTTTAACTGTCGTTATTATGATGCTCGTACTGAAAGGAATAGGCAAGTTAAAGCACTTTTCCCTCGTTGCTTTTTCACCAATATTGATTTTTGAAGCCGGAGTAGGCGCGCACATTGACGCTTTTTCAAGCCTGGTGGTAAGTGCGGCATTGCTGGCATACCAGCGTAAAAACTTTGCACTGAGTGGAATGGCAATCGCTTTTGGTGCATTGAGTAAGTTAATGCCTATTTTATTGCTTATTCCTTTGTTTTTTTCAATGAACAAGCTTAGTCACGCATTAAAGTTTGCACTGGCTGCAGTGATTACTGTCGCGGCTGGGTATTTGATTGTTTTATCTTTGGGTATGCAAGCGATTGGTAGTACGCCCGTATTTTTCGAAAAATGGAGAAATGCCGCGCCATTGTTTGATGCCTTATCTCTGGTATTAAGCGGATACTATTTATTGGCGTTTATAGTGGCCACACTTTTTATTTCGTTTTGTCTTAACGTGATATGGACTTGGAAACACAGCCCCTCAACTGAATCAAATACCTTGTTAGCGGTTACCCCAGCGTTACAATGGATATTGATTGTGCCACTATTGCTCAGTCCAGTGGTGTTCCCTTGGTATTTAATGGTACTAGTACCTTTATTTGCCTTGCGCCCCACTTTTTTTCTAGCAGCTTGGTTTAGTCTACTACCATTATCTTATTTGGTTCTGAATCAATTTGCCTGCTGTCACATTTGGGCACCGCTCGAATGGACGAATTATTTACTTGCGGTCGGGCTCGTCTTAGGGCTTATTCTCGACCAACTTTATTTATCTTGTAACACAACGGAATCTTGTAACCATGGTCAACTTGCTTAAAAACTATACTCATTGGCTTCACGGTCAATGGCCCGACGGTAAAACGGAAACCTTACCTGCTATTGACGAAAACGGTAAAAGCTCTCTTAGTGGTGTGTACGTTGTTGGCGATTTGACCGGTATTCCACTGCTGAAATTTTCAGCTGACTCCGGCGCGAAAGCGGTAGCAGACATCACTCGGGACAGCAGCTTTCAAAAAAGAAGCGCAAGTGAAGATATATACGATATTGCTATCATAGGTGGTGGCGTAAGCGGATATTCTGCCGCAATAGAAGCACAAAAAGCCGGTCTAAAGTACGTGTTGATCGAAGCAAGTAAAGCGTTTTCAACCATTGCGAACTTCCCTAAAGGCAAACCAATTTATACTTACCCAACGGATATGAAGCCAGCAGGCGAATTGTCGTTTGAGCAAGATGTTTCTACCAAAGAAAAGCTTCTAGATAGCTTAATGCTGCAAGCAAGAGCATCTGGCATCGAGCCAACAATAGGCGTCGTAAACAAAATTGCTAAGCACGGCAGCACTCTCTCTTTAGATCTCGAAAACGACAAGGCAATTAAAGCGCATCGTGTGGTGGTCGCAATTGGTCGCGCCGGAAAATACCGAGAGCTGGGTGTAGAAGGTGAGTCTAAAGCAGTAAACCGCTTACATGATCCAGCAGACTACAAAGGTAAAGATGTCTTAGTCGTCGGTGGTGGTGACAGTGCAGTAGAATCGGCAATAGCGGTGGCAGAAGCAGGCGCAAATGTCACACTTTCATATCGTCAGTCAGAGTTTACAAGACCAAAACCAGAGAACCAAGATCGCCTTAAGCAAGCAGAAGCTGACAAACTTGTTAATGTTGTGACCAAAAGTGAAGTCAAACAAATTAACGATGATAGCGTGCAGCTTTATGTCCCCGACCAAGGGAGCGAGGTGGTCGTCAAAAATGACGCCGTCTTGACAATGCTGGGTAGAGAAGCGCCGTTAGCCTTTTTCAGAAAAAGTAAAATGGCAATACAAGGCGAAGGCACGGCACTCGGCTGGATTGCATTTGCTTTTTTCATGTTATTCGCTATTGGGGTCTACGACTGGAAAAACTGGGGCTTCTTAAATGGCTTATGGAGCTTAACGCAGTTTCCCAATACCATGCCTTCTGTGTTATCAGGTTTGGGAGAATGGTGGCAGAGTGAAATAGATGATCGCACAAGCTTGATAAGCACCATAGCCTACTCAATGAAAAGCCGTTCTTTTTACTACACGTTTGTATATACCTCGGCGATCGGTATTTTTGGTTACCTGCGGATCAAAAACCGCAATACACCCTATGTAAAAGTACAAACCATTACTTTGTTTTCTATACAAGCCATTCCACTATTTTTGCTACCCGAGGTCTTCTTACCTTGGATGGGCTACAATGGCGCATTTGATAGCGGCATAGGACAAAGCATCGCAAATAGCTTGTTCCCGAGTTATATTTCCGCTCAAGAGCTCGCCGCGCAACAATGGCCTGAGTGGGGACATCCTCGCGCATACTGGCACGCCTATGGCTTTATATTGGCTTGGCCACTCAACGTATATAACGTGTTTACCCCTACGCCTATTATGGGCTGGTTAATTATTAGCGCCATCCAAACTTTCGTTATCATTCCATTGCTTGTTTACAAATGGGGTAAGGGCGCATATTGCGGGTGGATTTGCTCCTGTGGTGCTTTGGCTGAAACGGTGGGTGATAAACAACGTCATAAAATGCCGCACGGCCCATTTTGGAACAAGTTAAACATGCTAGGACAAGCCATTTTGCTTGTTGCTTTTATCATGTTGGTCATTCGCATTACAGGCTGGATATGGCCTGACTCGTGGATGAATAATAGTTTCGTGTTCTTGCTAGAAGGTAAAAATTCAGATGGACAACTCACTAATCCATTTGCTTGGAAATGGATAGTGGATGTGCTGCTTGGAGGCATACTCGGTGTCGGCCTGTACTTTAAGTTTTCGGGCAGAACTTGGTGCAGATTCGCCTGCCCACTAGCCGCCCTCATGCATATTTATGCGCGTTTTTCTAAATTCAGAATTTTTGCAGAAAAAAGCAAATGTATTAGCTGTAATCAATGTACCAGTGTTTGTCACCAAGGCATCGATGTAATGAACTTTGCAAACAAGGGCAAGCCGATGGAAGATCCTCAATGCGTTCGCTGTTCCGCGTGTGTCAGCACCTGCCCTACTGGCGTGTTGAGCTTCGGCGAAATCAATAAGAAAACAGGCGAAATTGCACGTAAAGATTCACTCGCAGCCAGTAAAGTTCAAATGTCTGAAGTCATTTACAAAGCAAAAGTTTAAAAGGCGCGTATATGTACTTCGACAAAAAAGTCACAGTAGTGATGCCAGCTCTCAATGAGGCAAAAGCAATTGGTAAGGTAGTCAGCGAGTTAAAAGCCTTGAGGCATCAACACAAAGCCACGATAGATGAGATTATCGTATGCGACAATGGATCAACCGACGACACCGCCGCCGTTTGTGAAAGCCTCGGAGCAACAGTGGTGAAGCAAGTGATTGGCGGTTACGGCATTGCCTGCTTAACTGCCATAGATGCAATCGTTGATACTGACATTGTATTGTTTGTCGATGCTGATGACTCTTGCGACATATCACAAGCGCACTCTCTCCTTCAGGGAGTGATAGATGGAGCCGACCTTGTTATCGGCTCTCGCGTATTGGGTAATATCGAAAAAGGAGCATTGACTCCCTTACAGAGATTTGGCAATGCACTTTCTAGCGTACTCATTCGGCTCTTGTGGCACCACCCGATTACTGATCTTGGTCCTTTCAGAGCGATTAAAATGCACTCACTCAAACAACTCGACATGCAAGATAAAAAGTTTGGTTGGACAGTGGAAATGCAAGTAAAAGCTATTCAACTCGGTCTAATAGTCAGAGAGACGGCGGTTAATTCTAAGGTAAGGATTGGCAAGTCGAAAATAAGCGGCACGATCCGCGGCTCGATTGGCGCAGGTATCGGGATACTCTCGATGATAGCCAAACTTAGGTGGCAACAACGAGACTTTAGAAAAGCCAGTCTAGCGCAGTCTAACAATTAAGTAGGCTCTGGCAAGCATCAAGCAATACGGTGATATAACTAATGAAGAACAATCAAAAAAATAAACGAATCTTGTTTAAGGTGGCAAGTGCATTTTTTGTACTACTGGTGTTATTAGTTGGTTATAAAGGCTATGGGTACTACAAATTGATGGATCCCGATCCACTTACGTACTGGGATGCAAGCAACGAAAGTAACACGAGCAAAATTTCGCATCTAAAATGGCAACAAATTTTGAGTAAGTATGTTCATCCTTCTCCAGAGCTTGGTATTAATCTATTTGATTACGGTGGTGTGAGTGATGAGGACTATGAGCTGCTAGACACATACCTCAATGAAATGGCCGCTTTAGATCCAAGAGCTTATGCAAAGGACGAACAAAAAGCTTATTGGATTAATTTGTATAATGCGATCACGATTAAAGTTATCTTGGATGAGTATCCAGTCGAGTCGATCAAAGAGACGGGTGAAGGCTTAGTTGGTTCTGGTCCATGGGATGACAAACTCATTGCAATCAACGGGGTTGAGCTAAGCTTAAACAATATTGAACATGGTATTTTACGCAGAATTTGGAGCGATAATCGCATTCATTACGGCGTAAACTGCGCCAGTGTTGGCTGCCCTGATTTATCCGCTCAAGCTTATACTTCGGACACCTTGGATGCGCATTTAGCAGAATCAGCTAAAGGCTTCATCAATAACCCCAGAGGGGTTAACTTCACCGAAGACAAACTTATACTATCGAGTATTTTTAACTGGTTTGTATCGGATTTTGGCGGCAGTGAAGAAAACTTGCTCACAGATTTACAAAAGCATGCCACACCAGATTTGGCGAAACGCCTCAGCACTTACAAGGGCTCAATCAAATATGATTATGACTGGCGTCTAAACGATACCAGCCTCTTATTGCCAGAGTCTGAAGGAGACGAATAAATGAAGCTCAGTGAGATAGACGGTGAGCTTCCTACACTGGTTATTTTCTGTAAGCGTCCTTTACTCAATCAAGGTAAAAGCAGATTGGCAACAAGCCTAGGTGCAGAAAGCGCATTGAAAGTCGCCAATGGTCTACTCAACTGCGCACTAGAGGACGCGCTCGCCTGGCCGGGGCGCCTTGTGTTAACAATTTCAAACCATGCTGACATGGCATGGGCAGAACAACTACTGGATAGAAAACTACAAGTGTTGCCTCAAATTGAAGGTAACCTTGGCGAACGAATCAATCATATTGACCGAAAATTACGGCAAGAAGGGCACCAATCATTGGTGTTTATAGGTACGGACGCCCCCGTACTAGACGGCGATCACTACTACCAAACGATTCGCCAGTTGCAGAGCAAGCATTACGTATTTAGCCGAGCACAAGATGGTGGTGTGTGTTTAATGGCAAATGCGATCCCTTGGCCAACACTATCAGCGTTGCCTTGGAGTACCTCACGTTTATGCGATGCGCTTGCCAATTGTTGCGAACAAAATTTATGTAATACAGCCTCGTATAGGGAAGCAAACCGAGCGATAGCTTATGTTAAACCAAGCTACGATATTGATGAAGAAATCAGTCTCAATCAGCTTTATCAAGACTTAGAAAAAGACAGCCGCCCTGCACGCCGACAATTGCTCGCCACATTAGACGCTCTCAACTACATTAAGGAAAATAAGCAGTATGCCTGAGACTGAAATGCTAGCACAGCAAAACAACAAGCAATCGACGACTGAAAACCAAGTTAAAGATGTGGTAAAAGACTATTATGGCAAAGTGCTATCAAGTTCACACGACCTGCAAACTGACGCATGTTGCACAGATGCATTTATGCCTGAATACGTCAAAACCGCGTTAAAAAACATCCATGACGAAGTCCTAATTAAATACTATGGATGTGGCCTCGTACTGCCAGAGGCGCTAGACGGCAAAGTTATTTTGGATTTAGGCTGCGGAGCCGGTAGAGACTGCTATGCGCTCGCGCAACTAGTTGGTGAGTCTGGCAAAGTGATTGGTGTTGATATGACCGAGGAACAAATAGCTGTTGCCAAGAGACATGTCGAATATCATCGAAAAAGATTTGGCTACAAACAAGCCAACACAGAATTTAAACTAGGCTATATTGAACGCTTGAATGAACTGGATTTAGCAGATAACAGTGTTGACATCATTGTTTCCAATTGTGTGATTAATCTATCTCCCGATAAAAACAGTGTCTTAAAAGAAGCCTACCGCGTACTTAAACCTGGGGGAGAAATGTATTTTTCAGATGTTTACTCCAGTCGCAGAGTACCTTCTCATTTAGTGCAAGATCCAGAACTCTATGGTGAGTGCTTGAGTGGCGCTATGTATTGGAATGATTTTCATCAACTGGCCAAATGCGTAGGATTTTTAGATCCAAGAATCGTGACGGACCGGCGCTTAGAAATAAACAATGACAATGTCGCAAATAAAATTGGACATATAGATTTTTACTCAGCGACATACCGTTTATTCAAACTACCAGATTTAGAAACGCACTGTGAAGACTACGGTCAGGCCGTCATCTATAAAGGCGGTGTTCCGCATCACGAAGCCTGTTTTGTGCTGGATGGCCACCATCGTATTGATAAAGGAAAAGTTTTTCCCGTGTGTGGTAATACTTGGCGAATACTAAAAGATACAAGATTTTCCAAATATTTTGAGTTTATTGGTAATTTCGATACCCACTACGGTATTTTTGCGGATTGTGGTGATTTGATCCCGTTTAACGAGAGCAAAACGCAAAGCATGACAGGAGGTGGCTGTTGTTAACTAAATTGTCGTCTTTGTCTAAGGAAAACCATATAGCTTGTAAAACTTTGCAAGACGATACAACACGCTCCAGCCGTTGGAAATACACCCCATCAGGAGAGAAGGCAGGATTCATTCAACCCCACGGTTTAAAGGAGTTGTGGTTTCATACTGGCACCAAGTGCAATCTCTCTTGTGACTTTTGTCTTGAGGGATCATCACCACAGGACAAACGACTCGCCTCTCCTAAATTTGAGGAAGTCAAACCCTACATTGATGAGGCCTTAGAACTGGGCGTAGAGCATTTTTCTTTTACTGGTGGTGAACCACTGCTGGTAAAAGACATAATCGACATCCTCTCTTATGCGGCTCAACACAGACCCTGTTTAGTGCTAACAAATGGCACTGACCCGCTGATTAAAAGGCTTGAAAAACTAAAAATATTGAGAAATGCAAAACACCCTGTTTCATTTCGTATTAGTCTGGATTCCGCGGACGAAAAGACGCATGACATGGGACGAGGACAAGGGGAATTCAAAAAAGCATTGATTGGCTTGCGACGTCTGCACAACCTAGGCTTTAAAGTATCCGTCGCCAGACATATAGCAAAAGACGAAAACATCGATCAGGTCAACGCCGCTTTTGAAGCCTTATTTAGCCTAAATGGCCTACCCTCTTCATTAAACATTGTCGCGTTTCCTGATTTTTTAACGCCTGGGGCCTTGCCTGAAGTGCCGCATATTACTGAAAACTGCATGACTAGCTATCAAACTCAAGAACAACGCAAGCATTACATGTGTGCGAGTTCAAAGATGATCGTCAAAAAAGATAATAGAATGCAGATTTACGCTTGTACTCTCGTTGATGACGATGAGGAATACAGCTTTGGTTCTGACTTACGCGCTAGTTTACAACAACGAGTGAGCATGAAGCATCACCGCTGCTACAGTTGCTTTGCACATGGCGCAAGTTGCAGCGAAATGTAGATACAAAAAAAGCAAGGTACATTTCTATACCTTGCTTTTTTGAAAACAGTTCGGCTTATAGAGCGACGATGTTCTCTGCTTGAGGGCCTTTTTGACCGTCAGTGATAGTAAACTCTACCGCTTGGCCTTCGGCTAAGGTTTTGAATCCTGAACCTGTTATAGCACTGAAATGAGCAAATACATCTGGGCCAGACTCTTGTTCGATGAAGCCGAAACCTTTAGATTCGTTGAACCACTTAACGGTTCCTTTTACGGGTGTAGACATAGTAAATATCCTGAATGTTAATAAATTTTGCCAATAAAGGCCATGTATGCTTAAAAATGGAGACTTAAACTTAATACACTGCAGGACGTCTTGTTACGTAAAAATAACACCGAAATGTAGATATTAATTAGAGACTTATTTCTAGCTTAGTGTGCAGATTATAGGTATTGGTTTACTTTGTCGAGTATTATTTTAGTTTATTTTAATTTTATTAGGTATCTACGATTCTCTTTGCAAATTAAAGCCTTATGGCTTGAAATATGCTCTGCATTATCGCGCAAATTTGCACAACAATGATGCAAAACATCCCATCTAAGACAATTCTGTTATCTGCTCTCATACAGGATATATAAAGGTTGTGATAGCTTGTATTTCAGGAATTACGGAAAACTCACTTGCTCAAACGACTGAATAGATAAGCTTTGAAAGTGCCTATCAGGATGATTTGTCGCATTTGCATTCACCTTCCCACCTTTAAACAAATAAGCAGTGGCAAGATTTGCAGCTTCTGCAGCCTTGATATCGCTGAGCTTATCTCCGATCATAATACTCATGCTTAAATCAATGTCGTGCTTTTGTGAAGCCGCAAAAAGCATCCCTGGCTTTGGTTTTCGGCAATCGCAATTTAGTTTGTATTCGCCTAAAGACTCTGTCGGATGATGAGGGCAATAAAACACATCATCAATTACCCCTCCCTTGTTAGCCACTTTATGTCGCATCCAATCACTTAAGGCAAGAAATTGCAATTCCGAGTAAAAACCACGCCCAATACCAGACTGATTTGTCACGACTATTACCTTGTAATTTGCCCTGTTTGCCCGTTTTATTAGTGTAAAAATGCCATCTACCCAATCAAAGTTTTGTTGTTGGTAAACATATCCATGATTCACATTGATCACGCCATCGCGATCCAAAAACAATGCTTTGTTTTTCACACTTACCTACTACGCTGTTTCGAACTTAAAATATAATAACCTGAACTCGGGATAAGCAACTCCGTCCAGCAGCGCCCTAAATCCCGAACTCTGCGTTGCTCAAGCTTGAAATAACTCGTTATTCCTTCACTTGAGCGCCTTGATATCGAGCTTTAGGCCACTACTGGATAGTGGATTAGACAAATGAACAAAAAATTCAAGCGTTTGCAGAATTGCTTATCCAGAGTTCAGGTTATAGTACCTTGTTTAGTCGCTAAAAAAAGCGCTTTAGCACTAAAGGATAAGCAATTTTGGGCGCTAACACATGTATAGGATAATAAATATACAGTCAGTTTGAGCTACCATTTTGCGCGAATTACACCCACTTAAAATTGCAATCGTAGAAGACAATGCTACCGCAAGAACAAATTTACGCAGCCATTTACTGAGCCTTCAAAATTTTGATATCGCCAGTTATAGCAATGGTAAAGAACTGCGAAACGGGCTTCGCGTTACTGACTTTGACGCTATCTTTATTGACTATCACCTCGGTCAAAACAAAAACGGCGTTGAATGGATCCAAAGCCTGCGGGATACCAAGCTATTAAAACCTTCGACTGGACTCATCTTTATTACATCAGACTCTATGCCAAATACTATTGGGCAGATTCTAGATATGTATCCCGACTTGATTATTATAAAGCCTTATACAATTCGTAACTTGTTATCGTCGTTCAAACACTACATGAAAGTGCGTCAACAAACTAAACCGGTATTGGAATACATTAATAAGGCCTCCTTCGAATTAGCTTTAGATTATATTGACGAAAAACTAGATAATGGAATCGAAGCGCGCTTTCGCTCTGACTTTATAAAGCTCAAGGGACGTATTTTATTGCAGGCGCAGCAGTACGAAAAAGCCGCGGATCTATACAGTAAAGTGTTAAACAAATCTCAAAATGTCATGTGGGCGCATTGGGGCTTGATAAAAAGTGAGTTTTTCATTGGCAAGTGGAATCATTGTCAAGACATGCTTGATCGCTTAATCGAGCAAAGCTTAACTAAAGACAAAGCTTACGAGTGGCTTGCCAGTGTAGAATTGGGGAAAAAGAATTACGAAAAAGCCGAAGCCTTGCTAGACAAAATTAAAGAGAGTGAACTTAGCATTCAGGCTACACGCTTAAAAACAATGTGCTACAAAATGCAAGGCAAAGCGGATGCTGCAATAAAGCTTCTCGAACGCAAGATTCAAGGTAACCTGAGTATACGAGAGCGTATGGTCGACTACACCATGGAACTCGCCCGATACCATTTACACCTCGCCGACCAAGTGCTTAAACGCCATCAAAAGCAAGACGAGGTAAATGAAGCGAAAAAACTCATTGGTCGCGCGAGCCGCAATATTCTTGACAGACATGCCGAAATGCAAAAAGACTATATGCTAGCGCTGGCGCATTTGCTCGAAGACGATTCCCAAAAAGCCCACAAAATCATGCTTGCCAACGAGCAACTTTACCGCGTTGAAGACGCCAACATCGTCACAAAAGTTGATGCAGTTAAAGTCTGGTTTGGCTTGGGTGAAAAAGGCAAAGCAAATGAGTTGTTGGAATCGTGTGATGAAGTGCTAATGTCGCAAATCAATCATATAGACAGTATCGTGAGTAACGAGCTAATTACTAGCACCGAACAATCACTGGGCATAGAAAAAAACCGCGCAATGTCGGTAAATGAACAAGGCATGTCGTATTTTCAAAAAAATCAACAAAGTAAAGCGCTGCAATGCTTTCATCGCGCATATACTATGTTTCCGGGTGTCCCTGCTTTCGCGTTGAATTTGCTGCAAAGCCTCTATGAGTGTGGGCAATACGAATACAAGGGCGTCACAGCCGACATAATCATCAATGAACTGCAAAATCTAGCACTAAACGATAAAAATCAGCATCGCTTTAACATGTTGGCGGATGCCTTGAGTCATCAAGCAAAAGCGCAATAAATCCAAGTCGCCATCACCTTTTTCATTCAATACGTTTTAGACAATTTCTGTCATATATTCCATCATCGACTTTACTTGCTGTAAGCGAACTTGATCATCTTGCAATAAAAAATCGATTGACTGCACACTCTCCATTGATTCGACGTGATCTAAAAACAACACACCATTTAAATGATCTATCTCATGTTGAGCTAATGCCGAGTACTCTCCCTCTAATTCAAGCGTTTGGTCATTCCCCAATTCATCGGTGTACGCGAGACGAATACTTTGATGTCTTTGTACTTTTGCCCTGACGGCGTAAAAGCTAAAACACTCTTCCTCGTTTATACTTAAACCGTCGGATACGTCTATGATTTCAGGGTTAATCATCGGTACGAACATCCCATCAATGCGCAATAAAATCAGTCGAACTAGGTGACCCGCTTGTGGTGCCGATAAAGCATTACCATTAGTATCCGAGATGCTTTTTATGCCATCTAAGGTCTGCTTCATGGCCTTAATAATATTTTGAATGTACTCACTCTTTATCTCAGCTCGAGAAACAGGTGCCGATACTTGCCTTAACAGGGGGTCACCCAATTGCCTTATTCTCATTTTTATCTCTCAAAAGTCTTTTTGTGTGTACGGCTGCTCTATATTCGCTGTTTGCTCACGTACTTTTTTTATTTCTTCCGCTGATACATGACCGTCGATGTCAGCAGCATTCCCCCAACTATTCCTTATGTAAGTAGCAATAGCCGCCAGTTCTTCATTATCAATATCAGGGTGGTTTTTCAAACCAGGCATAACAGCCGGCGTATTAATAAGTCGTTTATTCACCCAAATCGGTCCAGACAATCCATGTAACAGTACTTTACCCAATCTTTCCTTACTTTCAATCACCCATTCACTTGACCAAAATGTTGGTCCTAATCCGTCCACGCCATCACCGTTAACACCGTGGCAACCAGCACAAGCTGCTTTTCCGTTGTACAAAGCTTTGCCTTTGTCATATAAAGCTTGCCCTAAACTGGAGAGCTGCGCGCGGTTAGTTCGCTCTTCAGGCCGCTTACCCAAGTTATTCATTATATTCATAAAAACTGAATTGTTTATCCGCTCTCTATACCCAGCCAAAAATCTTGCCGATTCTGTTCCTAAACCACTGGCTACAGCTTCTGCAACTAAGGGTAAACCAGAAAAGCTTTCAAGCGTATTAAAAGACACTAAAAATTTCTCTGGCGCATCAAAAGCGTACATATAAGCAGCGGCATTAAGGCTTAACTCAAAATTACCAGCCATTTCCTTTAGCAAGGCTTCAATAAAAGCGGTGTGTACATTTTTAGGCAACAGCACAGCCGTCGCGACCGCCGCAACTTTCACCTTAGTGTGAGTGTCACTGAGCGCATTCAGTGCCGTTTTTAAATCGACAGCCTGCAATCCATATAAGCTCCATAAGGCATTCACTTTAGCTCGGTGGTCGTGGGTATTTGAAAGCAATGCTTTGATGTCTGGTACAACGCTGACGTCATTACTCTGCACAATTAGTCGCCTTGCGGTGTCTCTCCACCAACCATTCTCATGTGCCAGATACGGCACCAGCTGCTTGCTATTTAGTGAGTGTAACTGAGGTTGACTAGCCAGCGCTTTTTCGGAATAACGCAAGCGATAAATACGTCCCATGGTATTGTTGTGCTTATCAAGTTCACGTGCGTGAATTTGCTCGCTCAGATATGTGGTCAAAAATTCTTTGTGTTGAAGGATACCGTGATACATATCCAACAAATAGAGGGAGCCATCAGGTGCTGTATATAAGTTTACTGGCCGAAAACGCTCATCCTTAGAAGCCAGTATTTCTTTATTTGGAAAAACCTCGATACCACTCAATTCCCCCTGATTTTCTTGAATATATCGCGCCGAAATCAAATTACCAGCGGGTTCTGGGGTTATCGCCATCCCATAGTACTGTTCAGGGAAGTTGTCACCTCGATAAACAACACTGCCACTCGCGGCCGTAAAACCTCTCAACTTTCCCCAGTGCTCTCCTTGCTCTTGAATAAGGATACCGTCCATATAACCACGATTAACGCCAGGATTCATTCTGACTGAATAAATCAAATTGCTACCGATCCACTTGGCTGGCATTTTCGGCCAATATTCTGGGTTGTGCCGCAACGCGCCCGGCATTAGGTATTCCCCACTAATCGGAGAGCTATTGCCATTGTGGTAGAGGCGACCATAGTCGTCCATGGATAAGCCCCACTGCCCTCGCCAATCGCTTTTCGCTTTTACTAAAATCCAATATTGATTTCTGTATATTTCGGTCGACGAGCTCGGAATAACACCACTATGTGGTACAACGCGATACTTATCGGCACTTTTTGCATTGTAATACCAGTTATCCATACCATACAGCATGGTATTTGGCTTGTGTTCTAAGTTACCACCTTTAGCATAGTCTGGGTCAGCGACTTCGCGAATACCCGCAGAAATTATACCATTCTCTTCGATAACTTCGGCGAAAAACAGCTGTGTATGATCCGCGTAAAATATGCCCCCTTTCACCAAGGCTATCGTTCTGGGTAAAACAATGTCACTTAGAAACACCGTGCGTTTATCAACTTTACCATCGCCGTCGACGTCCTCTAACACAGCGATATTTCCTTCTGGCACATGTTCGCCCGTGCCCTGTGTATCAGGCATATAACGAGTCATTTCTGCCACCCACATACGCCCATTGCCATCAAAACTCATTGCTACGGGATTAAACACATTCGGTTCGGCTACAACATTTTCTATCGCAAACCCTTCTTGAACAACAAAAGCATCTAGCGCTTGCACCACACTCAAAATGGGTGCAGGGGGGATCTTATCTTTAGGCACAATATCTTTCATCACGTGACTCGGGCGGTCACCTTTGTTTTTGGTTGGGGTGCTTGCGTACGACACGCTGGCTTGGAAAACGAGGCAAAACAAAACAAGAAATATACTTGTCTCTTTAAGCATATTCAGCGCCAGAGTTTTCGGAGCAATAGTCTTGTTCAATATCTTTGTTTTCCTTACCTATTGTGCGCCCATCATTAGACCTAATGCACAGCCGTTATCAACTGCGCAATACTACCTTACTTACTGGATACTTTTATTTGCGCGTATCCAATATGCAATGTACCAAAATACCCCACCCAGTATGAGCGAATAGACACTCACTTTAGCCATTATGGCATCGAACCAACTAAAAGCCTCCAATACGATTTGGCTATTTTGTATAAAAATAATACCCTTTTTATCATAAAACGTAACTAAGCCAAAATAATCAGACAGTGTATTAGACAAATAAGCGACATCAATGCCAAACAAACTTTCAGCCATAAATTCCAACAAAAACACAGTCAAAATAGGCAGTATTGCCCAAAGTGCCGGCGCCTTATTTGCGTATGCAGAGGCCATGAGTAGCCATGTGTAGACAGGAAAAAGCCATAAAAAAAATGGCACGATATGCAGGTATATTAAACCAAGCGTACTAAACACCCCAGCTTCAAGCATCCTCTTTAGCACTTCAACCTGATCGTTTAAAAAGGTCACGGCAAGGACACCAGATATCAACCAGACCAAAAGCACCAAAACTGCAAATACGGTCACAAACACCAAAGGAATACATAAAGCGCCCATAAATACCTTCACTGCTAAGGTCTTAAGATCTGAAAATGGTAAAGAGCGCCAGAACATTACAGACAAATCTTTTCTGTCGTCGTACAAACAGTGAGTAAAATAACTAAACTGCGCGAAAATCATGGTCACCACAAAGGGTAAGAACAACATTAAAATGCCAGAAAATACAATAAGGCTATAATTTGACCAATCTGCACTGTTCTGTATAAGCAAGACCTCCTCTAATCTTTTTATCTGATAGCTATCGAGACTCACAGCACCCAGCGCTAGCATGCTTAAAGCCAATAGAGCAATGATGATTGGTTGCCACACAACCATTCGCTTAAATTCCCAAAATTCGCGTTGCACCGCTATAATAAAAGATGAAACATTCATGCATTTGACTCCTGTCCAATAACGCCTACAAAAATATCGACCAGTGTTGGTGTACTCACTTTACCCAGAGATGGCAGATTGGGGCTAAGGTTTGCATCGAATAACATTGAGTGCATACCCATCATACTTTGACAATAAAGAGGATGATGAGACTTGGCGAGTTCCACAGAGTGATTATCAACTTGAACCAGTTTGTATTTTTCACGAATGTAATCAGTGCTTTCACTAAGCAAAATTCGACCATCGTGGATAAATGAAACATGCGTCAAAATATTTTCAATTTCTTCAATCTGATGCGTTGTAATCAGTATTGCTTTATCTTCAGAATAAAAGTTTTCGAGTAAATGGCTATAAAACTGGCGTCTAGAGACAATATCAAGACCCAGTGTAGGTTCATCTAAAATAAGGACTTTTGCATCGATAGCCATAATTAGCGCTAAGTGCAATTGAGCAACCATGCCTTTGGATAGCGTTTTTATCTTAGCTTGCATAGGAATCTTTGTTTTCGCTAAAAATGCCTTTGACTTTTCGAGATCAAAGTTGGGGTGCACACCACACATATACTTCAGCGCTTGACTTACTTTCAACCAATTAGGCAATACCGCCACATCCGAAACATAAGCAAGATCGCGAAGCATGGCATGGCGATTCTTTTTGGGGTTGTGCCCAAGCACATCAATACTACCCTCATATGGACGTAAACCAAGTATGGCTTGAAGGCAGGTTGTTTTGCCTGCACCATTTGGACCAACCAAGCCCATTATTTGCCCAGCTTCCAATGACAGCGACAGCCCTTTTAAGACTGCTTTATTTTGGTAAGATTTAGTTAAACCTTCGACTTGAATGAGTGGATTCATAGTTTGCCTCCACTGCCTTTTGGCAATAAGTCATCCAAGGACAAATGAAAGCGAGAGATTTTTTCTAGTACCCTTGGCCACTCATGCGTTAAGAAGTTGCTTCGCTCCCTTTCTAAAATATCTAGCTGCGCTCCGGCGCGCACAAATAAACCCTTGCCACGCACTTTTTCTACAATATTTTCGTCTTGCAACATTTGATATGCCTTCGAAATGGTAATGGGGTTGAGTTCATATTCTGCTGAAACGCGCCGTACAGAAGGTAAAGCTTCGCCCTCCAAGATATGCCCATCAATTATCCGCTGGATGACCTCTTGGTATAATTGAATATAGATTGGCGAGTCAGTTTGCCAATGTTTCACAGTATTGCACTCCCGACGTTTAAGATGCAATTGGTGTTTTACATCACCAGTACACTAAAACGCAAGTAAAATTTTAAAGGAAATGAATTGTTTTAAAATATGGGCGAGGTTTATTTTTTAGGGTCTGCTGGCCTTTGGTGTACAATTTTGCAGCGGTTTGTGCTTCATTTATACAATGCAGCGCGACTGTCGTGTAGTTGTCATACATCAAGGAGCGATAAAACACTAGTCAGCGGTAAAGTAATCCCACGCTGCTCTAGCAATATCAGCAATAATCCTCTCATTGGTATTAAAATCTTCTCTTGAGTCGGTGACAAAAACGCTGATGAAAAAATGCTCACCATTTGGTAAAAAGACAATTCCAACGTTATTCACCGCTGCGGTTACGCCCGTTTTTTTATTGCGACCTGACCAACCTGTCTTGTGTGCAACAACGGTTTTTTCTGGTAAGTAGCCTCTTAGCCTATTTTTACCGGTTTTTGTGCCCTTCATGACACCCCAGATAAAATTGTGACTTTGTGGAGAAAGCTCGTTGTTTTTGTTCTCAAAAAACCTAATTAGGATGCGATTGGACTCTGCGGGGCTTGTCCAATTGAGAAACTGTGAATCCCAATCACTTTGCATGGTTTCTTCGTTGATTTTCACTTCAAAATCTTTGAATCCCAAACCTGCAAAATAATTTTCGACAACCAACGGCCCTCCGAGTAATCTTAATAGCGCGTCACACCCAGCGTTATCACTCAAAGCCACCGTGTATTCAACAATTTCTGCCAAAGGAAGTGTTACGCCTTCGGGGTATTTTTCTCGAATGGGGCTCCACAAACCCGGCAAAAGTTGGCTTTTGTCTAGGGTGATGTTCTGCTCCAGAGAAAGCTTGCCCTTGTCCACTTCGGACAGCACAACCAGCGCAATGTGGAATTTAAAAACACTTTGCATGGGAAAGCGTGCATGACTGTTGATACTTACCACATCTTTTCTATGGGGGCCGACAATTTCGACCCCTACAGTGGCGTTTTTAGTCGCGAGGAGATCTTCAATGTTTTGTTTTAGGTTAGTCACATCTTTAGCTACGGCCTGCAGGCTGATGCTAAGTAACATCACAACTGATAGAGCAGTTTTTTTAATCATATTGTTCCTTTGTATTTGAGGATAGGCGTGTCTGTCACTTGTGACAACCTGAGGAGACTTTGTTGTGACTCTGGGGTTGTCGACAAGTTCAAGTAAAAACAACTATCCTCTCAACAGTCTATATTTACTTCTCAGCTTATCAACACTTAACTGACTCAATACCACGCCTGATAAAATAAACATTGCAGCGACGTATTTTTCATAACTGATCTGCTCTTGATAAAATATAACACTGCCAATTAAGCCAAATATAGGTACTAACATTGTCAAGGGAGAAACCGTAGACATTGGGTACTTGAGCAGTAAACGATTCCATATCCAATAGCCAAGTAGTGTTGTCGGGTACGCTTGAAATAGGATTGAAAACCATACTTCTTGATTGAGCTGACCTGGCAAGTCCACAAATACCTGACTCCCGTGAAAGCCAAAGGCCAAGCATGATAAGGCAAAAGGCGCAAACAACATCCCCCAAACACTAAAAGCGAAAACTTCAGTGGTACCCGATCGCTTTACTATGTAATTCATCACCGCCCAGCTCAATGCGGCTATGAGGATGAATACGAGGCCCTCCAAAGGAACAGAGCCATCTTCCAGAAATAAGCTAATGACTAAACCAATAACCGCAAAAAATGCGCCTAGCGATTTTTGCCATGAAATATGCTCTTTCAACAATAACCAAGCCAATAGCAAGCTGGCAACAATATTTAATTGTAAAACCAGCCCAGCCATTCCCGCTGACACACCAATTGTAATTGACCACGTCATCATGCCCCACACACCCACGCCAAAACAAAAACCGTAGCCTAAGATATAGCGCCACTTTACCTTGGGTTTAGCAATAAAAAATATAGCCGGAAGAATTGCAAAGGAAAATCGCATCGCAGTGAGCAAAATAGGATTGGTTTGATCAGCGCCCAGTTTGATTGCTGAAAAGTTAAACCCCCAGATTATCATTACACCCACACCCAGTAAGAAATCGCGTATCGTCATTATCTGCCTCCTATTGTTAAGGCACTTATAGTATGTGAGCAACATTTTTAAATACAGATACACTTTATTGTTATTTTTAGTATACAATTTGCATTTACAGGGGGATCTATGCGCTATAAACAAATTGCAGAACAAGTAATTGAAGATATCCAAAACGGTAAATTAGCAAAGGGGAGCCGAATGCCTTCTCTGCGAAAAATGGCGAACTTAAATAAGGTCAGTTTGACTACCGCGCAGAATGCGTTTCATCTGCTGGAAGAAGGTGGTTGGTTGTTAGCCAAACCACAATCAGGCTTTTTCGTTACCATGCCTTTTGTCGAAACTACACTGCCCACTATGCCGCAATTTTCGAGCAAAGCCATTGCGCCAAATGACAATCACCCACTTGAATTAAATGCAAAACCCGGCCCTTTGGGTGTTTCACAGCTTGCGCCTTGCCATATTCCCTACGAGGCCTTTAAACGCAGTATGAAACGAGCAGCCAATCAATTGGGCAATGACATCCATTTTTACCCCGAGGCAAAAGGGCTTGTGAATCTGAGGAAAGCCGTGAGCCATCAATTTTTGCAATATGGATTTCCGTTTCAAGCGGACGAGCTGGTTGTCACGAATGGCTGTATTGATGCAATTCGATTTTGCCTAGAAACCACCACTAAAGCCGGTGACGCAGTCGCCATCAGTTCGCCCTGCTTCAACGGAATTATCGATTTACTTTATGAGCTCAATAGGCAAGTAATAGAAATTCCTTGTTTACCAGAGGGCATCGACCTCGATCAGTTTGAGTGGCACCTCAAACGCCATTCGGTGCAAGCAGGATTGTTTAGTACGTCACACATGAATCCACAAGGTATTAGTTTGAGCATTGAGCAAAAAAAACGCCTAGCAGTGCTGGCAAATCAATACAAAACGCCGGTGATTGAGGATGACGTATACTTTGAGTTAAGCCATGCTAAAGTGCCCCCCCTACCTGCTAAATACTGGGATAAAAATGGCTACATAATGTGGTGTAATTCGATCTCTAAAACATTGTCAGCAGCCTTGCGCGTTGGGTGGTGTTTGCCGGGGCGATTTATTCAGGCCTACAACAGGGCTTCAAGCACGGCGCGACTTGGTATAAACAGCCATGCACAGGCGGCCATTGCAGATTTTATTAACACCGGTCAATACACCAAACATCTAAAAATACTTAGGCTGACGCTACGACAGCAAGTGCAAGAATATCGGAACTTAATCCTCAAATTGTTTCCAAGTGATACCGCAATCAGCGCGCCAGAAGGAGGAATGGTGTTATGGATCCAATTAAACAATTTTTGTCATAAAACTTTTACTGTTTTGGTCGCCGCTGCCAATATCGATCTGCGCTTAGGTGCTAATTTCACCACGCTAGATTTGTACAACGATTGTATTCGCGTCAATTGTGGGTGGCCTTTGGACGACAAAATAAAAAATCAGCTCACCGAGCTTGCTGAATTGATACTTCGTAGTCAGCTCAAGTAAGTTATAGTATTTGTTAATTTAATGTGTAATTATTGTTACACATTGAATGCAGCATAACTTTAATAAACAATATGAAAAAAATCGAAGCCATCATAAAACCTCACAAATTAGACGAAGTCCGTAAAGCACTCAGTGATGCCGGATTCTATGGCTTAACAGCTACGGAGGTAAATGGTTATGGAAGACAAAAAGGACATGCCGAAACTTACCGAGGCGCAGAATACAAAGTCGAATTTTTACCAAAAATCAAGCTTGAAATTGCCACTACTGATGAACACGCCGATAGATGCATAGAAGTGATATTGGCATCTGCGTCTACGGGAATTATTGGCGATGGAAAAATATTCGTCACCAAGCTCAACCACGTCATGAGGATCAGAACACAGGAAGTCGATGACGAAGCTGTTTAAAACAGCGCTAACGCTCTGATGTGCTCTAGTTTTTTGACTTTAGCTTAAGCACATCTCGCATTCTATCTTGCACCACTTCAACCAACATGTCGGGTTGAAATTTTGAAATAAAACGATTGCAGCCTACTTTTTCTACCATTGCTTCATTAAATCTTCCACTCAACGACGTATTCAAAGCAATAAAGAGAGAAGACAAATGAGGGTCGTCTCGGACTTCGGCAGTCAATCGATACCCGTCCATTTCTGGCATTTCTGCGTCCGTAAACATCATTAATATTTCATCATTGACATTTTTACCTTCCGCAACCCAAGACTTCAGTAAGTTAAGTGCTTGTAGTCCATTTTGTTGTTCAATAATTTCAATGCCCAATTGAGTTAAGGTGTCTCTCACTTGCCAACGCGCAGTGGCAGAATCGTCAACCACAAGTACCTTTTTGCCATTTAGGTGTTCTTTTACGTCTTTATCCAAAATTTCTTCATTGATCGTTGTATCGTACATAATAATTTCAGAGAGTACTTTTTCAACATCAATGATCTCGACCAACTGCTCGCGATCTTCTGTTTTGATCCGCGTTATTGCAGTTAAATAGTGGTTTTTACCGACGCCACTTGGAGGGGGTTGGATATCACTCCAAGAAGTATTAACAATGCTCATAATCGGGCCGATTAGAAAGCCTTGCACGCTGCGATTATATTCGGTAATGATGACATTTTCGGGTTTATAGTCTTCTCGTGCTTTCATTTTGATCGCCCAATTAAGGTCGATAAGTGGGATGGACTCACCTCGGTAGTTCATGACGCCTTTGATATTATTGTGCGAGCCCGGCATTTGATGAATTTTGGGAACAGTAATTACCTCCCTCACTTTAAAAACATTCAGCGCGAATGTGTGTCGGGAAGACAATTTAAACATCAATAATTCGAGTCTATTTTCACCAACAAGCTGTGTACGTTGGTCTACAGACGCCATGATATTGGACATACAGTCTCTCTTTATTCTTTGCTTTTATTACTCATCGCCGCTTGCGATGTCAGCATGTTTGACGCAGCCGCAGATTCTGTTGCGGAACAAAGCTGTCGGCGAACTACCGTTCCCTAACTGGAACAACAAAGTCAAACAGCCACATTTAATATTGACTATAGATATCGGCAGCTTGGCAGGAAATGCTTAGTTTTCTTTTATAATTAGGGTCTGTAAGTGGACTAAGCGCACTTTTTGATTAGGCAATGATAGTACTTTCCAAGGTATTTGTAGGGATGAGAGGCGCCGAATTTCTTTTCCATGCTCAAAATATCTTGATACCGCTCTTCAACTTTTTCTCTATCAAACATGTAATCATGGAAACAGCGCAAACCAGCATCATGCACGATCTCTACATTTGAGAACGCCCGCAAAATATCCAGAAATTCTGTTGGTCTTACAGGGTTTTGAGGATTCAATCTTACTTGATTTTTTACTTTCAAGCCTTTGTTTATGTAATCGAAGTTTCCATACAGCGCATTCGCGAATAGATTGGCATCGTGATTAAAAAAACTAAAAGACAAGTGACAATTTATCGGTGCCCTCTCGATTAGAGCCCGTACAACTCGCATAGGATCTGGCAACCACTCTAATACAGCATGACACAGGACTAATCCTGCGTTATCAAGTGAACCATTAGAAATGGACTCATAAATGCTTTGCTGTTTAATGTCGACATTTTGGTAGTCTGACAATCTGTGTTTGGCAATGGCTAATACGTCTTTTGAAATATCTGTTAGTAAAACACTGTGCCCCGATGCAGCAAACACCTTACTCATTACCCCCGTGCCGCCACCCAAGTCGACAACGTTTATGCTGTCAACCGAATCGACAAAGCCTTGCAAGTAGTGACATAGGAGTGCATGTCGCAATCTACCTTTGCTGGTACCGTATATATTTTTATCGAATTTGTTGGCTATTCCGTCAAAACTAGACACAAGGACATCCTATTGTTTAAGCCGGATTGTCAATATCAACAAATTGTACCTCTACATCGAAATGCTGGGCTAACCATTCCCCGACAGCTTTTACGCCATATCGCTCACTCGCATGATGACCAACAGCAAAGTAATCTATTCCCTGCTCTCGCGCTGAGTGAGTCGTTTGCTCTGAGATCTCACCAGAAATAAACGCATCAATGGGTTTACCCTCAACTTGTATATCCACCACAGCGTCAATGTAATTCTGCCCTCCGCCACTACACCATGCCAACTGCGAAATATTTTGTTTATCCCCAACAGAGACCACTTGTCGAGCAAAGACCGAAGACAATATGCTTGTCAGTTGTTGATGAGATATGGGCTGCGGAAGTCTGCCACTCATGACAATCCCTTGCGGGGTGATATCAGGCAAAGCCACAATGTTTTCCAATCCTAGGCGTTTGCCTATCTGCGCGTTATTCCCTAGCGTAGGATGAACATCAATGGGAAGATGATAGGCAAACAGGTTAATATCATTTTGAAAAAGGGATTTGATACGCTTGTGCTTCATACCAACAAGCACTTGCGCCTCGTTTTTCCAAAAATAGCCATGGTGAACCAAAATAGTATCGGCTTCTCGCTCAATTGCGCTATCAATCAATGCTTGGCTGGCGGTGACACCGCTTACTATTCGTTTTATTTCTTGACTGCCTTCTACCTGTAGTCCATTTGGACAATAGTCTTTTATCGAAGAAGCTGAAAGTAGCTCATCCAATACCTTGTTTAATTCTTGTCGACGCAAATTGGTTTCCTTAATTAGAGGCTGTTTATCTTTGTTTATCAGCAATGAATTATACTGACTGCCAAAAATGTGTCACCTAAGCTGCTTCGCTTATCTAAATTAACGAAATTAGACATTTGCTCAAATAATGTTTAAATTACAATAAAATAACAACAATTATACAAAAACAAGGTGCATATTCATTTATGAGCAAATTAGACAAAGATAGCGTAATCGAAAAATTTACTACAGCCTATACAAAAGCGAAGGGTAAAGCACCAGAAATTGAAGCCAAGGGTGGCTGGTACAGTGTAGATGGCGGAAAAAACCTACGCTTGGCTCAGCTAAACGAAATGGCAGATGAATTGTCAGATTCAAAAGCTGAAGACGATGCACCCAAAAAACAAGAAAAACCAGCTGAAAAGCCTGATAATGACACTAAAACAAAAAAAGCTAAGAAAGAGAAGAAAGCAGTTAGCACTTTTAGTGTAAAAGATTTTTATGCGGCGGAAGTGTTAGCTAAGAATCCCGGTTCACGGGCGCCGCGTTAAATCGATAGATAATAATTACCCACAAAAAAAGCAGCTTTCGCTGCTTTTTTTAATGGCTGAATATGACTCGAATAACATGCGACGTTTAAAACTTATTGTAGCGCATTAAACTGAATACTTTATCGCTAAGGTTATCAACAACAACATTTGCTGCCAAACCCAGCTTCTGTGCTAAAGTTTTCTTCGACTCATATTTCAGTTTAAACAGTTTGTAGTGTTCATGCGCCTTAAGCAAATAGTCATCAGATGTTTGCAATTCGTCCACAAGTGCCAACTCTTTGGCCTTCTGCCCATACCAATATTCGCCAGTTGCCACTTTATCTAAATCCAAGCTTTCGCGATTTGTTTTTACGTGCTCTTTAAAAAGCTCGTGGACGCCTTCAATTTCTTCCTTAAACTTTGCCCTTCCCTCGTCGTTATTTTCACCCAACATGGTCAAGGTTCGTTTAAATTGACCTGCTGTATGCATTTCAAAGTCAATATCATTTTTCTTTAATAATTTATTAAAGTTAGGCAGTTGTGCTATCACCCCTATTGAACCGACGATGGCAAAGGGTGCCGCAATGACTTTATCGGCAACACAAGCCATCATATACCCGCCGCTAGCCGCAACCTTATCAATACTGACGGTAAGCTTAATGTTTGCATCTTTCACCCTTTGTAACTGCGAAGCAGCTAGACCATAGCCATGCACAACACCTCCGCCACTTTCTACGTTGACCAAGATTTCATCTTCTTCTTTAGCAACGCATAAAATAGCCGTTATCTCTCTTCGCAAACTGTCGACTTCTTTAGCCATCGGTGAGCCAACAAAGTCAACAACAAACAAATTCGGTTTTTCCACATCATCCTTCTTTTTGCTTTCTTTTTTCTTCGATTTTTGCAGCTTTTTAAGTGCCTCTTTCGATAAAAGCATTTGCTCAGCATGTTGCTTAATATTGTCAAACTCTTCTGAGATTGATTCAAAAACCAGATTGCCTGCCCCTTGTTTTTGCTTACTAGCAAGACCAATAACCACAGCGACAACCGTAATAATTGCGATGACAAGTGTCAGTGCTTTGGCTAAAAATAAGCCATACTCAAATAAAAATTCCAAAAAAGTTACTCCGATTTTGCTTTTATTGAGCAAAGCTCCGTTTTAGTGTCGATGGAGCAATGCCTTTGAATGAAGTTTGATAAACCAAAACTTAAGACCTAAAGGTCTGTTGGGGACATGATATACGATCCCCTGTGCGAACGACAGGGGATGAGGCAACTAAAGACTACTCAAGACTAATTTTGGACAATGGCTTCGTTTGACACTTGGATCAAACGCCCCCCTGATGCCAGATAAGCCGCCACTTGCGTTTGCATTTCTAGTGTCACTGCGGGATCAGATACTGGATTAATGCTACTGGCATGGGCACCTGAAGTAAACTTAACAATTCCACCCGTGGGTTCAGCGAATGGCGTTGTAGTTGAAATAGTTTGCAAGTTCATCAACGCTGCGAGCGGCAACTGCCCTGCTGTGGGTAAGCCTGAGGTCACCGTAACAGGGATAACTTGGTCAGGGAGATTTTCCGCGCCATCGCCAACAACCGACATCATGTGTACCGGTGTAGTTTGACCTAAAGAAGCAAAATAGTTGATCGAGTCACCGGAATCGACAACTGTCTGTGCGGCAAATTTAAACTGACTCAGTAAGTTATCGACTGCCGCCATTTGTTCAGTATTTAAAGCAGCCATAAAACTGTCTTTTGCTTGCAGTAGCTCCAAATCAGTCGGACCATCCGGAAATTGTGCGTTAACAAAAGCAGCAAACTCATCACTGCCACCAAGCAGTAAATTGGCAATAATCAGCGGACCAAAAGAAGGTGAATCAAGCAGGAATGTTGCTAGACCGCCACCTGGAGACTCCAAGGATGCAGCGTCAACCGCAAACATATCACTTAGCGGTGCTAAATCACCAGTCAAAGGTTGGTTAGCGATAGAAACAAAATTTCCGCCTGTTATCGCGCCCAAAGATACCCCCATGAGCGTGACACTATCAGTATTAAGATCAACTAAATCAGTGTCAGTTTGATTTACCACTGCATTTAAGCCTAAACGCAGACCGAGTAAATCCGACACAGCCTGACGTGCGTTATCTCTAGCCGTGGGTAAGCTTGGGACATTCAAAAATACAGTGGGGTTGCCACCATCAACACGCGTTGCCGTAATTTCAATACCAGGTTGCAGTGGATTAATGTCAAAACCTCGCGCACCATGTAAGGGCAAATCGATAGCGACGGTAGCGATACCCGCTAGAGATAATGCACCTGAAATCGACAACATATCTTCTTTTCGAGACGTGATACCATGCACAAGTATTGCGACAGGCCAACCTGCTTGCGGTTTTTCAATGGCAAAACCTAGTGCACTGGCAACAGCTGGATTCGGCACAGTGAGTTGCACATCTATACTTTCTAATCCTTGTTGAGTGCCTTTCATCATCGGCACAGGATTGAACTTGGTGATATTCCGGTCTCGATCAACTTTTTCACCATTGATGCGTAGGTCACGTAAGCCAAGCGATTGGCACATTTGGTCATTTGGGCCTGGGCTAGCCGCAACGAGGGCACCAGCAGCCGCTTGCAAGACCACACCGGAGTCACAGGCAGCTTCCCAAAACTCGTTTAAAGGTGCCAAAGGGTTGTCTACGGTCGGTGTAGACAGATAGTACGGTAACGAAATATCACCACTTAATATGGTCGCCGCGCAAAGTGCTCCCGCTCCCTGCCCCAAAACCGCAGTACTAATAGTTTGCGCCAATTCATTTAAGCCTGCGTCGGCGGCAACGCTGAAGGATTGTCCAGTCGAAAGCGTAAATTGTCCTGCCGCTGAGGCCAATAAGCCGTTGCAAGTCGTCAACGAAGAAAAATCAGTAAGTTGGATGACTGGTACAAGAGGTGCTAAAGCAGGGGTAGACACAATAGCACTATCAACCGCAGCATCAATTGCCACTTGTTGCACAAGACCCAGTGTTTCAGTAGCAGGTTTACCAACTGTATCCACTGAAATTTGAGGCAACAATGCTGGGTTTTGCGTCGCAGCAAAAGGGGCAATGTGAAGTTGTTTAATCGTCGCAAGAATATTAGTGGTCGATTGCGTTGTAAATGCAGCGGCATAACTTATTTCTTCGCGCTGCAATCCTACTTGTGATAGGGAGTTTACGTGAGCGTTAATCAGTTGTTGAAGCAACAACTGGTCGTCAGATGACAAGGGGTTGGTGGCGATATCTTGCTTTACCAAATCCCAAGTTGTCGATCCTAATACCGCGTTTCCAGCCGTATCTTTTAAGGCATTAGTCACCACCAACATATGCCCTTGGCCTCCGCGTAGAGGTCGCAAAGGTACAACATTAATGGTATCGCGATCACCTAAAGTGGCAACAAAATCTTGCCCAAACACCAGTTCATCACCAATTTTACAACCAGCAGAAGGAAGCGTCACTGCAGCACAATCGGGATCGTTTCTGTCCAATCCTAAAGTCGCTTCGAAAATTCTAATACTTGCCGCTATTGTACTCTCATCCAGCGATAAGCCTGCGGGTACATCCACGTTAATCGGAAAGGGGGCATTGGTCGACCAGCCATCTAAGATATTCATCGCGTTTTGAGGGTCGCCAAAGTTATTGGGATCATCAACAGGGATGTTCAAGGTAAAGTCAAAAAAGCCGTCATCACCAGGTAACAAGAGTAAGTCATTCGGTACGTTTAATTCACTGTTTGCGGGATCGAATATGATGCGTGCAGACGGGCTGACTACTGGTGTATCATTTCTGATGTCTTCAATAGTTTCGCCACCACAGCCTGCCAAACCTACAGCGGCTATAATGCTTGTGCTTAGTAACAGTCTTTTCATTCTATCTCCCTACCAATACAGATATTATTTTCTCGTTTTATCTTGAACGGTACGTTCGTACAAACACATTACGAACGAAAACCATTGAGCCCAAGTAACAAGTATGACCAGTTGTGTGAGGCATATATTATTGGCTTTGGCCTCATTTTGCAAAGTGTTTGTAAATAATTTGTAATTGTTCAAAGCTCGTACAGTATAGACCGGTAAGCCTTAAAAATTTTTCTGCACAGAAGCATACGCTTTAGTATACTCTCGCATTATTTCGGCAATAAGCTAATTGTATGACAGCCAATCACCCTCACTTTTCCTTTGAAAGCCACGAAAAAAGTCTTGAAAACAAAGTCATATTAGTTACTGGAGCCGGTGACGGTATTGGCAAAGAGGCGGCGATTAAATATGCTAAATGTGGCGCTCGCGTAATATTACTCGGAAAAACTACGGAAAAGCTGGAACACGTTTACGATAACATCCTTGAATTAGGTGGCAAGCAACCAAGTATTGTACCTTTGGACTTATCAGGCGCAACACTCAGCCATTACGAAGGGCTCGCCGATACTATTGCAAGTGAATACGGAAGACTCGACGGCATTCTATTTAACGCCAGTATTCTCGGTAATTTATGTCCGTTTGGACAAATTAAAGAATCCGAATTTGATGAAGTGATACAGGTAAACGTAAAGAGTCAGTTTTTGATCGTTAAAGCCATGCTTCCGATACTAAAAATGTCGCCCGCCGCATCTGTTGTGTTTACCTCCTCTTCTGTCGGTTCAAAAGGACGCGCATTTTGGAGCACATATTCTGTGTCAAAATTTGCGACTGAAGGCATGATGCAAACATTGGCGGATGAATATAAAAACAGCCATATTCGTTTTAACAGTATTAATCCAGGCGCAACACGCACCAATATGCGAGCTAAGGCTTTTCCTGCAGAAGACCCCAGTGAATTGAAAACACCAAGCCAAATCATGCCGACTTATGTTTATTTAATGGATGATGTTTCTCGGGGTATCAACGGTCAATTATTACATTGCCAAGCAGGCAACTAGAGGCTGTTTACTTTAAATCGTCAGCCCCGACTACCGTTTCAACCAAATTGTTGCTGTCTTGATAGCTTGAAGCACGAATCAATTCATTTTGCATTTCGTAAATGATCTCATCTGCGGAGACAAGTGAGTTGTGCTGGCGTATTTTCGCGTCGCCACTCAAACTAATAATTCGATGTTGCGCCTGATAAATAATCGTTGACGCCTGCGCTTTAACTAATGAACCGTTTTCTAGACGCTGTTGATACCTTGCAGGGCTGCCAGTAATAATAATTTTGCCGTTGCGCTTTCCGTTGTGTGCGTCAAAGGCTAATCTATCTGCATTAATCAACAAACTGCCTTGTTTGACGACGACATTATCCACATAAACGGCCTCTTTGAGAATGCCATCCTGCTCGTGATTTCGCGAATCAATATTAATATCTTCTTGGAAGTCGGTCAGCATATTGGCTGTTGAAGCGACGTTCTGCCACGTAGACTCAGAAGCTTGAGCATGCCCAGCACAGACAATTGTGGAAAGCAGTGTAGCCATCACCGCATGGTGAAGTTTATTGACTAACTTAATCATGTATTCTACTTTTTGCACCGGAACCCAGATACTCAGGAGTTAAAACGCTAATAGTAATCCCTGCTGCCTTTCAAAACAATTCTATTTAGTGATTAAAGAAACACTTCCCTACGCTCACTTATATTTCCTTGTTCATCCAATAATCACAATGCGATTTATTTTTAATCGATACAAATATTTACATAAGTTAAATTACTGTTTAGTGTAGTGAAAAAAGCGCTCGTTTCGAAACGCAGAGCCTGAAAATCTGAATATTACTGATTTTCAGCAAAAATACATAACTCGCAGGAACAAAAATGCTTAACTATCGGGTACGTATTTTACGTACAGTGCTTAGGTGTAAATTCATTTTTACAATGCTGGTGTGCACTGGACTGTACCACTTCACCACTTACGCCAGCATTGCGCCAATACCAGCAATTGTCAAAAGTCACCTATCCTTAAACGACGAAAAAGCGCAAGTTACCGGAAGCTTGTCTAAAGTACACTTGATTTCAATTGACTTGTCATCAAAAGAGCAAGCGGTATTGGCGGTCGAACAAATCAACGCCGACCTGCGTGTCCGTATTTTTGATACGGGATATAGTGAAAACCAACTTTTAAAAGAAATAAGTACACCAGCAGACTATTGGCTGCCTGAAATTGTGTATTTGTCTAAGGAAATGTGCACGCAATGTATCTTAGAAATATCTCCCTTTGAAGCAATCGATGAAAATGGCACTTTTTCGCTCTCCTCAATAAGCATTGGCAATAATGAGACTGCCAGATTTGAGTCTTACAAGCTTCATAGTGAAGCTGGGGAGCTTTGGAATGTTATGTCTTCAGACAATACCATGCTAAACGAGCAGCTAGTAGCAATTCGCGCTATATATCAAGCAGCCTTTGACAAGTCATCTAACCACGATGATACAAAATTAGCTGAATTGAGTCTTTTCCGAGTAGCTTGTATTAATTACTTGATGGGTGATTACTCTGAGACTATGAAACAACTTGACGGACTCACATCAGGAACCAACACAGACTACAAGATACGTATCAGAGCCATATCATTGGGTGCGCATCTAGATACTTTTAGCAAAAGCCATATTGAACGAGCTAAGGCTGCCTTAAAAAGTTTAACGAATGAGAAGTTTCTAAAATCAGATTTACTCATGCACACAAATGTGAAATACCGTCTAGCGCAAACATACGAAGCAGAGGGTCAATTTATAATCGCAAAGCAACTACTTGAAGAGGCTACCAACGAGTTCATTGAATTGTCAGATATGCGAAGGGGAGTCATTGGACTCACTTATTTAGGCTGGCTGGAGTACAGAAAAGGGAATCCTATTCAAGCGCTAAACTTCTTAAGACAAGCTGAAGCTCTCTCTCCCCACGGCACGAGTAAATTTAAAATTGACATAAATATTAAGCTAGCAAAAGTGCACAGAAACCTAGGTGACTTTGAGAAAGCGAATTACTTTATAGAAAAAGCCCTGAAACACAGTTTTAAATACCCGCTAGAGATGTTTGATGGCTGGGCAAAACAAGAAAAAGCAAGAATATTGATGTATAGCGGTCAATTCGATTTAGCCGTCGACAGCCTATTTCAAGCTAAAAAGGCGTATCAAAACAATCATGCAAAGGTTGACGTAAACAACATTGATTATTTTTTAGGGGATATTTATTTACAGCAAGGGAACCTTAGCCTTGCGAAAACATACATTGAACGTGTACTGGCCTTTGATAAGACATCTGGTGGTCCTTACGAGATTGGCACGGGCTATTCAAAATTAGCCCGTGTCTTATTACACGAAGGAAAGTACCAAGAAGCCAATAGGCTGCAAGAAAAATCTCTGGAGTATTTGTCTTCTGTTGATGATGCAAGTGAACTAGGCCAAGCAATCGGGCAATTAGCTGCAATTCAAGTGATGAACAACGATGTTGAAGCTGCACAAAACAGCTTTGAACTTGCACTGAACAAGCTCAGTATAGCAGGCAATAGTACTGCTACATTAGGCGTAAGCTATCTGTATGCCGAAGCACTTGCAAAACGCAATCAGCACTCAGCCGCGAAACAAGTCATTGAACACACATTAGAAAGCTTAAACACCATCGGCATTACCATACAACGACCCGACCAAAAGCGCAGCTTTTTAGCTATCACGCAACAATCTGTAGATTTGTATATTCATCTTACATCACTGCTCTCACCTAGTGCAGACAATACCCCTGCCTTATTGCAATCTCAAGCGTTCAGAGCCATTACCCTGTCGGATAAACTAGCTTCACTGGGATCAACACACTCATTGTCAAACGAGACAAGCACTGAGCAAATTGCATTACTTAATCAATTGCACAATAACGCGGTCTTACTGCGTTCAAAAGACACGCCAAAAGAACGCGCGGGGATAGCGAGCGACATTAGAAAAATCACGGCTAAGCTATATAAATTAGATGCGAAGCGTTATGAGCTGAGCGATGCCCCAATGTCAGAAAAGGCATCCCATGCTCCTTTTACCCTGGATAGTTTGACTCATATCCAAACATCACTCTCAAAAAACGATGCCATCTTGTATTTTGATACCGGCCAATTGAGCAGTCATTTATGGCTAATTAAAAATCAAGACATCAAGCACTATACCCTACCCTCGTCGTCTGTCATTTCTAGCAGTATAAAACGCTATCATTCTAGTCTCGCTCAACAAATACACAGTGAAACTGAACAGAAAACCATGCTAGGCGAGATTAGTGAAATGTTGCTATCCCAACTTAATACCGCCGAATTGAATGGGCTTAAAAAATTAGTAATCGTGCCAAACGGCACCTTGAATTTGTTACCTTTTTCTGCACTTTACCTGCCCAAAACAAATCAGTCCTTACTCGAGCGTTTTTCCATTGCTTATTCACCTTCTTTGCAAATGATGTCGCAATCGAATATCAGCGATGCATTCAATAAGGAAGAACTAAGTATGTTACTGGTGGCAGATCCTGCCATGCAGACAAAAGAGAGCAACACAGAGATACATGCAAAGCTGGGCTTTGATTTAGAGGAACTCCCATACACTGCACTAGAGGCCGAGGATATCTTAGAAATAAAAAGCTTGAACACTACACAATTGTCTCGTGAACGCGCCAGCAAGGATCATGTCATCACCAGCTTAACGGAAGCGTTTGATATTGTTCATTTTGCGACCCATGGCGTATCCAATAGTCAATTACCTGCGATAAGTGGTCTGGTATTATCAAATTATAACAATGTTGATAATTTATTCATGGCGCCAGAAATTGCTGGCTTGAATATATCACCCACGTTGGCAGTATTGAGTGGTTGTGAAACGACACTGGGCAGTCTTGTAGACGGTGAAGGTTTTATGGGACTAAGCCGTGCATTCTTTGAGGCTGGCGCACAAAATGTCATTGGTAGCTTATGGGAAGTAAAAGATGACGCAACGGCGAAATTGATGGCAAAGTTTTACAAACTATTGATTGATGAGCAGCTACCGCCCATCGATGCTCTCCAACAGGCTAAGCTCTATATTAAGCATTATAGGCGTAAAAACGGTATGCGACCTTGGAAAGACCCATATTATTGGGCGGGCTTTGTTTTGCAAGGTAATGGGAGCTTGCTGAATGGATAATATGAGCGAGAGTGAGTTTGCACAATCAATCGTGGAGCGGATCATTGCTGGAGATGCTAAGGCCGAAAAAGAAATGGTCAAACGATATCAGCGTGGCCTGATGTTTATGCTTCGCAAACGAAGTGGCGACGAACACCTAGCCGCCGATGTATCTCAAGACACTTGGCGCTTAGTGATTGAAAAAGTAAGACAAGGCCAATTAAAAGACCCCAAAAAGCTGTCTGCCTTTATTGTCCAAATTGGCAAGAATCAGTTGATTATGCATTATCGCCGACCCGAAGCAAAAAAAACGGACAGCTTAGATGAAACACAGACTCGTGCAATGGAAGCCACTGAACAGCCCGAAAAAGTACTAGAAAACCACAACTTGGCTTTGATGGTGAGATCCGTGATTGGCGAGCTTAATACTCCCAGAGACCGCGAGCTTATATTTCGTTTTTTTATCGACGAACAAGAGAAACATGTCATCTGTCACGAACTTGATTTAGACAAAGTGCATTTTGACCGAGTGTTGTACCGAGCCAAACAACGATTTAAGCAACTGTGGGATTCGCAGTTTAATTAAATGGTGTTGACCGTGGAAGATTATATCTAACAGATGCAGCACCAGTGATGATACAAAAAATTATTACCAAGTGATGAGAGTTTTTCTTGTTCACGTACACCAAAAAATTAAATACGACAAACGGATTTGTTGTAGTGGAGACACACTTTGAATCAAAATGAAAAAATTGAACGATACATACTTAATAAGATGAGTGAAGAAGAGGCGAGTGAATTTGAAGCCTATTATTTGTCTAACGAAGCTTGTATTGAACAACTAGAATTAAGCGAAAGGCTGTACAGAGGTATCAAACTCATTACCCCTGAGCTTGATCGTGAAGACGAACTGTTAGGATCTAAGCGTGCCAATACTAGCCAAGCTTTTTGGCAAAAAAATGTGCCTGTTTGGTCTATTGCCGCCATGTTTATGCTGTTGTTACTACCAAATGTTTGGTATCTCAGCAAAATGGATGGTAGCTACCAAGATATACAAGTCGTCAATATCGATCTGTCTAGCGTGCGCGGCACAACAAGTGACGTGATAGATATATACCGAACAAATAAACAAACGGTTTTGGCTACGTATATCGATAGAGAAGCACCACATTTGCAATTTGAACAATATGGTTTTTCACTTACACCAATTGGTAAACAAGTGCCTGAGATTCAAGTGCTAGACGCGGAGATTTCACCGGACGATATGCTGTATATAAATCTAAAGGGAGTGGCTCCTGAAAACTATTCCTTAAAGATTTTTGGCCTGTCGGAAAGCTCTGACAAGGCGCTAATAAAAGAAACACAGATTAATTTAATACAACAGAAGGAAGGGTAAGATGGATCAACTTATTAAACAAATCACGCACAGTCGTTCTTTTTCAAGGGATTACCAAAAACTTATTTTGGAGCTAATAAAAGCCAACCCTTGCTTAACGTCAGGATTATGCCGTTCTGCTCGTTTGGTAGATATTCATTCTAGCTTTAATGACGATCCTTACCAAATTCTTCATGATCCTGCGATACCTGATTGGGAATACAAAAAGTTCTCAGTAGATTTAGTAAATGTGGCGGGCTCTGATATCGACATTGATATTACTTTTTTATCTAGCTCTCCACAAGTAACACGCTCACCAAACAAACCCACAGAGGTCTACTGTACAGACTTCGGTACACTGCTAGTTTACAGTTACCCCAAACATATTCTTGTATTGTTTATTTGTGACCCAAACGGAAGAAACGATTGCTGGTTTTTCTATTTAAATCTACCAAACATACCCTTTAATCCAGATGATATTGAAAACTTTTTAAACAGTATATTATCAAGCTATGAAAGCATAGATTCTGAATATGACATCGAAAGGATGCCCAGATATTCTGGGGGAACAGGTCGAGATTAATTCAGCCCTTAATTCTTTCAGTCAACTATTGGTTGGTAACAAAGAAAAAGGGAGACGATCCAAGTCTCCCTTTTAACTATAAAAACTAGGGTGTACTTTGCTCTACCTTGGCCCAAGTGTCTCGCAGCTCTACCGTTCGGTTAAATACTAATTTCTCAGCCGTGCTGTCTTTGTCGGCACAAAAATAGCCCTGACGCTCAAACTGATAAGACTGCAAGGTACTGAGATCTTTTTCCAATACTTCAGCCAATGCATGCTCGACTTTGGCCTGCTTAACAAGCAAGGAATCAGGGTTAATACAAGCAGCAAAGTTTTCTTCACCTGCAGGGTTCGCGACGGTAAATAAGCGATCGTACAAACGGATTTCTGCATCACGCGCATGCTCAGCACTTACCCAGTGAATCACACCTTTAACCTTACGTCCGTCGGCAGGATCTTTACCGAGTGTGTCCGCATCATAACTGCAAAATATGGTGGTGATATTGCCATCTGCGTCTTTTTCCACCCTATTCGCTTTTACCACGTAAGCGTTACGAAGCCTGACTTCCTTTTCTAATACCAGTCTTTTAAACTTCTTGTTAGCCGATTCTCTAAAGTCTTCTTGTTCAATGTAAATTTCTTTTGTGAAAGCAATTTTTCTGCAGCCCATTTCTGGATTATTGGGGTGGTTTGGTGCATCCAACCATTCCACATGCGCATCATCGAGGTTTTCAATCACCAGTTTAACAGGCTCTAAAACAGCCATTCTTCGCGGCGCATTCACATTTAATTCGTCGCGAATACAGGCTTCTAACATGCTCATTTCAACCATGTTTTCCATTTTTGTCACGCCAATACGACGACAAAATTCGCGCACGGCACTGGCGGTATAACCCCTACGACGAAGACCTGCAACAGTGGGCATTCTCGGATCATCCCAGCCACTCACATGCGACTCTTCTACCAGTTGAATCAACTTGCGCTTACTTAAAACCGTGTATTCAAGGTTTAAACGACTAAATTCGTACTGATGCGGAACTGAAGCTACCGACACATTTTCAATCACCCAATCATAAAGCCTGCGGTTGTCTTGAAACTCTAAGGAGCACAATGAGTGCGTAATGCCTTCAATGGCGTCCGACAAGCAATGCGTAAAATCGTACATGGGGTAAATGCACCACTTATCACCTGTTTGATGGTGGTGAGCAAATTTAACGCGATATAGGACAGGATCTCGCATACACATAAATGGAGAGGCCATATCAATCTTTGCACGCAAGCTACATTGCCCTTCTTGATATTCCCCATTTTTCATTTTTTCGAAATGCGCAAGGTTCTCTTCGATACTGGTATCACGATAGGGACTGTTTACTCCGGGCGCAGTTAAGGTCCCTCGCATTTCGCGTACTTGTTCCTGCGAACTAAAATCGACGTAGGCCAACCCTTTTTCAATCAGCTCTAGTGCATATCCATAGAGTGCATCAAAATAGTCAGACGAATAACGTTCTTTACCTTCCCATTGATAACCCAACCATTGCACGTCTTGCTTAATTGAATTCACATAATCAATGTTTTCTTTCTCGGGATTGGTGTCATCAAAACGTAAATTACAAGTGCCTTTGTAGTCCTGCGCAATATCAAAATTTAAACAAATTGACTTTGCATGACCGATATGAAGGTAACCGTTGGGTTCGGGTGGAAAACGGGTAGCAACCGTGTCGTGAAGACCAGAAGCTAAGTCTTTATCAATGATTTGACGGATAAAGTTGGTCGGACGTGAGGCAGTCTCGGCCATATAACGCTATTCCTTATTCTGTTGTTTATTTTGCAGTATAACACTAGAGGGTCTGCGCTATCATGTGGTTTTTTTAATTTCAGCAGGTATACCGGCAACTAAGGTATTGGGCGGCACATCTTTGGTGACAACGGCACCCGCGGCGACCACTGCATTATCGCCGATATTTACGCCATCTAGGATTTTGGCGCCCATGCCTATCCACACATTGTTACCAATATGGATAGGCTTGGCTGTTTCTAGGCCTTTTTTTCTTAATTCGGGATCGAGGGGGTGGCTTGCGGTAGAGATAAGCACACCTGGTGCCAGCATGACATCATCACCAAAAATGACTGGCGCAGCATCAAGTATCACGACGCCATGATTGGCGTAAAAGTTTTTCCCTGTAAATATATTGTAGCCATAGTCACAATAAAAATCTGGCTCTATCCATGCCCCTTTCGTTTCTCCAAACAAAGACTTAATTAATTTCCTGCTATTTTTTCTGTCATCAAGGTCATGCTGATTAAAACGCTGACATATACGTTTAGCCTGCGCGCGCTCATTTTGCAGTGTTTTGTCACTCGGAAAGTACAAGGCACCACTCAACATTTTTTCTTTTTCAGTTAGCGTTTGCTTGGTCATACTGGAATCAGCTTTTTTTCCACAAATTTTGCAATCTAGTGTAACTGAAAAACTCATGTGGATTCCAATAACTGGGTATCAAATCCAGTGTTTTTCTCTCTTCAAAATTTGATACTAATTTTTGTAAAATCTCATTTAATCGCTCCGGTTTTATTGTCTCAAGTCGCTTTTTGGCCACTTTAAAATAGAGGTTACTCTGTTTGCCAACCGTAAATACTGAGCCGGTTGCTATAAATGTCAGTTTTTTTGTTGCTATGCGACATAGAGGCTCGTGGGGATCGCTAGGGTTGAGCCCAGTTACGATGGCATATTCATAGCTATCAACTTGCTTTGTATCCGCTGGGATATAAGTAATACCAAAGCCTTGAGGGAAGTGACCAACAATATCTAGCAATTTATTCGCTACCATCTTACTGACAGCACCTTTTTCAGCAGCGTTCAACACAACTGTCGCCGCTTTAGACAAGTCCATATAATCGAAGTTTGGCTTTGACGAAAACACAATCGAGGTATAGATCTGCGGTATTTTGATCAGGTTTCCAATCCCCCCCTCTGGATTGAGGGCTTTTATCAATAGGGTGCGCGTAAAAGCCAAGCGTTGTTGCTGCTCTTTTTCAAATTGAGATTTTTCATCTTTAGAGTTTCCAATATATTGATCTTTACCAAGCCCCAGCGTGATGTAATCGAGTGTGCGCTCATAGTTTATTTTCAATAAAGCTTTTCTCTCTTCCACGTTTAATACGCGAAACTCATCTAAACTGCCGTCCTCTCCCTTTAATATTTTTTGTGCATCGGGGTGTAACAAACCGACATCTTGAAAAATCGCCGCAAGCACAACGGGCGCGACGATTTCTTGTTGAAAGGGTGTCATTTCACCTTCAATCCCTGAATAACGCTGCTCAGGTTCAAACTTGTTTACCACGTACTCATTATTAAAATCGCCGTCAAAAAGCAGCTTATCCAATAAGCGACAAGCCACGACAGCCTTATACAAAGGCTTGAAGCGCTGATGCAATTTACGCAAACTTTTTCCTTCGCAAGGCGACATGAGTTGTAGTGTCCCAAGCACGCGAGCGCTATTTATCTGTGTTTTATCCCAGTTATCACCCTCGCTGAGTTGAAGTAGGTTCTGGCAAACTTGGTTCACACTGGACAGGCGGGCCAATCTGGCCTTATTTCTCTCGTGAATTAAAGCTTTAAAAGAATGTTCAAGCGCTTTCAATTTCTCGACGTTTTCGCTTGTTTCAAGTGAAGTGGTTGAAGCTTTTAATTCTGTGAGTTCACGCTTTAGGGATGTGAGTTCTACTTTTTCTTTTTCAGCATTTTTAAAATAATGTTCTGCTTGTTTGAATAGCGACTGATATGAAGCATCACTGCTACAAATACTCTCGACTAAATCAGTAATTGATTTTGTGAAAAATGACTTCCCCGTTGGGCCGTGCATGCCACCACCGACTAATATTGACTAAAAAACCTAAGGCGTTTATGCGAAACACTTGCCTTTGTGACGCTACACCGCAAACAAAGACACACGAGCCTCCAGAACAGGAGAACGCCTATTATCTTAACGGCCACCTAAGATAAAAGCTTAATTGCTCCGAATTTAGCATGGGACATGTCGCTCTCTGCTGCACAAGTTCCTCTCAATGTGAGGTGCCCCCAGTGTAATATCTCCAAGTAAGCACGAGCACACAGCAAAGCCAAAAACGCAAGGATGCCTTTTTGGAGTGCCCATGGATGGGTTTACGACGACTTTGCTGTGTGCTCGTGCTTACTTGGAGACGTTACAAGGCGTTACACTGGGGCATCGCACATTTAAAAAAACCTTCCAAATCGAATCGGCGTTATCTGTTATTTACTGGCCAAAGCTTGAAAGGAATTCAAAACTTGCCATCCTTCTGTAGCTGGGTTGTGAAAACCCAGTTGGCGATAAAGGCGCTTAATTTCTCCACTCTTTTCAAGCTCTCTAATTCCGTGACCTATCGATTTTACAAGGCCTTTATCATCTCTTCTTTTTTTTGAGAACACTAATACTCGGCTTTCAGGAATGATCACTTTGACACCCTCTATGGGCATCATTTGTGCACCATGTAAGTCCAACGTTAGCTGCCCTCCTTGAGGAAACTCATGAAGCGTAAAATCACCACGTCCTGCCTCCAAGACCTTAACCAAAGAATCATATCGTAAAGTCGACACCACTCTGTCACTGATATCATTGAGAATTTGCCAATCGTGCTTCCAGCTTTTTATTGTCACGCCAGTATAATCATCAAGCTTACTCGTCTTTTGTCCTTTTACCAAAGGGTGTCCAGCAAGCGCATAAATGCCTTTTTCAAAATCGCCTACCGCCAACACAGGCGAACTAACATGCACCAAACTATCGTTTATGTCAGACAGCCAGACACTTTCAGCCATTGTGTCAACCAGTCCATCTTCAACCATTCGCAACGATCGGTAGTAACTGGGTGATTCCACCAATTGAATGGAGTAATCAATATTTTGCATGTCTAAGGCCGAGCAGATGATCATGATATCGACAGGAGGCCGCTCTATTTGCTCCTCGTATTTACGCAGTTTTTGACAAATATCACCTTCGACTAATTCAGGATGGAATTTAAGAACAGCACTGTTGATCGCAATTTTTAGTTCGATTGTTTGAGTTGTGTTGGGAACAATAACTGAGTGAGCGTAAACACGAGGAATACACCATATCGCGCACAGACAAAAGATACTCAGTCTCAGGCATAAGCTAGTTAAAACATCGCGTCTTAAGCAAAGAAGGGTTTTGGCTAATTGTATAACTCGAACGAATAAATTAATAACGCGATTGCTCCCAACTAGTAGAGGCTGTTACAAGAAAGCATCCACTGCTGGTTACATGCTAATTCAGACTGTATAGATGGCTATCATCAACAGCTAAAAAGAATATAGCGATATGAAATTAGCGATTCATACTTAAATCTAAGGCAATAGTTTAGTATTTTTCGGGAAAATGGTAAAGCGTCTTAGCCACCCTGCATTAATGCAGGCGCAGCGAGGATATACAGGCACTGGGTATATGGCGGCACGCATTCTGCGTTTTGTCTATGCTTACGCTGTAGCTTATAAGCAAATAAAAAATTAATGATATTAAGGGCTTGTACTGACAATTTCACAAGCCCCAAGCAATCCTCAATTACAAATCGTTTTCAGATGATTTTAAATAAATATCCTGATAAGCAGCGTGGATAGATGCATACGCTATTGGTACGACAACCAAAAACCCCAGAAACAGTGGAAGTGCAGCGATAATCATAAGCACGAACATCACAACGCCATATACTAAAAAAGGCAAAATGTTTTTTAAACAGCCAAAAAAACTTGCTTTCATAGCGGCAACAACAGGCATATCTTGCAGAACAATTAAAGCCGGTGCGAACCAAACAGCCATAAAGAGCGGGATCATAAGTGCGAATACAATCAGCATATTCAACATAAATGACATAAAATCAAAACTTTCAGGTACAGTATCCGCCCCTGCAAACATAAGATCGAAATAAACCTTTCCGACAAATATAAATACAATTGCGATAGAGACTAAGCCCACCAGAACAGACAAGCCCAATAGTTGCCCAAACTTGTTTTTAAAGCCCGCAAACAAATAGTTGACATCCATCTTTTCGCCTTGAGAAACTGCTTGGCATCCAAGCATCAGCCCCCCCATCCAAACATAAGTGGTAAACATTTGTACCAGCGAGCCAATGATTGGAATAATACTGATCAATATCATTATGACAAAACCAACTAACATTGTCACAAGCCAAGGCCCAGGGGACGCTTTAAAATTTTGATAGCCAGACGAAATCCAGTTGACTCCACTACCCGTTGGTCGACTTTGTGGTCCAATGTAAGTCGACGCCATCGATGGGTCTGTTGGTATTTCAAGATCAGCTTCTGGGGCTTGGAATGGGTTGTTATTTTCTTCCATATATTCACTTCCTTATTGAGGTTTTCATGTGGTTTATGCCTACCAGTGAATAGGCATTAGTTGTTAAACTGAACTGCGCTTTGCTGAACAGTATAATCCTTTCTTTTTTTGCAAGATACTAGGGACTGTTGACCTTTGGTGTACAAGTTTTGTTCAATTATAGTCTATCTGATCGCGGCGCAGACTTGCAGGCCTAATGGCTTAAGTCAAAAGGCTGCAAAAAGGAGCAGATAGACTATAATTGAACCCTTATGGGCAGGGCTTGTGCTTCATTTCTACTGCTTTATCGCTCCTTGATGTAGAACAACTAAACGACAGTCGCTCTGCGTTGTATAAATGAAGCACAAACCGCAGCAAAATTGCACACCAAAGGTCAACAGACCCTAAGCTAAAACACCATCATAAGTATTTGGAGAATTAAGGCAATAGCGAGCAGTGGCAATATAAACCTTGATATCTTTCCTGCTTTTTCTTGTGAAATGCTTAAGTTCGACTTTTCGATAAGCGGAATCAGCACGATTAAAGCCAAAAACAGCACGCCCAAAATGACAAACAAATTCATTGCTTATTTACTCCTCGTATCATAGCACGCTTTTTTTAGAGACCCATCGCATGTTTTAGCGCGATTTGTTTTGCCAAACCGGCTTTATCTGCCACCATCAGTGCGAGGTTTCTCATTATTTGTAGCGGTAAAACCTTGTTGCTAAAGCTTAAATATATCGCATCCATAAACGACATCACCGTTAAGTTTTGCATGCGTCTGCTTCGCGTGTACTGCTCAAATACACTCGTATATTCATGCAAACCTTTGTCGGCTAATGCATCCAATAATGCGCTGAGATCTTTAAAGCCTAGGTTTACCCCCTGCCCCGCCAGAGGGTTAATACTATGAGCCGCGTCGCCCAGTAAAACAAGACGAGAACGATAGTAGCGATTAGCATGACTTCTAGTTAATGGAAAGCTACCTCGGTCAATTAGTTCAAACTCGTCCAATTCATCTGGAAATGCATTTTGTATACATTGCTTCAATGTATCATCTGACATTTGAGCCAAGTTTGCTGAAAATGATTGATCGGCGTACCACACCAAACTTGCATAATCTTGGTACATGGGTAACAAGGCCATGGGGCCCGTTGGCGTAAATTGTTGCCATGTAATATCAGGACCGATATTTTTTAACCTAACTGAAAACACATTGGCGCGTTGCTTATATCCCCACCCCGTAGAGCCAATACCTGCCATGGTTCGGCTCCGTGAATTAGCACCATCGGCGGCAATAATGATTGACGCACGAATTTGTGTTCCATCGTCTAAACTCACCTGCCCATTTTCGCAATCTACATGTTTTGCATTCACGTTGGTTAATATGGATACACCGTCAGCATGTGATAAGCTGAGCTCTTCTAACAAGGCCAGTTGAACAATGCGATTTTCGACAAAATACCCCATTATCGACTGCTTTACGTCTTGGGCATAAAAGCTTGTTCTTGCTTGTGGAGATTCCCAGCATTCCAGCCCAAGATAAGGTCGGTAGCGCATGTTTTCTATATGCTGCCACGCACCGAGGGATTGCAATAAGTTAACGCTATGCAGGTTGATAGCAGAAACGCGTAAATCCGGATCTTGCTGCGGTTCAAATGTTTGCGGCATATGAGCTTCGATAAGACATACCGACAAACCTTGTTTAGCACAGCCGATTGCACTGGCGGCACCAATCATGCCTCCGCCTATGATGCACACATCTACATTTTTCATCTACACGAGTTCTACTTAGTTTTAACAACACAAAAACTATATTTGTGCAAAGTATGCCACATTGAAGGATAGATGAGTATAGCCCGATACTCACGAAAAAAAGGAGACAAGAACTGGCGTTTACCAGTGCACCGGTTTATGCCCAACAAAGCCCGTGTTGGGAATTTTGACTATTCGTTGATCTAATAAGCAACCCAAATACATGTCATCGCAGTTTTTTCCACCAAACGAAAGTGAGGAAATGTTTTTAAGTGCAGCGGGATTGTTGTCTAAATGTTCTCTACCCATCGCATAATCAAGATAGGCCTTTTCTGCCTTTTGCACATGCTCCTCGTTCGATTCTTCTAAAAAAATCTGACTGCGCCCGTCAGGAAAAACACAAATCACACGGTTGCTCACTATGCTCGTCACCCAGAGGTTACCTAGCGTATCACCCACCAAGCCATCGGGAAAGGTGCCTTCTGAAAAAGTAGTAAAGAGTTGTTTATTAACAAGTGCGCCTGTCGGCGTAATCGTCCATTTAAACAATTCTCGCGAAAATGTCGCATTCGCATAAAGCGTCGTACCATCTGGACTAACCCAACACTCATTGGTGTATCCCAGATTGTCAGCCACCACTGAGGCCTTACCTTTGTCCACCAACACGATAAAGCCATCTTTACACAATGGACTGTAGCCTCGCGATCGTGGTCGCATACGTGTACTTACTGTGATCCAAATTCGGCCTTGATGATCAATATGCACAAAATTGGTTGGGGGTAAATCAATGCCATCAATATTTTGCAGAAATGGCGTAATTTGCTTGTCACGACTTAAGCGATAGACCCCGCCTGAATTTGCCCCTAAATGCGCCACCAAAAACGAACCATCGTTTTGTATCGCAAAACCGTTGGTTTGCAACAGCCCATCTTCAATATCTGTGCTTTCACCTGAATATAGGGTTTGTTTACCCATCGTATCGATGCACGTCACACCGCCACGAAAATCAGAGACATATATCTCACCATTGGCTTTTGTCAGCACACACTCAGGTCGCACTAGGTCTCGCCCAACAAACTCAAACGAATGCGAAAATTGATTAACGGCAGCCATGCAGAAACCTTCCTTTAAACAGAAATGACGCGCTTTTCGTCATTCGATCGATACACTGCATCCTCAATTTCGACATTTCGAAGATATTCTGCGGCTGTATTTTCTATCGCAGTACCTGAAACAAAGTGCTCAACCACATGTTGTGTAAACAAATACACACAATCACCACCAAAGCCTTTATCCTGCCAGTGATATTGTTGCTCTTCACTCTTTTCACTGCCAAACAGACGTAAATAAATCGTGCCGTTGCCACTGAGGCTAATCGAACCTAATGTACCCTCGACCAACATTTCACCCATCGTTCTACGTTGATTACTGGCAGCATGATCCAAGCAACGGTTGCCATCAAACAACCCTTGTGCGCCATTTTCGAAATCAAAGCTAATCAACCCTGAATCTTCACCTAAGATCACTGGGTTGCACCGACGCAAGCGTGCACTAACATCAGTGACTTCGCCCATCAAAAAACGAAAGGTGTCGATTAGGTGGATAGCCGTTTCGTGCACCAAGAATCTCGGCATCTTTTGAAAATAAGGCTGTCGACTTAAGTACGCATCCTCACCTTGACCATCTCCTGGGCGCAGGCGAAACGTAATATTAAGTATCTCACCAATAGCCTTATCATCCAGCAAATTTTTTATTTTGCGATACCATGGCATGAAACGAAAATTTTCATGCACAATTAGTTGCCGATTTGCCTGCTCCGCCATCGCAACCATTCTCGCCGCGGCGGCGGCGTCTTCACCGAAGGGTTTTTGACAAATAACATGTGCACCATGCTTCAAACACGCATCTACGTATGCTTCATGAGTATTGGGTGGCGTAATAACGTCCACAATATCGGGCTTTGTTGACTTGAGCATGTCTTCAAGATCATCAAATGCATCCCCTATCTGATAGGTTTCTTTAAATGTTTCCGCATTAGACAATGTTCGGTTACATACCCCAACTAGATCAACTTTATCTATCCGCGTCCAAGCATCATAGTGAAATTGACTAAAATACCCTGTCCCCACACATGCGACTTTCAGCCGCTCAGGTGTTTTCACGTAAACTCTCCTTTCACACTGATTAAGAAGCGTCTAGTAGCTTTGAGATTTTATTGAAAATATCGTCGGTGCCATGGCTACCACCGAATTCGAATGGACGCAGTTCACCTGACTCATAGGCTTTTTCGACGGCTTCATTTAGCCGTTTTGCCGCCTCGCATGCCGCGGGAACATCGTGCTTGTCACCCAACCAATCTAACATCATTGCAGCAGACAAAAACATCGCGGTGGGGTTAGCTTTACCTTGCCCAACAATATCTGGTGCACTGCCATGGCAAGGCTGGAACACCGCATGTTCGTCACCGATATCGGCAGACGGCGCCATGCCCATTCCCCCCATTAAACCGGCTCCTAGATCAGATAAGATGTCACCAAACATGTTTTCAGTGACCATAACGTCAAAAATCCAAGGTTGTCTTACAAGCTGCAAGGCCGCCGCATCAACGTATATATGATCTGCAATAATATCGTCATATGGCTTAGCAACTTCATCAAAGACTTGACGGAAAAAGTAAAATGAACCAAGCACGTTAGCTTTGTCCACGCAGGTCACTCTTCCCTCATAACCTTTTGACTTTCTGCGCTGTGCCATTTTGCAAGCAAAATTAAACACCCGTTCGCTGCCCTTTCGCGTAATGACTTGTGTATCTTCAGCACGTTCGTTATTAATGATTTTGCCATTTTCGCGTGAAGCAAAAAGACCCTCAGTTGATTCTCTAATGAGCACAAAATCCAATGCTTGCGCCCTATCATCACCCAATGGCAGGGGTAAGCCCTTTAAAGTTTTGACTGGGCGAACACCAGCGTACAAATCCAAGGTTTCTCGTAATTCAAGTTGTGGCGCAATTTCTCTACCATCGGGATAGCGAATACTCGGCATCCCCATACACGCAAGCAATATTGCATCAGCAGATTTTGCAATATTCATCGCATCTTCCGGCAAGGATACCCCATGCTCTGCATAATGTGCGGCTCCCGCGTCTAGTACCTTGTATTCGCATTTAATGCCAATTTGCTCGCATACTTTATCAAGTATAGTTAGGGTAATGGGGGTGATTTCACTGCCGATGCCGTCACCTGGAAATACTGCGATGGTGAATGTAGATTGTTCTTGCATTTTATCCTCTAAAACTAATTCTCATAGTCTGTCTAAATCAAACTTCCTAATAATACCGAGCAAATTCTGCATGCCTTTTAAGCGATGTTCAGCATGTAATTGGAAAGCCAAATCCGCATTACCAGCTTTAATTGCATTTAGTAGCGCAACGTGGTCATCCGTTGAGTCCACTGGCTTTTTTCGGTATGGCAAGGTAAACAAACGCGCTCGGTGTGCTTGTCCCCAAAACTGCAATACCACATCAGTCAATCGCTGATTACCACATAATACTAACAAGGCATAATGAAATGCTTCGTCGGCCATTGCCCAATCGTACAAATTGTCATTAATCAGCGCGTTTTCCATGTCTATCGTGGTTTGCTCTAAATACTTAGCATCCTCTTCGCTTAGCAATCCTTTTGCTGACTTTTCAGCGACAAGCCGAGCAGCCTGAGGCTCAAGTGCACACAATATATCATAGATCTCGCTCATATCCTGTTCATTGATGGGCTTAATCGATACGCCGTGGCGAGGTGTAATTTCTATTAAGCCTTCACGTTCTAACTGAATACATGCTTCTCTTACCGGCGTGCGGCTCATATCCAAAGATTTCGCCAGCTCAGTCTCGAGTATTTTTTCCCCTGCTTTGAAGGAATTATCTAAAATCTTCTGCCGTAAAATTCGATAAGCTAACTGCGTTCTCGACGTCTTACTCGTACTGCCGTTAACTGTATGTTCATCGATTCGTAGTTGTAAAGTCATACTTTAGTGAACCCGTTTATGTTATTTTATCAATGAAACATCATTTTTATGTTTACAATTTATCTCAATTGAAAAATAATGTATACATTAATTGTTAAAAAGTTTTAAAATGTTTTCTACGATATTGGTCAATACAGCAGAAAACGCCTAATAATGGTGATTCATGGTAGCAGAAAAAACAAAAAAGGAAGCGGTTAATCCAATATTAGGCTGTATCGCTGACGATTTCACTGGCGCGTCAGACATGGCCAGTTTTCTTCGCAAAGGCGGCTTAAATACAATCCAAATAAATGGTGTGCCCGACGAGACGATAGATATCGATACAGATGTTGACGCTATCGTTATTGCACTTAAGACTCGCACCTGTGATAAACAAGTAGCAATTAATGAAAGCTTGCGCTCATTGTCATGGCTACAAGAAAAAAAATGCCATCGTTTTTATTTTAAGTACTGCTCTACCTTTGATTCAACAGAAACAGGCAATATTGGACCGGTGATTGATGCATTGATGGACGCAATTTCATGTTCTCAAACGCTCGTCTGTCCAGCCTTACCCGTTAATGGACGCACGGTATACAATGGACACTTATTTGTACATGGCGAGCTTTTAAACCGAAGCCCTATGGCTGATCACCCTCTGACGCCGATGAAAGACAGCGATCTTTCCGTTTTGCTCAACCAACAAGTGGCACCAGAATTTCGCGGCACTTGTGGTCACATTCGTTACCCTGAACTTAGTCACTTAGACACCCAAACGCAAGTACCTCCAGCACGTTACATTATTGCCGATGCACTTGACACTGAACATCTACGAATTCTTGCAAATTACTTTGCCACTCACGCTGATTTTCCATTGTTAACAGGGGGTTCTGGCCTAGCTGAATTTTTGGGACAGGCCTACCGACAAAAAGCTTGGCTAAACAAAACGTCGGCAGCAATGAAAGAAACACGGCTGCCTTCTCCAGTGTTGATTATTGCGGGAAGTTGTTCAAAAGCGACCCAAGGCCAAGTTGCGCATATAAAATCAAGCATACCGTCTTTGAACGTAGATCCAAATGCACTGGTTAGTGGAGAGCAAGATGCGACAAGTATCGAACAATGGCTGAGTGAACAACAAAGCAAATCAGTGATCTTGTATTCGACTGATAAGCCCGAAAATGTGAGCGCTAATCAAGAAAAACTCGGACAAGCCCACGCGGCTGAAATAATTGAGCATGCGCTGGCTGCGGCGGCAAGGTATGCTGCTAAATCTGGGCAATTTCGCAATATCATTGTTGCGGGAGGTGAAACCTCAGGTGCCGTTGTTTCGGCGCTCAATATAAAACGTTTTGTAATTGGCGAAAGTGTCGCGCCAGGCGTCCCCCTGATGCGCGCACAAACGGTATATGGTGACCTTCAGCTCGCACTTAAATCGGGTAACTTTGGCGATTTCGACTTTTTCTCATCTACTATGGAAGCAATGACACTATGAGCAACAACTCTGTAATAACGATTGAACAGGCCAAAAAAGACATCATTGATGTTGGAAAGTCGATTTTTGACCGAGGTTTAACTTGTGGCTCTTCCGCTAATATTAGTGTAAAAATCCAAGACGGCTACGTCGTCACGCCAACAAACTCATGTATCGGTTTTTTAAAACCCGACACCTTGTCTGTTTTAGATAGTGATGGAAAGCTTGTCTCAGGTGACAAACCATCAAAAGAATTTATTTTGCATGAAGCCTTTTATCAACAACGTCCCGATGCGAATTCGGTTATACATCTACATAGCTCTTATGCAACAGCCGTATCATGCTTTGACAAATTAGACGAAAACGATGTGGTCACTCCCTACACCCCGTATTTGATCATGAGGCTGGGAGCCATTTGTCTCATCCCCTACTTTCCACCGGGTGACACCTTGCTGGCAGATGCCGTGGCGCAAAAAGCGGCCAATTACGCAGGAATACTGATGGCTAACCACGGTCCAATTGTCGCTGGGAATAACTTGTGGAGTACCATGTATGCCATAGAAGAGTTAGAGGAAAGCTGCAAAATGATGGTGCTACTTCAACAACACCAGACGCGACAATTAAGCCCAGCTGACCGCCAAACCCTGATTGACAAATTTAAAAAATAGAAAAGGATAAGCATGTTTGTTGTTACCGTAGAGTTTGAAATTGACCCAAGCCATATTCAAGACTTCATGCCAGCGATGCTAGAAAATGCTGAAAAAAGTAAAACACTAGAAGACGGTTGCATTTATTTTGATGTCTGCCAAGATCAAGACGCTTCGCATTTAGTTTTTTTATACGAAATATACAAATTAGAAAGTGATTTTACTTTGCATCTACAAAGCCAGCATTTTCAGGATTTTGATAAGCTAGTTTCCCCATGGGTACAAAAAAAATCAGTAAAAACATGGACTAAATGCGATTAACTCAAATGACTATATGGAGTATTCGTGTCCTCATCTCTCAACGATACAAATTTTAAGGCAATTCAAGCCCTTAGTGCGGATAAACGTTATCAATACCTGATTAAGCAAGCGTTGCTCAACAAGGAAATTTGGATCCTTAAAGATACACATGGTTGTGTGATGCTCAACTCTGATGAAGAAGATTGTATTCCCATCTGGCCTCATAAAGAGTTTGCCGATGCTTGGGCGACAGACGACTGGAAGGGGTGCAAAGCACAAGGGATTGAATTGGACACATGGCTCAGCCGTTGGACTGAAGGGCTACTCGAAGACGGCATTGCCGTTGCAGTGTTCCCAGATGCAAATAGCGAAGGGCTCGTGGTGTACCCTGATGAATTTGACGCGTCCTTGCGTAAGACCTAAAAGCTTAACAACTCACTGGTCTAAGTATATCGTTGCGCCAATTTTGCAGTCTACGCCAATAGTCATTTAGCTGCAGTTTGACGCTACGGTTTAATCGAAGTTTCAACTGGGGAGCTAGACCTTTATAAAACAGCACAGACGAAACAAACAACAACGCTAATATCGCAAGCTTGCTGAGTTTAACGGTTGTGATTAGCGAAGCTAGCATCAAAAATACACTGACAACAATACCAGCAGTCCCTAACAGCAAAGCTAAATCCCTGAAGTTTTGTCTCACATTTGTGTTCATTTCACTCCCCTTGACGTTTAAGTAAGCAAATGTATCGAGTATTGAGATAAGAAGCAACACAGCTACTTGCTTTAAATGTAAGAATCTATGACATTGTCGCGAGTAGCCAAACCTAACGTGCTCAAGCTATGCGTTCTCTGGCCTATCATCGATTGCATTTGCCAACACACTTAGTTGAAGCTCTACCCGTTTTATTTCTCTAATCACCGACAAACGATTTAGCTCCATGAAGAAAAACAGCCTAGCGATACCAAAAGCAATACTCGCCACTATCACTCCTGCCAGCCAATTAAGTTTGATGGCTAAATCCGCCTCGTGAAACATCTGATAGGCGAAGTAGACAGCAAAACCTGCGCATACTATTTGAATGAGCACAACAACCGCAAACGTTAAGCGAAAAGAGCCCTTAAAACTGCGTACTATTAATTGCAATGCATTTGCTTGCTCTTCTATAGACTCATCTTGTTTTTCCGCGCTATCACGGATAGCATCGAGTAGCTTTTGATCTAATTTATTCATCTTACCCTCTAAAATATTTACGTTTTTAATGTTGCGCTTTAAGAATCCTACCCCTAGTTATCTCAAACCATTCAGCATGGTTAAAATAGCGACAAGTAAAGCAATGAGAATATCTACAATTGTCTCCATGAGCTCACTCGCCATTGAGTCGTATAGCGAGCTGCTCTCTCGCTTTGTAAAGTCGAGACTTTATTGTGCCGACAGGCACGCGTATTACCTCTGCAATTTCTGTCATGGTTAATCCTTCTAAATAATGTAAATAGACAAGTTGATAGTGCTCAGGGGATAAACATTTTACTAGATCGTTAAGCGCTCCCTGGTCTTCATCACTTTCTACATCGTAATGTTCAGTTTGCTGTTGCTCAGACAAAGTCGACGTTAATTTTTCTTGCCGATAATGCTCTCGCATTAAATCCGTACATTTTCGTTGTAAAATGCTGTAGATCCATTTGGGAAAACTTCGCGGATCACTTATTTTACTGATAGATTTTGTCAAGGCTTCAAAGCTCAACTGCACAGCATCCTCAGCTTTAGAACGATCACTTATCCTGCTATTCGCATAAGCCAATAGCTTTGGATACCAAAGCCGCAAAAGCGCTTCCAAGGCCTTTTCGTCTCCTAGCTGGCAGTTGATTACCAAATACTCTGTAATAATTTGTTCGTTAGTGCGCTTCATATAGTAAAGGTCGTCGAACGTATGCTTTCGGTTCATTTAATTTTTTAATTTATGAATATGGTGCGTTGATGGCAAATGATCCAGTTTGGGAGACGCAAATCCTATTGGGGTGGATACGGGTACTGACAGAGCTTACCCAGTCAATAGTCGGGACATTGGCTAGCAACTACGATTTATGAGCGAAGCGAAAAATACTTTAACAACAACTCTGGAAAGCGTCGCCAAGCGAACGTCCTTTGGGAATGCAGTAATTGAACACTCTCATATTTTAGTCTCTACAGTGCATTTCACACACACTAACTGCTTTCCCATTGTACTTAGCATAAAATTCATCGGATATTACAAAGCCATAGCTTTTATACAGTTGAATGGCGGGTATATTAGATCGCGTTACCCAAAGGCTAGTATTGCCAAGGGATTTTGCTAGTAGACACTCCAATAGTGACTTACCTATTCCTCGTCCACGCGCACTTGGTGCAACAAAGAGTGCCCTAATTTCAGACTTTAGAATTGCACCAAAACCCAGTACTATCCCATCTTCATAGACGAAAATGTTTGATTCCATTACCTTTGGAAACCTTTTCGGATCCTCTTCAAGTCTGATTAACACAAATTCTCCCTCTTCAAAGCGAAGTTCATCGAGTTTGGATTGTGCGTATATCTCAAATATTTGCGGCAGATCGTGCTGCTCAAATGGTCTGATTTTCATTTTTGTTATTCACCAAATACAAGCAAAGGCTTAAAGCCCTTGCTTGTATTAACAGAAGTTGATTACTTCTAAGGATTCAACTGTAAACTAAATCTATGTTTATATTCGCTATCCAGCAAGCGATACTTTTTGATCGGTGCCGCATTGGGCGTCCACGAGTTAGTACCACCGACTCCTGCTTGGGCTAAATCAATATTCAGGGTGTAAAACCCTTGTTCTACTAGTTTGTAAGTATGCGTGGCGCTATCCAAATTTTCCGCTGACCAAGGCCACACTGAGATACTTAGTTCATTGTCACTGTCAACTTTTAGACCGTGCTTTTTGCTCTTGTCGTGAAGTGTCAACCAATCAACGGCTGTGCGATTAGCACTTTCCTGCGGCCGCACATAGTGTTCTAAGAACGTTTCTACGGCACCCTCATAAATGCTGATTTCAGCACCGGCCGAACGATCGACATAGTTTTCCCAAGGGCCTTTACCATAATACTTCATTTGCGCAAATTTTTTGTTTACCCCCATGCTCATGCCAACACGCAGTAGGCCATGTTCGGTGAAATAGTCAGAGGCCGATTCGTTAATGTTTACCGCCATTTCTACATCAATTATACCCTTGCCACTCAGCGTGTACCGATATTGAATGGTCACTGCTTTGTCTATTGATTTTTGTACCGACACCAAGGCTTTGTTTTTGCTCAAACGTTTTGCCTCGACGCGATCAATATTAAGCTGAGAGGGCAATGCCTGCCATACCGCATGATGTGTTTTGGTATCCCAGCCCATGCGATCATTGTCAGTTTGTGGACGATAAAAGTTCTCGACCAAGGGGCTTTTTAAGACTTCCTCTGTGGCTGAGCGCCACGCAATCAAATTACCGCTTAGTTTTGAAAAGCTTGCACTGAACACGGCATTGTCGATGGTGATAACATCACCTTCATCACTTATGTTTATATCTTGTTGCGCCGTTTCAACAGGCTTTTTCGCTTTGTAATAGGGTAACTCGTAACGTTCTTTTGCCACTTCATAGCCTGCTTCAGCCCACAGACTGTCAGTTTTGGTGTGTACACTCAATCGCAACCAATATCGTTGCCCTGGTACAATTTTGGGTTTCTTGAAAGGAGCTTTAATGGTTTTAGTTTGACCCGGCGCGAGAGCCTCATCGCGCAGAGCACCCGAATCTAACAAAGTATTGTCAGCATACAACGACCAGCGGAGCTCGTAATCGGCTAAATCAACAAACGACAAACGGTTGGTGATAGCCACTTTACCGCGTGACAAGCGCTTTGGCTCAAAATCAAAAGGCTGAAAAACATACTTTGCTTCTTGTGCCATCGCTTTTGGTTGGCGATACGAGTCAACAATACCATTAATATTGAAATTACTGTCATTAGGCGTGTCACCATAGTCACCGCCATATGCCAAAAACACTTGCCCGCCTTCCGTTTCTTTAACCAGCCCTTGGTCAATCCAGTCCCAAATAAAACCGCCCATTAGATTGGGTTTTGACCAAACTAGATCCCAGTACTCTTGTAAATGACCCAAGGAGTTCCCCATGGCGTGAACATATTCACACATTAATACTGGACGCTTGTCATAGCCTGAACTGGATAAGCGGTCTAATTCATCAAGTCTAGGGTACATCCGGCTTACTACGTCCACGTATGGGTAATCCGTTGGATAATTCATCATGGACGCGCGTGTTGTAGGCGTTAGCTTTTTGTCTGCAATATGTAGAGGAACATAATTAGGATCGCGGCTATCGCCTTGCACGCTTTCGGCATGGACAAAACGCGTGGGATCATATTCTTTTAACCACGCCACCGCTGCTGCATGCGAAGGCCCCGCACCCGATTCGTTGCCGAGAGACCAAGAAATAATTGAGGGGTAATTTTTGTCTCGCTCGGCCATTCGCGTTATTCGTTGCATTATCGCGCCCGTCCACTCAGGATCATTGGCCAGCCGGGCACCAATGCCATGTGTTTCGATATTGGCTTCATCCATCACATATAAACCATATTCATCACATAGCGACAAAAAGTAGGGATCATTGGGATAATGTGCTGTCCTCACGGCATTAAAATTAAGTTGCTTCATTAAGATGACGTCTTGCCGCATATCCTCCCGCGTCAAAGCTTTACCAAGCACAGCATCATGATCGTGACGGTTTACGCCAATAAGCTTGACAGGTACGCCATTAATCAATAATTCACCAGAGTCGATAATTTTCACATCTCTAAAGCCCACACGCGTACTGCGAGACTCAACGTGCCTACCCTTATCATCTTTTAGGCTTAATACCAATGTGTATAGGTAGGGGGTTTCTGCTGACCATAAGTTCGGCTCATTGATAGCGATTGATAGATGAGTAAAATCAAATGCACCTCGGTGAGGATGTTTTCTTGGATTGAGAATGTCAGCCATAATGCTAGAAGGCTCTGACAACACAGCTTTACCAGTGTTATCAAACAACTGCGCTTCTACTTGCCATTTTTCTAGTGTTTGGTATTCCTGTTTGCCAAGTTCGATATTAAGTTGCAAATTGGCCTTGGTATAATCTTCGTTTAATACTGTTCTCACTGCAAAATCGTTGATTGACACTTTTGGCTCTGCAAACACCAATACTTCTCTGTGGATACCACTCAAACGCCAGTGGTCTTGATCTTCAAGGTAACTGCCGTCTGACCAACGAAAAACTTGCATGGCAATCGTATTGTTGTCTGCGTTTTTATTCACGAACTCAGTAATATCAAACTCTGCGGGTAAATGACTCCCTTGGCTGTAGCCCACATGTTGCCCGTTAATCCAAAGATGAAATGCTGATGACACCGCACCAAAATGCAATATTATTTTTTGTTCGCTACCCCAGTCTTCTGGCAATGCAAAAGATTTTAAGTAATAGCCTGTTGGGTTTTCTGTGTCTATATACGGTGGGTTAATCGGAAATGGGTAAGTATGGTTGGTATAAATAGGCGTACCATAACCAAGTAGTTCCCAATTTGAAGGAACCTTAATTACATCCCAAGACGAAGCATCAAACCCCAATGAATAAAAAGCTTGATTGAGCGGTTTATCATCGGGTTCAAAATGAAACTGCCAGTCACCATTTAAGTTGAGCAATTTAGCGCGCGTGCGATCACGAAGCAAAGCATCTTCAACACTTTGATAAGAATAGGATGTCGCACGCGCAGGCAATTTGTTTTTAGAGACAAACTGCTCGTTTTCCCAAACATTTGCATAGCCAAAATGAAAGCCACTAAGCAAGAATAAAATACTAAAGGTTGAAAACCATATAAAGGTTATTTTTTTGTTAAAATCATTAAGATTTATTTTTAACAAATATGGCCAAGCTGACCTCATAAATCGCCCCATTTTTTTATATATAAATATGCATTCCCGAGTAAATTGCTTTTACTCTGCTTTAAAAGATCAAAGAATAAACAGCATTTAGACTGCTTGCAATAGCGCAATGAACCTAACAATTTCAACATTTTCACAAATAAAACAGCCGCTACACTAAGTAAAATCAAGACGATTGAAGGATCAACTAACGCTTTTTGTAGCGAACACAAATAAAATAAAATAAGCGTATTCTAAAATTAAAGAACAATGTATACATTCACAATCAATTGACAATTTGCTAACAATACACAAATGAAAAAATATAATTAAGGATGGATTTAGCAGTGCTTTCACTTCCCATTATCTTCACGATAGTTTCCATGGTCGTTTTACTCGTACTGGTACTAAAAATTAAGCTACCGGCATTTATTGCACTTCTGTTGGTAAGTATAGGCTTTGGCCTTGGTGTACAAATGGCAACTGAAGATGTAATAGAGGCTGTAAGATCGGGTATGGCGAGTACACTGGGCTTTGTCGCCGTAGTGGTTGGGATTGGCGCCATGATGGGTGCGTTGTTGGAGCACTCTGGCGGTGTCAACGCGATATCTACTACTCTCCTCAATAAGTTTGGCGAAAATAAATCTCAGTATGCACTGGCTCTAATTGGATTTATCGCTTCGATTCCAGTGTTTTTAGACATTGCCTTTATCATATTAATGCCTGTGCTTTTGGGTATACAACGAAAAACGCGTAAACCTCTAGTTTATTACGCCATCCCTCTACTCGCTGGTTTGGCAGTCACCCATGCTTTCATTCCACCAACACCAGGGCCTATTGCCGTCGCCGATATTCTCAAGGCTGATTTAGGTTGGGTCATAGTATTTGGCACCATTGCGGGGTTACCTGCTGCTATTATTGCAGGTCCTATTTTTGCAAAAAAATTGGCTCAAATGTCGATGTTTCAAACAGATGCAAAACAGGAATCAAGTGAGCAAGCTGATGTGAGCAACGACAATACACCCCCCATCAGTTTTGGCGCAGCAATCACAGTCATTTTATTACCACTCGTTCTAATTTTAGCTAGCACATTAATAAAAATCGGGGAAGAAACAAGTAGTACCGACAATGTCATTGTACAAACTATTATCTTTGTTGGTCACCCTTTTGTCGCGTTACTTATAGGATGTTTAGTGGCTTGGTACTTTATTGGTATCCGCAGGGGCATGCCTGCAACAGCCTTAAATGAAGCAATGGTCAAGGCATTGCAACCCGCTGGTACGGTGATTCTTGTAACGGGTGCTGGCGGTGTATTTAAGCAAATTTTAGTTTCTTCTGGTGCAGGTGCAGACCTCGCAGCAATGCTGCAAGCCAATGCTCTCCCCATCGTATTTTTTGCTTTTTTTGTTTCCGTAATTATTCGCGTTGCGCAAGGCTCTGCTACTGTTGCGATGATAACCGCTGCTGGTTTAACCGCACCAGTGTCCGAAGCAGCAGGGTTAGCTGGTTCTGAACTCGCGCTACTTGTCGTAGCAATTGCGGCGGGAGCAACAATGCTCTCACACGTGAATGATTCTGGTTTTTGGCTGGTAAGCCGTTACTTGAAGTTTAGCGAATCTCAAACCTTACGCAGTTGGACGGTTTCTACAACTATTATCGGCATCGTTTCTTTTGCCATCGTTTGTTTACTTTGGATGATGGTTTGATTACAAACTAGCATGCATTTGAGTGCCTCCTTCTATCTATTGAATTGGGCACTCTTGTTGGATCAGCTGTCATTTCTGGAGTGATATATTGGTATATAGCTACCAAGGTCGACTTATAAAAAATGCGGCTAAACTGCCAACAATTAAAACAACACCCCAAAAGGATCCGTCTCACCTTCAAGCTCTTCTAAAGTAAAAGCCGCGTTAATTTCTGTCAGGCCAACTTCTAAAAAGCCTAAATCGTGGTCTTGAGCGACTTTTACCCCAGTGGATAATGTCGTCCAATTGTCCCAAGTCGCGGCTAGACCTTTGATTGGAATGATCGATACCCACATTTCAAAGCGAACAGGTAGAGCATTTTCACCAACAACCCATAAGTAACTGTCACCGGGTGTTACACCACCAGAATCATAACTCACTAAGAGTCCTCTCAACCCTTCTTCCATTGGGATAAATTGGCGCGAAGTACCTTGATCGAAGACCTTTGAAACAGGATTTAGCCAGAAGCTATCGTTTGCCCAGTGCGCCCATGCTTGTTCTAAGTATTTTTCTTTATCCTCATCAATGATTTGGCCATCCCTATACACCACGCCTTCTCGTGTGCTTAAATTAATTACAACCTCTAGCTTATCCCATTTGACACGCGCTAAATGGCGGCTTTTGTCCCACAAATGCTGTTGACGGCCTGCAAAATGCCACCTAATGGCACCGGTTTTAAGCCAAGCTTCGTGATTAATGGCTTGCAGCATGTCATTCGCAAGCGCATCTGCAACTGGACCTGATTCGCCTGTAGGCAGTGCCTTACTTTTGATTTTGACATAGCCAATCAAACTAAGCGCGATAGCCAAGAAAACGGCAAAAACAATAACTAAGGCTCTTTTCAATGGTATCTCCTATGTGAGTTCTATTTAGCTACATTTGTATTTAGTGAAGTATAAAGTGCAGTAGCTATTGCATATCGAGCAGTTAATGAGAAGTGTAATTGTATGGTGTTTGATATGTCCAATACTAGGGGAATCACATTGACGGAACAAGATATTTTAGAAGGCAGAATAGAGGCTGTTGAATGGTATTGGTGTCTACATACAACACATAGGCACCAATATTTAACGGAGAAGGAGGTCTTTTTTCAGCTAAAACCGTTATCTACCTTCCTTCAATCCTGAGACAGAAATGGATAATCCGTATAGCCAGTGTCGTCACCGCCATAAAATCGCTCAAAGTTCAGTTCATTAAACGCCGCGTTTTGCTTAAAACGCTCAGGTAAATCTGGATTGGCAATGAAATAGCGACCATAGGTAATCGCACTCGCTTTACCTTCTGTTATCGCTGCAGTCCCAGAATCCAGATCATAATTGCCGTTGGCAATATAGGTACCTGACCAAATCTTTCTTAAATCATCTATGATTGATCGTTTTTCTGGAGACAGCTGGCTAAATGGCATTTCTTCATTGACTTCTAAAAACGCTAAGCCATATTTGTCCATTTGGCTGTACACATAGCTGAAGGTTTCAAGAATATTGCCGTCACCAACATTGTTATACTCGCTCACGGGTGACAACTTAACCCCTACCCTATCTGCACCCCATATTTCAATTGCGTCTTCAGTGATTTCTTTTAAAAAACGAAAACGATTTTCCAGCGAACCGCCATATTGATCCTTGCGTAAGTTTGTCGTGTCCTGCAAAAAAGTATCAATAATAAAACCACCAGCCGAATGAATTTCTACTCCGTCAAAACCGGCCTCGAGTGCATTTCGACTGGCATTTGCAAAATCTTCACGCAGTTCGGCTATTTCGTCTAAGGTAATTTCTCTCGGTGGAGTTGGCGTTGCCATGCCATTTTCTATCATTACCTCTTGCGTAATCGGTATCGCACTGGGCGCCACTACATCTCTGCCTTCAGGCATAAGTGACTCATGGCTTGCACGCCCCGCATGCCATAGTTGCAAGAATATTAGGCCACCTTCTTTGTGTACCGCTTCCGTCGTTTCTTTCCACGATTCGACTTGCTCTTTAGTATAAATACCTGGGCAGTTAATTCCGCCTGACCAATTGTTTACGCGTGTTGACTCAGCAACAATAAGACCTGCCGAAGCCCGCTGGCGATAATACTCTGCTGTAGACGGTGGGTTGATTCCGCCAGCTAGCGCGCGATAACGACTCATGGGCGCCATGAAAATTCTATTTTTTGTGGCGTATCGACCGACCTTTCTCGGTTCAAAAAGTACTGACATTGTTATTTTCTCTACTATTAATGTATTTGATTCGCTTACTTTTCGTCGGAGACAAAGCTACCGTTTATCGGGTAACTCTCTTTCATATTTCGGTAGTAACGAATGCCCATCAACATCGAAGCCAAAGGGGGGCGCGCAAACGGCACATTTGATACATCAATCATTTGCAGTTGACCGTTTTCATTAACAACAAAAAGTCCTGGCTCGGCAAAAGGCCGGTCAGCTCCCATACCTAAACGAGGGGAAGATACATACAAACCAAGCGTCCGCATTTGCTGAATACTTAAGTCGTAAGCCACATCAAATTTGGGTTCGACTTCTGCAAGTTGTGCTTTCGCTTTTTCGAGCGAGTCTCCCGATACGGCGACAACATCAACACCAAGCGCATTAAACTCAGGTAAAAGTGCATTTAAGTCTTTTAAGTAATTAGTGCATAAAGGGCAGTGTTTGCCTCGATAAACAACGATCAACTTCCAATCAAAACCATCCCCTGATTTTGCTAAATCTGTTTCTAAACCATCGATCGTTTTAACCAAGACGGATGGAAATGTTTCACCCGCCTGTAAAATTTTTACACTCATAAAATTCACCTTTAAATTATGTATCAATCAATATATAATTCATAGTAATAATGAAACTAAGTGTATGTCAAGGATTATATATTGAACGATACAAAAAAAATCGGAAGGCCTAGAAATTTTGATGCCGACGAAGCACTTTTAGCGGCAATGCAAGTGTTTTGGAGTAAGGGATATGATGGGGCTTCACTAAAAGATCTCACCCGAGCCATGGGAATAAGTGGGCCAAGTATGTATGCCGCTTTTGGCGACAAACGCGAACTCTATTTGAAGACCATAGACCGCTATTCTGATGTTAACGGCTGTGCGCCAATTATTGCATTTGAATCAGAACCTAACTTAAGGCAAGCGGTGCGTGGATTTTTTGAAGCCGTCATTAATTACTCAACCGACCATGAAAACGGCATGCGGGGCTGTTTTCTAGCATCATGTGCAGCAACAAATGTGGGTGAAATTGAGGGTGTCGAAGCGCGAATGGTGAACGCCATCAATGAAACAGATACACGACTAGCTAAACGCTTCGATGCAGAAAAAGCAAAAGGAAACTTACCCGCCGACTTCCCTTCTTTGGCGCGCGCAAGACTGATGTTCGACATGCGGCAAGGTTACGTATTTAGAAGCCGCGCAGGATGGAAAGCGAATGAATTGTTAGAGGATATAGAACACAGGATCGACATGATAGTTAGTGCATAATGTTTACAATCGCGATAAAATACGCAGCTATTTTAGATATATTGATTTTTGTATTTTATGAGTAAAAAGCTATTTATAAAAACGTGGGGCTGCCAGATGAACGAGTATGACTCGGACAAAATGGCCGATTTGCTCGACGCTACCCACGGTTATTCAATGGCTGAAGAAGCAGAAAACGCTGATGTTATCTTGCTAAATACTTGCTCTATTCGCGAAAAAGCTCAAGAAAAAGTATTCCATCAGCTTGGTCGTTGGAAAAACCTGAAACAATCCAATCCAGATTTGATTATTGGCGTAGGTGGCTGTGTTGCTTCACAGGAAGGGGATGAAATCAGAAAACGCGCGCCTTACGTAGATATCGTGTTTGGTCCGCAAACACTGCATCGCTTGCCTGAAATGATTCAGCAAATCAAAGGCGGCGAATCATCTGTTGTAGATGTCAGTTTCCCTGAAATTGAAAAATTTGACAGGCTGCCAGAGCCGCGTGCCGACGGTCCAACTGCCTTCGTTTCTATCATGGAAGGCTGCTCAAAATACTGTACGTTTTGTGTTGTACCCTATACACGAGGGGAAGAAGTTAGCCGTCCAGTCGATGATGTTATATTAGAGATCGCACAATTGGCCTCTCAAGGCGTCAGAGAAGTCAATTTACTTGGGCAAAACGTTAACGCTTATCGTGGTGAACAGCACGATGGCAGCATTTGTCGTTTTGCAGAACTACTTGAACTCGTTGCATCTATAGATGGCATTGATCGTATTCGTTACACCACCTCTCACCCAGTAGAATTTACAGATGATATTATTGAAGCCTACAAAAACATACCAGAGTTAGTGGATCATCTACATTTGCCTGTACAAAGTGGCTCAGACCGTATACTCAACTTGATGAAACGCGGACATACCGCTATCGAATACAAAAGTACAATACGCAAGCTGAAAAAAGTTCGCCCGAACTTGTGCATGTCTTCCGATTTTATTATTGGCTTCCCAGGCGAAACAAATGAAGACTTCGAAGCAACAATGGATCTAATTAACTACGTTGGTTACGATCTAAGTTTTAGCTTTATCTACTCTGCTCGTCCAGGTACGCCCGCTGCTGACGCCGTGGATGATGTCTCTGAAGACACCAAAAAACAGCGTTTGCAGATATTGCAACAACGTATCAATCAAAATGCACAGCAAATTGCTCGAAATATGCTAGGGACTGTGCAACGCGTACTCGTCGAAGGGCCGTCTAAAAAAGACCCTCAGGAACTTACCGGCCGCACAGAAAATAATCGCGTCGTCAATTTTGTCGGAGCGCCAGATATGGTCGGTGAATTCGTTGATATTGAAATTAGCCACGTGTATGCTAATTCCTTACGTGGAGAGCTTATTAGACGTGAAAATGAGATGGGCTTGAGAATAGCGCGCTCTCCAGAGAGTATTCTCGCCAGTCAACCGACTCCTGACAAGCATGGCGTCATCCAAGTTATGCCAGCATAAAGAAAAGGAAGTAATTTGAGTACTGTAGTAACCAATCAATTAGTATTAGAGCCATCGGACAACAAACGATTAGCAAGCTTATGTGGACCATTCGACGACAACATTAAACAAATTGAACGTCGTTTAGGGGTTGAAATCACCTACCGCGCAAATGAATTCAGTGTACTTGGTGACCCTTTGCAAGCTAACGGAGCAAGCGAGTTACTCAAATTATTGTATATAGAAACACAGCCTGTCAAAGGCAGTGTACCTGAGCTCGATCCCAATCAAGTTCATCTAGCCATTCAAGAAGCGAAATGCCTTGAGCGCGCTGAAGCCGGCGATTACGCAAAAGAAGTTCAGATAAAAACGAAGCGCGGTGTCATTAAACCAAGAAACCCCAACCAGTCTAGATATGTGGCCAATGTACTCAACCACGATATCACCTTTGGTGTCGGCCCAGCGGGTACCGGTAAGACATATTTAGCGGTCGCCTGTGCTGTCGACGCTTTGGAAAAACAAGAAATTCGTCGTATTTTACTTACCCGCCCTGCCGTTGAAGCGGGTGAAAAGCTGGGCTTTTTACCGGGTGACTTATCACAAAAGGTCGATCCCTATTTACGTCCTTTGTACGATGCCTTGTTCGAAATGTTAGGCTTTGAAAAAGTCGAAAAACTGATCGAAAGAAACGTAATCGAAGTCGCTCCCCTCGCCTATATGCGTGGCCGCACTCTGAACGACGCATTTATCATTCTGGATGAGTCTCAAAATACCACCATTGAACAGATGAAAATGTTTTTAACGCGTATCGGGTTTAATTCAAAAGCGGTGATAACCGGTGATATTACACAAATTGACTTGCCGAGAGGTGCGCGCTCAGGTCTTCGCCACGCGATTGATGTACTCAGTAGCGTGAATGATATTTCTTTTAACTTTTTTACTGCCAGTGACGTTGTCAGGCATCCGGTTGTCGCGCGCATTGTTCAAGCTTATGAAGACTATGAAAGTGAGCAAGAGGCAATAAAGTTAGCTAAGCGGAATGAGCAAGGTGGAAACCAAACGCAATGAACAAACAAACACACGTGTTTGTTGATCTGCAAATAGCGGATGATCTTGACAAAGCGCATCCCTTTTTTACTCAGTTTGCATGCTCAGATATTACGCCATGGTTTGAACTAGCATTAAAACAGCTTGATCACAAACAAGCTGTTGAATGTACCGTGCGAATCGTATCAAAAAAAGAATCACAAAGCCTAAATTCGCAATATCGACAAAAAGATAAACCAACCAACGTTCTATCTTTTCCCTCAGATATTCCTGACTTCGTTGAATCGTCATATATTGGTGATATGCTGATATGTATAGATATCGTATGCGAAGAAGCCCAAGCGCAAAATAAGTCGATACGCGCACATTTTATCCACATGTGCATTCACGGACTCTTGCATTTGCTAGGTTATGACCATATTGAAGACAACGATGCTGAAGAAATGGAAGCTTTAGAGCGCGCCATTTTACAAAAATTAGGTGTTGACGACCCCTACGATGTTCAGTAAATATTGCGTGTAGGCGACACTAAAACAGATTAACTATTAGTCGGCGAGATTTTTTAAGCCATACACTATCAACAGTGACAGGAAATGAGCGAAGATAACCCCTACTCTAGCAACGGTTCAGCTAACAAAGGTTGGCTTGAGAAACTACTCAACAACTTTAAAGGTGAACCGCAAAATAAAGAAGAATTATCAGAAGTCATTTCTGATGCTGAGCAACGTGATCTGATTGACCCTCAAACAAAAGAGATGATCGAAGGGGTAATGGAGGTCAGCGAAATGCGAGTGAGGGACATCATGATCCCCCGCGCGCAAATGATCACCATTGATGTAGAGCAAGGGATAGACGAATTCGTCCCTACCATGATCCAATCCTCGCATTCACGTTTTCCTGTTATAAATGAAGACAAAGATCATATAGAAGGCATATTGCTCGCCAAAGACCTACTCTATTACGCGTTTAATCAAGACAAAGACTTTTCTTTAAAGTCACTGCTTCGAGAAGCCATTATCGTGCCCGAGAGCAAGCGTCTTGACGCGTTGTTAAAAGAGTTTCGTCAACAGCGTTACCATATGGCGATAGTCGTTGATGAATACGGTGGTGTGTCGGGTCTGGTTACCATAGAAGATATTCTTGAGCTCATCGTCGGTGAGATTGAGGATGAATACGACGAAGAAGCCAATGAAAATGACAATATTCGCCCTCTAAACAAATCCACCTACTCCGTGAAAGCACTGACGCCGGTAGACGACTTCAATACTTTTTTTGAAACCAGTTACAACGAGGAAGAATCCGATACGATTGGCGGAGTCATACTGAGAGCTTTCGGTCACATGCCTAAAACTGGCGAAAAAGTGGATATTGACAATATTCAATTTGAAGTCACTAACTCCGACAAACGTCGTCTTTTACAACTAAAAGTGTACATTCCAGAATTGGAGAAATAGCCTGAACACTTTTGCTGTAAACGCTATTGCTACGCTATTAGGTGCATCACTCACATTTGCCTTTGCACCTTTTGGTCAGTGGTATTTGGTGTACATTTGTTTGCCACTAGGGCTATACCTTTTACATCAATATTCGAGTAAACCTGTACAAACTGCTTGGTGGTTTGGCTTGGGGTATTTTGGTGCGGGTATCTCATGGGTGCATGTCAGTATTGCTACTTTTGGCGGGCTGCCCCTCGTTGTATCCTTGTTTTTGATGCTCTTACTTTGTGGCTATTTAGCTCTTTTCCCCGCCATTTGTGTGGCAATATTGTCTAGGTTTTTCACCTTTGCTTTGTGGCCTTTAGCTATCCCTTTGGTTTGGTTAGTCACCGAATGGGTGCGAGCGCACTTTCTGACAGGCTTTCCTTGGTTATCCATCGCTTATAGTCAAATCGACTCGCCTCTGTCGGGTATGCTACCCGTTATTGGGGAAATCGGTGTCAGTGCCCTTGTCCTATGCATAAGTGCTTCTATTGCTGTCGGTATAGCGCATAAAAAATGGCTACCTCCCGTTTTATTGTCACTATTATTGTTTACGCTGGGCTGGACAACAAAGTCAATAAATTGGGTAACAGAAAGCAACGAAAAAATAAGCGTAGCCCTCGTTCAAGGCAATATTGAGCAATCAATACGTTGGCAGCCTGAACAAGATATTCCTACAATCGAAAAATATAAACGCCTCAGCGAGACACATTGGTCGAGTGACATTGTCATCTGGCCAGAAGCGGCTATTCCAGTGCTTGAGTCAATGCCGCTTGCGCTTGAAACACTGCGTTCTTTGGATGAGCTCGCCACGAGCCATAACACAGCTCTGATTACCGGCTCCGTTGACTATCAAGGCCGTACCCAAGAGGCCTATAATAATTTGCTTGCTCTAGGCATGGATATTAAGGGCAAAAACACAATACCTTATTCGTACAGGCACGAAAATAGGTTTTCCAAGCATCATCTATTGCCTATTGGCGAATTTGTGCCATTCGAATCCTTATTGAGACCACTCGCCCCAATTTTTGATCTACCCATGTCCTCATTCAATCGCGGTGATTTTGAACAAGAAAATTTACTCGCAAATGGCTATCATCTAGTGCCAGCCATTTGCTACGAAATCGCGTTTCCCAAGCAAGTAAAGGCAAACATTAAAGTACATTCAGATCTATTGGTGACCGTCAGTAATGATGCTTGGTTTGGAGATTCTCATGGTCCTCATCAGCACCTTGAAATCGCGAGGATGCGAGCCATCGAATTCGCCCTTCCGATTGTTAGAGCGACCAATACTGGCGTGACGGCAGCATTTGATCACAGAGGTGACAACTTAGGTCAACTTGATCAATTTGTTGATGATGTTCTCAATGTCAATATTGCCCTAGTTGAGGGACGCACACCCTACTTTGTTTTCGGGGATATTCCCATTTATTTGCTCAGTACTGTTTTATTTGTCATCGCTTGCTTTGTATCGACGCGTTCAAAAGCGTGAAAGAAGATAAAAGCATAGCCTGAAAAAATCATGCTTACAAATGAACTAAGTTTCAAATAGTTCGTATTATTCGAAGTTCATATATCAATTAATCGACTTTTCTTGAATAAACACAGGGCTTATAAAGATAGTTCGAATACGATGGAGATTTTATGGTAGACAGTATTAAACGACTATTTAAGCATGATGCGGCGGGCGGTGTCCTCTTGGTCATTGCAGCAGCCCTTGCGATGATAATGGCAAATACACCATTAAACAGTTTATACGGAGATTTTTTAAACACAACAGTCACATTCAAATTTGGTGGGTTTGAGATAAATAAACCACTCTTGCTGTGGGTAAACGATGGCCTAATGGCAATCTTTTTCTTCTTGGTTGGTTTGGAAGTAAAGCGAGAAATTCTCGAAGGCCATTTGCAATCAAAAGAACAAATTATGCTCCCCGCCATTGGTGCTGTTGCGGGTATCGCGGTTCCCGCACTTATCTATGTAGCGTTTAATATTGACGAACCAATTGGTATCGATGGATGGGCAATTCCAGCTGCAACCGATATCGCTTTCGCCTTAGGGGTTTTTAGCCTTTTTGGTCGTATGCTCCCCATTACATTGAAGCTATTTTTGCTATCCGTCGCAATATTTGACGATATCGGCGCTATCATTATAATCGCCTTGTTTTATTCAGCCGAACTGAGCACAACGTCACTTGTCGTCGGTGCATTAGGATTATGCATCCTGTTTGTATTTAACCGCTTACAACTGAAATCAAGCGGTGTTTACCTACTGGTCGGCGTAGTGATCTGGGCTGCTGTGTTAAAATCGGGTGTGCATGCTACCTTGGCAGGCTTTGCTATCGCACTGTTTATCCCGTTAAATGGCAAAAACAGAAGCGGCCAACGAATGCTGGGGCATTTAGAGCACATGTTACACCCATGGGTATCTTTTTTAATATTACCCATTTTTGCCTTTGCAAATGCGGGTGTCACACTCATTGGTACAACATCAGAGCAAATTTTTAATCCTATTGTTATTGGCGTGATGGTGGGGCTCTTTGTTGGTAAGCAAGTAGGCATATTTGGTGCGTGTTACCTTGCCGTCAAGTCAGGACTGGCAAGACTGCCAGAAGGTGTGACCTTACAGCAACTATACGGTGCTTCCATATTGTGTGGTATCGGTTTTACAATGAGTTTATTTATCGGTAGCTTGGCATTTGAAACAGTCAGTGTAGACTACTTAAACAGTGTTAAGGTGGGTGTACTAGCTGGTTCGATATTATCCGCTATCCTCGGGGGGATAGTGATATCGCGCTCCGCCAAAAAAAGTATACCGGAGAGCGCCGGCGCGTCTCAACACGCGTAAATATCGCTTAACATAAAGGCGCTTTATAAGCGCCTTTTTTTTGAAATTAATATTCGCCTTACCGCTGAACGTAGCGGTTATAATTATAAGTAGAGAGAAGTACATTGCGCATATTCAATTTAATTCATACCAAAAACCTGAAAGGCGACCTGATGGGCGGTGTAACAGCAGCCATAGTGTCTTTGCCGCTGGCATTGGCTTTCGGTGTTGCTTCGGGCGCAGGTGCTGAAGCGGGTTTATACGGCGCAATTATTATTGGCTTGTTTGCCGCTTTGTTTGGCGGTACGCCCACACTTATTTCTGAACCAACGGGGCCAATGACGGTAATCATGGCTGCGGTCGTCACCTCTATGCTTGCGCAATACCCAGACAAAGGCCTCGCAATGGCCTTTACTGTTGTGATGATTGCAGGCGCAACACAAATCATTTTTGGCGTACTTCGCTTAGGGAAATATATTACACTTATGCCCTACAGCGTCATTTCAGGTTTTATGTCAGGGATTGGGTGTATACTTATTATCATGCAGTTTGCACCCGCCGTGGGTGTTGCGGCACCTGCAGGTGGGGTAACAGGTGCCCTGTCCTCACTACCTAACACTATCGCCAACATCAACCCAATCGAGGCAGCCATGGCTTTGGCTACCTTGCTACTAATTTTTTTTACACCTCGCAAAATAAAACACTTTGTACCGCCGCAACTCATCGCCTTAGTACTCATTTCTGTTGTCGCTGTTTTCTTGTTCAACGACGCCAACATAAAACGCATTGGCGAAATCAACGTTAGCCTGCCTAGCCTCGTATTTCCGACGTTTACTTCTACGCAATTACAAACCATGATTCTCGATGGTGTTGTTCTTGGAATGCTCGGCTGTATTGATTCAATGCTAACCTCTGTAATTGCAGACAACCTTACCCGCAGCGAACACAAATCAGATAAAGAATTAATAGGCCAAGGTGTCGGTAACTTGTTATCTGGTTTATTTGGCGGCCTTCCTGGTGCAGGTGCAACCATGGGCACAGTTGTTAATATTCAAACAGGTGCGCGTACCGCATTATCGGGGATCACTCGTGTATTAGTGCTTATCGTCGCTGTCTTTGGCGCGTCTAGCTTAATATCCACAATACCCATTGCCGTATTAGCTGGAATTGCAATAAAAGTCGGGATCGACATTCTCGATTGGAGCTTTATTAAGCGAGCGCACAAGGTGTCTAAACAAACCAGCTTAATAATGTGTGCAGTGTTATTGTTAACTGTGTTTGTCGACTTAGTGGTCGCAGTTGGCATCGGGGTGTTCATTGCCAACATTATCACGATTGAAAAATTGAGCGCCTCGCAAGCCAAGAATATTAAGGCAATCAGTGATGTAGATGGTCGTCTTCCCTTAAATCGTGAAGAACGTCGTTTGTTAAACAGAGCCAAAGGGCGCGTTTTGTATTTTTACCTAAGTGGCACAATGATATTTGGTGTATCTAAAGCACTTTCGCGTGAAATAGGCTCGTTGGGCGAGCATGAAGTGGTGATCATTGATTTATCCGATGTTTCCTACTTGGATGACACCATTGCCCTCACGATTGAGAACTTAGTTAAAGATGCACAGCAGAAAGACATGAAAATTTTGATGCTTGTCAATAACAAAGAAAAACAACGAAAACTCATGCATATGGGTTTTGAGAACTTGCTGTCAGATGCAGATTTTATTGACGGCAGAAAAGAAGCCCTTGAGCTAGCTAACCAAAAAATAAATGCAAATGACTCGTTTGCAATGAATATGTAGGAACAAATTATGAATGTCTGTGGCGTGGAAATAAAAGGAAGTGAAGCAATACTCTGTTTGCTATCGTTAGAAGACGATGTCTTTCATTTACCTGAATGTAGAGCCAGAAAACTTACCTTTGGCAAAAATGGTTCAGCGAAGTCACTAAAAGCCTTTCAAGCTGAATTTGCAAAACTCATGCAAGACTATAAATTTACCCATGTCGTCATTAAAGAGCGCCCAACTAAAGGCAAGTTTGCTGGGGGTGCCGCGGGATTTAAGTTAGAAGCGGCAATTCAACTGATTGACGAATTAAACGTGGAACTATTATCCCCTACCGACAAAAAGGCTCTGTTAAAACGAAATCCTATCCCTATTTCATTTAACGAAACTGGGTTAAAGATCTTTCAACAAGAGGCCTTTGAAACCGCCTACGCATTGCTGATGCAAATAAAATACCCCAATGCTATTGAACAAGACTAGGGGCTTTTTATTTTCTTAGTTAACAGGATAAATCAACGGAAAATACTTAGTATTTAATGGTTGTCCCTTAGGCACTCGAATATCGGTGCCTCTGAGCATGATGTCGTCAGTATCACTTATCGTTCCATCGGCAAACACATTCAATACCATTGCGCGTCTGCTGCGTTCAGATTTGTTTTCATATGACCCATGAACCATTAAAGGGTGATGGAAACAAGCATGCCCTTTTTTTAGCTCCATAGGCACTGGCTTAATTTGTGCGCGTTGCTCTTCGTCTAGCTGTTCAAATAAGGCATCCATTTCCCCTCCTAATTCTAATCGCTTGAGCAATCCCCAACGATGACTACTAGGCACATAATTTAAACAACCATTTTCTGTTGACGCGTCATCCAAACCTATCCAACAGGTTAAGTGCTGCATCGGGACTGTGCGGATCCAGTAAGAATAATCTTGGTGCCAAGCAACAACACCGCCATGACCGGCTGGTTTGCAAAATAACTGGTCATGCCAAAATCGTACAGGCTTGTCACCTAAGAGCTGACTAGCAGGTTTAGTGAAAGCTGGGTTCCAGAGCGCATCATGAAAGGCTTCAGAAATTCGCCAGTGTCCCAAGGAGTGGAACAAAACTGTATCTGGATTAGTCGAATGATTACCATGGAATTCATAAAATAGCTCTCTTGCCGGATGATCGGGCGCTTGGATTTTGTCTAACTCAGCGCGCAAGATATCGACTTGCTCTTCGTCATAAATTTTGACATTCGTGACATAACCATATTCTTCAAAGTGTTCAACTTGTTCTTTAGAAAGTGCGAAAGGTTCATAGTCTATTTTGCTTTTTATTTCAGCAAACAACGTTGATACAGGATGATGAAAATCTGCTAAATCTCTGATACTCATTAAATTTATTCCTTGTGTGCACTTACATATAATTATTTAAGCAGACTAGCATAAATCACACCTCAATTTAATATAAATTACACATTATTTACATTTTATCTAACTATTTATTTGATATTGCTGCTAATTTTATCCCATAAGCATCTTCAGCAAATCGGCATCTTATTCAAAGCGCAATGCCTATTTTTTACGAGTACTTCTGTGCTTACGCATGATAAGATCATATTATTGAAGTGCGCAATGCCATTAAACAGACTGAGAGCTGTATGGTATTTTCTGCGCTTATCACACCATAAAAAAACTTTATAAGTGAGAGACTACCTTGCCTCAATTGAAAGAGAGTATTTGGCTAAAATCACCTGCGGCTATTTTTACTGCCAATACCCATAATGCCGAAAATGGCTTGGTGATCCAAGGGGATCGCATTATTGAACTCGTAGCTTCAGGGCAAACACCAATGAGCCAAATTGATAAGTATATCGATTGCAGCGACTATGTGATTACACCTGGCTTAATCAATACCCACCATCATTTTTACCAAACCTTGACGCGTTGTGTACCCGGCGCGCTTAACAAACCCTTGTTCCCGTGGTTGAAGTTTTTGTATCAAGTTTGGCAGCACCTCGACGAAGAAATGATTTATAGTGCGACGCAACTCGCCAGTCTTGAGCTAATGATGTCGGGCACTAGCTGCGTTGGCGATCACCACTATGTTTTTCCCAAAGGCTTAGAAAATGCGATAGACATACAAGTTGAAGCTTTAAAAGCCTTGTCTTGCAGAGCAACATTGACCCGAGGTTCAATGAGTCTGGGAGAAAGCAGCGGTGGATTGCCACCCGATAGCGTTATTCAAACTGACGATGATATCTTGCTAGACAGCGAGCGTTTGATAGACAAATACCATAAAAACGATCCTGAGGATATGATTGAAATAGCCTTAGCTCCCTGCTCGCCATTTTCAGTTTCAACTGAATTAATGAAGGAAACAGCCCATCTCGCCGAACGCAAAGATGTGCTCCTGCACACACATCTAGCCGAAACAGAAGACGAAAATAGATTTTGCGAACATAAATTTGCCATGCGACCACTTGAGTATTTGTCACATTGCGGTTGGTTAAACGACAGAACTTGGTTAGCTCATGGTATTCACTTCACACAAGACGAAATAAAACAACTAGGTGATGCCAATATGGGTATTGCGCACTGCCCTAGTTCCAATATGCTTCTAGCCTCGGGGATTTGTCCAACCGTTGATTTAGAAAATGCAGGATGCCGAGTTGGATTAGCAGTAGATGGTTCAGCCTCGAATGACTGTTCAAACATGATCCAAGAAGCCAGACAATCGCTTTTACAACAAAGGTTGAAATATGGCGCCAAACAAATTACCGCTGAACGCGTCCTTGGCTATGCAACCAAAGGCTCCGCGTCTGTATTTAAGCGCGATACACTGGGTGAGTTGCGCATTGGAGCAAAGGCTGATCTGGCATGCTTTAAAACGGATGCACTGCGCTTTTCAGGCGCAGGCGATTTAATTGCTGCTTTGGTGACTTGCGGCGCGCACCAAGTTGACAAGCTCATGATCAATGGAAAATGGCTTATCATTGATGGGCAACATGTGTCCATCGACGCACGCGCATTGGCCCAAAAGCATGCACGTTTAGCTAAGAAGATTCAAATGCTCGAATAGAAATAGTTTTAGCGTAAGTGAATTTATGAATGCTTCCCCCATCGCTTCACATTGGGAAGAAAGCGATAAAGTATCGCGTGATAAATACGCTGCGGAATAAACTTCTTCATCAATTTAAATAAAACTGCGTCAAACGTACCGGACACGCGCAGAGGAGGATTTGACGCCTTAATTACTTTTACTACTTTACGCGCGACACTAGCAGAGGTAGAGGGCGTGAGCTTCATAATGCGCTCAATAAATCCTTCCATATTGATGTAGTGTTGGTGATAAGCCGAATCACTTTGTTTAAATGAATGCTCACTAAGCTTCGTCGTTCTGACTTTCTCGAACCCTTTAGAATTAATAAAGCCTGGTTCTACTAAGACAACATTTATTCCCCAAGGTTTGAGCTCATACCAAAGGCTTTCTGACGCACCTTCAAGGGCATGTTTTGAGGCACTGTACACCGCCATCGTTGGCATCGCCATTTGTCCACCTACTGATGAGATGTTAATAATTTTGCCTCGACGCTTTTTTCTCATACTTGGCAAACACAACCTAGTGAGCTCCATGGGCGCACGAAAATTAGTATTCATTTGGAGTAGACGATCTTCTTCCGACACATCCTCCACTACAGCACGAAAAGTAAAGCCTGCATTATTTATTAATATGTCTACACCACCATATTTTTCTTCAAGCTCATTGATTAGCTCGGCTCTCATCTGAGCATCAGTAACATCAAGTGGACGCAATAGTAGTTTTTTGCTCGCTTCTATTCCTTCTTCAGCAAATCGCTTGATCGAATTTGGCCGCGCAGTTAACACGAGAATATAGTGATCAAGCGGTATCAAGTGCCTCGCAATCTCTAAACCCAAGCCCGCGGAAGCACCTGTTATCAAAATGACTCGATTAGTATTCATACCTTAAAAACCAAGTTGTTACCAAGCGGACGCATTGGCCATATCCATGTCAAAGCGCCAATCAATCGGGGTAGTTTCATTGCTGAGCAAAGCACCACTTTCTAGTGTGGGATACAATTGCGCATAGCTTTTTACTTCTGTCCCTTTTATGCGCCTGTGAATATGCTTTGGCTCCAACTCATGAATGCCATTTAAACCTGCTGCACCAACCAATTCCACTAAGTTTTTCACGGTTTCTTTATGAAAATTTGCTACGCGTTGTGATTTATCCGACACCACGATCGCTTTGTTTCTTGACGGGTTTTGGGTTGCTATGCCCGTAGGACAATGATCTGAATTGCACGTTCTTGCTTGGATACAACCTAAGGATAACATCATACCTCTGGCAGAATTGACAGCATCAGCACCCAATGCCATGGCTCGCAAAATATGGAAGGCTGAAAACATTTTTCCTGATGCGATAACGCGAATTTTGTCGCGTAAACCAAAACCAATAAGTGCATTATTTACAAAGATAAGTGCGTCTTTGACAGGTGTGCCAACAGAGTTGGTCATTTCAGTTGGGGCTGCCCCTGTCCCACCTTCGCCACCGTCTACGGTGATAAAGTCTGGTAATATGCCGGTTTCAATCATTGCTTTACATATGGCTAAAAACTCGTCTCGACGACCAATGCACAGTTTAAACCCAATAGGTTTACCTTTAGACAGTTCTCTGAGATTTTTAACAAATGCCAATAATTCAATCGGCGTACTGAATGCACTGTGTGCAGGCGGTGATACAACGTCTTTCCCCATAGGCACGTGCCGGATAGCCGCAATTTCTTCGGTAAGTTTTGCCGCAGGAAGAATACCACCATGCCCTGGCTTTGCACCCTGAGATAATTTTATCTCAATCATTTTTACGACATCTTTGGCAGCATTTTCTTCAAAAGTTTTCGGGTTGAAATTGCCCTCTTCATCCCTACAACCAAAGTAACCCGTGCCAATTTGCCAAACAATATCACCGCCGTGTTTAAGGTGATATGGACTCATACTACCTTCACCTGTATTGTGCGAAAACCCTCCTATTTGTGCACCTTTGTTTAAAGCCATAATCGCATTCTTACTCAGTGCACCGTAGCTCATGGCCGAAATATTTAAGGGCGAAGCCATATAGGGTTGCGTGCAATCCGGCCCACCAAACTTCACTCTTGGATGCAAATCAGTTAAATGCTTCGGTTGAATCGAATGATTTACCCATTCGTAGCCATCACGATTGACGTCAAAAATTGTTCCAAATGGGCGCGTGTCTCTGTCTCCTTTGGCTCGTTGGTAAACGAGTGAACGAAACTCCCTAGGTATAGGAGTGCCGCTGATATCTGACTCAACAAAGTATTGCTGTATTTCGTCGCGAAATGACTCTAATAAATACCTAAAACGCCCCAAAACAGGGTAAAGCCTTCGTACACTGTGTCTGGATTGATACATGTCGTACAAACCGAGCGCAATAATTGGCGCGACAATGACAAATAACCACAACCAATCTGTAGATACTGTTGAAAGCGTTACTATTGTGCCTATTGCTATCACTGCAAAAGCGATAAATTTTTGCCGTACCGTCATAAAAGATGTCCAAAATTTGATATAAGAGGGGCGCAATACTGCGTTTATAGTTAGTTTGTTGAAAAGACCTAGGGCATATTGAAAAACTTTCATCTTTAACAATATCGTTCTGCTATGAAAGTCAAACCTAGGTAAATTATGGTATTCCAAAGCTAAATGAACGATTTTTATTTTGTTCCGCGAGAATCAATAGGCTGTTTTTCAGCTTTAGGGTGAGAGGTATTTGTTTTTTTTACACTTAGTTCGAGAAAAACAAACCCAAATAGGAACACATACATGAAGCATTTCTCGCTATTTATTTTATTGGCGCTATTTACACAGGTCGATGTATATGCCGATGACGGCGCCCCATCTTCTCAACTTCATAAATGTGAAGTTAACAATCCAATTGCAGCTTCCAGTGGCTCTAGCCTTGACAAATGGAAGGTAAGTCACAAAACAGCCGTCAACAAAAGAATTAATAAAGTCGTCACATGTTTAGTCACAATAGATAATCGAACGGAAGAAGAGGAAAGGCTATTTCAAACATATTTAAAGAAATACTACGAAGCAAATACACCTGAAAAGCCAAAATTTGAATTGGAAACGGTCAAGTCAGATACCCACCTGATCAGCACATTCGAATTTGGCTCTATGTTTCTACCGGACTATGAAGACGGGAGTAATGCAGGTTTTACCGATGTAAAACCCTATTTTGATGCCTATATTGATGGTCGGTATGATTTCTATGACACTAGCGAAAAAGAAGAGAAAAAGCGCAAAAACCTATTATTAAATGCCACATTTTTCGCATCTTTCTATGGAATTGGTGTCATCGAAACACCAGAAAGCAATGACTCACCAAACGGTGAGCCGCCAAACGGGAACAATAATGGATTTCAGCTACCTACAAGTTTTAATCAAGTATCAGATACATTAGATGCAAGCTTCGGATTACGCGCTTCATTTTCGCACTGTGTTGGAGGAATAAGTTGCTTCTTCAAAAGTAAAAGCCGGCGTTCAGATCTCGGCGTGATCCTAAGATATGGTTTCGTGAATCACGAAGAGCGGCTTGCTAACCAGGATACAGTCAATGACTACTGGGGATATGGATTAAACTATCGATATTACCGCTCTGACATTCAAGCATCAGAAAACGCGATTCCAGACTTTGTAGTGACTTACATGCGAGCAGAGTTCGAGCAGTATGGCGTAATGAGGCTTGACGATTCATGTGATGTTGAAGAGGCCGGTTGTTTAATTCCAATGAAGGATCAAAAAAGACATTTATTCCACTTAAATTACAGACTTATAGACAACAAACCAATATTCATTGGCTTTAGACTGAATGCAGGCGAAGGACCAGACAGTTATGGATTGACGCTCGGTCTTCGTAAAAATGGTGCAGATCTTCTAAAATTCTTCGGGATAAACTAATACGTAATTTGAAAAGATGGCTGTTTAAGACTTTATATAAACAGCCATTTTTTCTAATTCACACCCTCAAGCCAAACACCAACCTAAGCGCTTTCACGCGGCGTATTAAGGCAAAACTCAAGTAACAACTCACAAGGGTGAGCGTCAAAATACCCATAGCTTCAATAGCTGGGTGAAATTCAAAAAGGCTCAAGTTAGCAGCAAATAATATAATCAAACTCTGATGTAAAATATACCAAGGAAGCACTGCTTCATTTGCATAATTCAACAGTGCAGATGGCTGGTTGAGGTACCGGCCGACGTAGCCGATACAAGCAAGTATCCAACACCACATATCGCCAATCACAACCGAACCATAGGCAAATTGAACCAACGCATAGTTTTGAAATGCCTCGCCCATAAAGGGAAAAGCTTCGTTTCGGTCCAATACTATGAAGGCATAGCAGGCTAAACCTACATAAACAAATATGCGTCTTCTTTCAATTATTGTATTCCAAATATCTAAGCGGTGAGCAAACAAGTAACCAAACAGCATAATCGGAAAATACTTTACATGACTCCACCAGTCGTCGATGAGTGCATGAGTAGTAGGAAACTTCGGTCGAATATACACCCAAACCACTAACAAGTAGACGCTAAAAACTAAGAAGAATGGAACCGCACGAATGTGTTTAAAGACTGTTGTTTGCGTTAATTTATTTACTTGCGGTGCGACAGCCATAAAGACTACTGTGTAAACGAATAGATAAAGTAAATACCACAAGTGATTCCAAGTATACAAACCGATGATGCTTTGTCGCTCAATAGCTAAATCAGTGTTTATATTCAGATAACTCAGCAAAAATACCCCATAGTGTTCAATATCCTCGTATTGTTCGAACACGCCTTGTGCACTGAACTCGTAATAGACCTGCACCGGCACAATGAAGCACATACCAAAAATCAAAGGTAAAAATAAGCGCATAAATCTGGTTTTAGCGAGATCTCGCATTGAATACTTGTTTTTGATAAGTGCTATGCTGATTCCAGAAACAAAAAATAACAAATTCATTCGCCAGATACTGCTAAATACCATGATGTTTTGTAGCGCAGCACTTTGTGTATCGCTTTTAATATGCCATTCCCATTCATAAACGTAGTACATTCCTATATGGTAAAAAATAAGCAGTAAGAGCGCTAAATTTCTCAACCAATCAATGTCATACCGCCGAATCTGTCTATTTGATACATGGGCTTTTGTTTGCTTTTTTTTCACGCATTCAATCCTTATTTGCAATGCCAGTTTATTTGCGTACACTGCATGCAAGATTTACGAATACCAAGTCCAAAGTGCCTAAACTACAGGCCTCTGTGATAAGCGGTGGAACACAGGGATGAAAAACAAGCAAGCCAGTCTTTTTGAGCGATTCGATAGGCATCCACTAATATATAGCTGGGTAGCACTGTCGATTTATATATTTGTTAACAACTCTATCAATGTATTTTCGAAGATAACCGAGTCAACACGAAATCAGCGGATCCCTACTTTTGAAATTTGGGAACCCTTTGTCTGGGAATACACTAGTGCATTCAGCATTGTTCTGTTGCTCCCCTTATTGTATTGGTGGTTTAGCCGTAGCCACCGCAACTTTGCAAACATCCCTAGTTGGCTAGCTCAGCAAGCGCTGGCATCAGTTACATACTCTGTATTACATGTAGGTTTGATGATAGTAATGCGACAAATGATCTATTCACTAGCAGGCGCGAATTATGACTTTGGTGATACGGTAACTGAGTTTATTTACGAGTATCGTAAGGACTTCATGGCTTTCAACTGGTTTATGGGCGTCTACTATGCATTCACCTTAATATATGAAAGACTTAAAGGAGAGGCAAATCTCATTCAAGAAGCAGATAATGCAGAAAGTACTGAAAGTGTAAAAAGTGTAGAAAATGCTGAGACGCCAAAACATAGCCCCACTTCGACAGCCTCTCCTCAATACTTTTTGGTAAAAAAATTGGACAAGGAGTTTATCGTAAAAACCAGTGATATCGAATGGTTAGAATCAGTCGGAAACTATGTAAACTTGCATGTAAACGGAAGGATTTACCCACTACGTTCGACACTCTCTGGCCTTCTTGAGCGATTATCTGAACAAGGCTTCGTCCAGACTCACCGCTCGTTTGGCGTCAACCTCAGCTTTGTGGCAAGTGTATCACCTTTACCAAGTGGAGACGGCGAGATACATATGAAAAATGCTAAAACACTCGGTTTATCAAGGCGTTACCGAGAAAATTTTAAACAGCGCCTAATATGAGAGCCCAACTCTATCTCACCCTACAATAAATCGCCCAATACAAGCTTTAGTTCATCAAGCTGGGAGCCGTAGCGCTTCCACCTCCCGATAGAGCCAGAATACAAAGGCTTACGCACTTGTACAGAGCTTGCAGTTGATACTGCGGCTGTGTTTTCGTGAAAACGCAAACAAGCCTCGTCCCAATCCAATCCGCAAAAATCCAGTAATCGTTTAGTTTGCTTGACCTGGTCAAAAACAATGTCTTCGTAATGCACTTCTAAAAAACGCTCAGCAGGCAAATGATGGCGCCAGTGGCAAATCAAGTCATCAAAACTACGGTAAAATTCGGCAATACTATTAATGTCATAAGTGTAGTTGTAATATGCATGTTGAACAGTTAATAGCTGTCTATAGTTGCTTAAACAACTGTCCATAGCATGCCGACGAAGCACGATAATACGAGCATTGGGTAAAGCTTGGTGGATCAATCCGGCGTAAAAGAAGTTTAGGGGCATCTTATCGGTAAAAATACGTGATGCGCGGCGCAGTTCAGCAGTAGCCTCTAGATACATCTGCCCAATCGCATCCATATCTAGTTTTTTTGAAGCATCAAAGGTCTCCGTATCCATGACCAAATTTGACTGTGTTTGCGCTAATTTTTTAACGATGTTTGCGAAGGTATTTAACTCTCCCGCCGCGGTCACAGCCTGATGACTAGAAAGAATACGGTCAACTAAGGTTGTGCCTGTTCGTGGTAACCCAACAATAAAAATAGGCCGAAGCGCCTCATTATCATTTATGTCAAACCGCCTTTGCGACGCCGAGCCCCTGAAAGCCGTGTCTTTAGAAACCGTGCCTTTGGCCGCAGTAAATATTTTTTTATAATCGAGCGTAGACGATGCTTTTAACTTGTCAGCTTTAGCTTTACGCAGCCATGTAAAACTTTCGCTGTAATCGCCTAAGTCTTCATATATTTTGGCCAATGCATGACCCAAATGCAACTTAGCATCTGGATTGTCGTCGTATAGCTCAAAATTCTTTTGCAGTTGATCGACAATATTGTCTTGGGTAGTTTGTTTTTTCAAACTCACCAGTGCGGACAAAGCACGATAATGACTAGGCTGTCGACGCAGAACACTTTTGTAAGCTATTTCTGCATCTTCAAACTTGCCCAAAAACTGCAATGAGGCAGCTAAGTTGAAATGGTAATTGACTGGTTCAGGATCAAGTTGAATAGCCTTTCTGAACCATGGCAGTGCATTTTCGTGAAAACCCGTGATACTGTGAACCACACCAATAGTGTCACATAAATGCGCCGATTGAGCTTGCCCCTTTTCAGCCAAAGTTAGGTACTCTCTTGCACGAGCATGCTCACCTAACTTAGTCAAAGTTTGCGCAAAGTAAGTCAAGGCATACTCGTTTTGCATATCTAACATCAAGGACTTTTCAAAAAGCTCTGCGGCTTTTTTATAGTTTTGGTGATCTAAACAGAGTTTTGCCAACAAAAAATAAGGCAATGGATCACGTGTATTTTTATGAATAAGCGCAATAGCACTGGCGTGCACTTGTTCGTACTTTCCCTGGGCCATTAATAGAAGGTGAGCTTCCACTTTTTCTCTATCAATATCGTTCATAGTACTCCATTCATCGAAAAAACTGTTCAGTTCAACTTTGTATCCACACTATTCATGGATTGACAAAACCCGTTTGAATAGCGACACTGCAAGCTGAGGACACAGACAAGTAGTCAGCTTACACGCACTTACAACACTCAAAGCCAGATTATTTATCTAAACATAACAAATAAAAGTGTATCTCGTTGAAACTAGGGAGATTAAATGATTAACCGCATATTTGCACCCAATTTAATTGTCAGAGCGATGGCACTGACTACCGCATGTTCCGCAATATCAATGCCAGCCATGGCGCAAGACGAAGACAAACTCGCAGAAGTCGAAAAGATTACCGTCACCGCTACCCGTCGCGCCGGCTCGGTGCAAGACGTACCGATTAACATTGCCGCACTAGATGGCGCGCAACTTGAACAAAAAGGCGTTGGGGATGTATCTGAGCTGCTTCGTTTTGTTCCCGGCATCGTCGCAATTGACCAAGGGGGACGTAATGGTAACCCCATAATTGTGCGTGGTATCAATGCTGATCCTCTAGGTCAAGGCAGTGGTTCAGATCAAGGTGGTACCGTTGCAACCTATTTAGGTGAAATTCCCTTAGCGATAGATTTACGGATTACCGACCTAGACAGAGTCGAGGTGCTACTTGGACCTCAAGGTACACTTTATGGTGCCGGCACCTTGAGTGGCGCAATTCGCTACATTCCAAAAAAACCACAATTTGACGAAACAGAGTATTCGTTTAGGGGTGACTTTTTTCAAACGAGTGAAAGTGATGACTTAGGCAATGATTTTGGTATCACGTTGAATCTACCGCTTTCAGATTCTTTTGCCTTCAGAGCTGCGTTAGATCGTTATGACGACCCAGGTTTTATTGACCAACCGTTTATAGTGAGAGAAATTGGTGTGTCGGAACCGGACTCACCGAGAGGCAGCGATCAGCTTGCACCTCAGGAAGACGTAAATGGCCAAGAATCATTAACCGGAAAAGTAGGCATTCGATGGATGCCTATTGATGAGGTAGACATTAACTTAACTTATTATTTTCAGGATGAAGAAAATGAGGGAAGAACGATTTCCAGTCATCGCGGAGAGCTGCCTACCGGTCTTTTTGAAAATGCGCAACGCGTAGTCGAGCCGAATGACGAAAGTACCGATTTACTTGCATTAGAAATCGTGGCGGACTTGGGCTTTGCTGAGCTGACCTCTGCTACAGGTTCTTCAAACTATGAAGAGACGGGACAACGTGATCAAACTGATTTGCTGATTTCATTAGAGTATTCATACGAGACCTTCCCAACATTTACTGCTTTTACTAGAGAAGAGGAAGAAGAAGAAACATTTAATCAGGAAATCAGGCTAGTATCTACGTATGAATCAGACCTAACATGGATTGTCGGTTGGTTTTACAATAAGTTGGAAAATGTCGGATTTTCAGCAGAATTCACGCCTGGCTACGCCCAATTTGCAGGCTTTGATCGCCCAGATAACTTAGAGTACTTTTCTGCTAGTTCAGAAAAAATAACCGAACGTGCATTTTACGGCGAATTGGCTTACCAAATTACCGACGACTGGCAAGTTACAATTGGCGCACGTCACTATAAATATGCAATACAAAGCCAGCAAACGGTTGACTTTCCTTTATTTGATCCCGGATTTGTTGCTGCCAGCTTGGATGAAATAGAAGCACGTGAATTTGATCCTACGCTTGGACAAAATGATGATGGTTCACTATTCAAATTTAATACTTCCTATGCTATTTCTGATGATATAAACCTATATTTTACCATCAGTGAAGGCTTTAGAATCGGTGGCGTAAATGGCGGAGGCCCCTGCCCTGATTACGATCCAGATGCCCCTCAAGGAAACTGTAACCTAGCACCTGGACAACAATTTGGCCCAGGTCCAAACGATTTTGCACAGTTTGACGAAAGAGCTTATGGTCCGGATACCACGCGAAATCATGAACTAGGTATTAAGAGTCAATGGCTAGATGGTCTGCTGACTGTCAATGGTGCTGTATATCAAATTGACTGGGAAGACAATCAACTCTCGTCTGCCACAGTCAATGCGTCTGTCCCCATTACAATTAATGCCAACGGTGCAGAATCAAAAGGTTTTGAGATGAGCTTTAAGTGGCTTGCTGCAGATGGCCTAAGATTAAACGGCTCGTTTAGCCGCGTGTTGAGTGAACTTTCTGCAGACGTACCGTCTTTGGTGCGTTCAATCGAACCACCGGGTTTTACTACGCGCTTTATTGATGGTCGAAAAGGCGACCGTTTACCCGGCTCACCCGAAACCCAGGCTTCATTTTCTGCAACTTATTCGCAAGAACTGTCAAATGATGCCGAGCTCTTTTATAGCGCTGATTTTGCTTGGCAAAGTGATATTTTATCGCGTACTGCTGGATATGGCAGTAGCTTTACACTGCCGAGTTTTGGTGTAGCGAACGCAGGTATCAGTTATATTACTGATGACTGGACGGTCACCGCATATGCGAACAACCTGTTCGATAAGTTTGCAGAAACCGGTGTACAAAGCACAGAGTTAAGTAATCAAACGGTAAATGGTGCGAGTGTGCGAAGCTTCGTTACCAATGTTTTGCGCCCCAGAACCTTTGGTGTGCGATTCACTTATACCTTCTCTGACTAAATCAAAGACAAGAGCAATCTGATAAAAGCGGCATTTTCTTTGCCGCTTTTATCATTGTCTTCTTTCACACAAGCTTTACCAATTCAAACGAGTGAAACATGAACAGCATCAAACTCACCAAATCCAAAGCCCTCACATATTTACTCAGCACTATTGTATGTTTTTTGCTTAACGGTAATGCCTTAGCTACTAACAAATATTTGCTGGCAGATGCCATGCTTGACGTCAATTCGGGAAAGTTAATTCAGCAGCCTTTAATAGAAATCTCTGAAGGAAAAATCGTCAGTATCCAAACCAAGCCATCGAGTCTACCTGCAAATACTATTGATTTATCAGGTCATACTTTGTTACCTGGCTTAATGGATATGCATGTGCATCTTACCTCTGATGCCAAACAACATGGATACAAGCGCTTATCATCATCACTGCCCAGAGTGACTCTCACCGGTGTCAAACATGCGAAGCAGACCCTACTTGCAGGTTTTACAACGGTTCGCAATGTCGGTGCGCCTGGCTTTGCTGATGTTGCATTACGTGACGCCATCAATGATGGCGATATTATTGGTCCTAGAATGTTTGTTGCAGGACGCTCTATCGGTGTGACTGGTGGACATTGTGACAATAACCTTCTCCCCTATTTGTATAAGGCCAAAGCAGGGGGAGTCGCTGATGGTCCCTGGGCAGTAAGGGAGAAGGTAAGGGAAAATATCAAATATGGTGCCTCCGTTATCAAGTTTTGTGCTACTGGCGGCGTATTATCAAAAGGAACAAAAGTAGGTGTTCAACAGCTAACTTTTGAAGAAATGGCCGCGCTCATTGACGAGGCACATATGCGCGGCTTAACGGTCGCTGCACACGCCCATGGAACGGATGGTATTTTGACCGCAATCAAAGCAGAGGTTGACTCTGTAGAACATGTCAGCTTTTTGAATGACGAAGCAATAAAATTAGCAAAAAAAAAGGGCACCTACTTCTCAATGGATATTTACGTCACTGAGTACATTTTGGGTGAAGGAGAAAAGGCCGGTATCTTAGAAGAAAGCTTAGCGAAGGAACGAACTGTGGGTAAAAAGCAGCGTGATAACTTCCGCAAAGCCGTCAATGCCGGTGTAAATATGGTGTTTGGCAGTGATGCAGGTGTCTACCCGCATGGCGACAACCCAAAGCAGTTTTCTCGTATGGTGGAATTTGGTATGACACCTTTACAAGCAATCCAAGCGGCAACCATCAATCCTGCTACGCTACTGAAGCATACAGACACGATCGGCAGTATTGAAGTGGGCAAAGCAGCAGACATCGTCGCGGTCAAAGGTAACCCTTTGAAAAATATTAGCCTATTGGAAGAAATTAAGTTTGTAATGAAAGACGGAGTTGTTTACAAGCAAGATAAATGATTTCTGCGCGATTAGATGTAGAAGATTAGGTCTGTTGACTCTAGTTTAGCGAATACGCAGCGTCAACCGCGCATTCGCTAAAACTACGTTTTTCTATGCAGTAGCCTCAGCTGCTGCTTCTTTCATGACCGTTGCCAATACCGTATAAACCTCTACCCAAGCAGCTTTTACCTCATCAGTAAAGTCATCGCCTAAGCCTTGTTCAAGTGTCCATAACAGCGCTTCAGCAACCGTATCATAGTGTTTGTCCTCTACTCCATAGCCAACATGGCGCTCGCCAAGGCTTTGCACAACAGGCACCAATGCATCAAGATTGTTCAGACTGTTTACAGCCGTACCAATCATCTTCATTAATTTTGCCCCTTGTTCCTTCATGTCACCACTAAATAATGATTTCAAAGTCGGATCAAGTTCAAACAACTTGCCATAAAAAAGCTCCGCAGCCGTTTCTGCAATAGGTGCCACTTTGGCAAAAGTGCCTTGCACCAATTCAATAGTTTGTGTATTCATTTTGTTATCCTTAGTTATTCGCTGCTGTTTGCGACCATATAGTCCACAGCTAGTTTTACTTGTTCATCAGATAGCGCAGGATTGCCACCTTTGGCAGGCATATCTCCCCACCCCTCCAATGCATGTTGGTAGAGGCTTTCTTTGCCACGGGCTATCCGCTTTGACCAAGCCTTTACATCGCCAAATTTGGGTGAACCCGCAAGCCCAACCGAGTGACATACTTTGCAGGTTTCTTCCCAAATTGCTTTACCGGGATGTTCTTCTGCGGGTTTGCACGCACTTAATACAAGTAGCGAACAAATGCCCGTAACTACCTTTTTATCCAAGTGCATAGTCTCCCCCTATACTTATTTGTCTAATGGGACACGGATAACTACACCACCCATGACTTCACCGATTTTAAAATCGGTCTTCGGAGAATCTTTATGGTCATTGTGACATGAGGTACAAGCCGGCGAAACCGCAACATCAGGGTATACTGCCGTAAAGTAAGTCACACCACCCAACTCTTCTTCACCGTAGAAGTTTTCGCCTGGATTATCTGCAATGTAAGTTAAGCCTTCTTTTTCTAGCGGTGTTTTTGGTGCATTTTGTTTATTTACGGGCCACAAAGACTGTAATGAATACGTGAACTTATCGGTTACTTCTGCCACACCTTCCGCGCCATATCTGAACATCTGTGCGGGTAATGGGGCACCATCTGTTTTATCTTCCCAATGCTCATCTGGTTTGATGAATCCACCTTTGTTTGGCCCCAAACGTTGAACGATTAGCTTTGTGTAATTGGTTCTATCTGACTTCATCACAGCAAATAAGGAATCAGTAAAAACGCTTGGCTCAATACCTGCTTTTGCTTCTTCTTTCCCGCCACAAGCGGTAATGGTGAGTACGCTGCCTGCTATTGCAGTCGCGATAAGTGCTTTTGCGTAGTGCATTTGTGTTTCTCCAGTTGGTTGTAAATCGATTTTATTTCACACGTTCCAAGGACATGTCTATGCTTTCAATATGCTTCGCTGGCTTGCCAGTAAAGTTGTTTTTTATCAAAGTTTTATCCGCTAAAGCGTCGATTGAAAAAGCCAAACTATGACAAGACATACACACCGGCCGTATCATCTTTTCATTGGGTCTTAACACTGCGTTTTGATTGTGTTGAACCAGCACTCTATCGATGCCCATTTCATTGACGGTTATTCTCGGCATGTGACAACTCGCACAGCTCACCGCCTCAGTATCTGCAATCTGGCCATTTTCATAGGCTTGCCAAAGTTGCCCATGAGGAGAATCAAGAAACGATTCACTGTGTTGATCAGAGTGGCAACTCAAACAACTATTGACTGCCGCTTGCTTCACATCAACAATGTGTGGGTTGTGGCAAGTGTTGCAAGTAAGAGGCGTGTTCGAATTCGCTTCATGGAAAGACAGGGTACTATTGCTTGTTCTAGACATAGCAGGCGTCATGGGTGTCATACCCACGGCTAAACGCATGCCGTGTTTTCCGCTGGTAAAGCCATCAAACTCTTGCTGATGACAGTTTTGACACTGCTGCATAGGAGGTTTATCCAACCAATTGTCTTCAGAGCCATGACAATTGACGCAAGCTATATTGCTTTCATAGTGTTTAGAATGAGTCCAATCAGTCATTGCTGACAGTTCGGCATCATTCATTTGAGTTTTCACCTGTGGTTTGTCTTCAGGCACATTACCGGTTGCTTGCAAATAAGCCTTTAAATCTCGATTGATTGTTTGATAGTCGTCGTGTAACCAATGCCCCTGAGCATTATCAACTAAAAACTCTTCGTACAGGGCTCGGTTGTCATGATAATTGTGACACCCAGAAGAGGCACAGGTGTTGAATTCCATACCTTGGTGAGATGGCCTGTCTTCTGCAATATCTTGGTGGCAATGAAAACAAAAATCTTCGGGCAGACTCACCCCCATAGGGTGTGTAATTTCAGGATTGTGCTCAACATGGCAGGCAATACATTGACGCGCGTCAATGACTGCTAATCTATCGGCATTGCGCGGATCGGTAAACTTGCTCTTGGGGTGTGAGTCATGTGAGGCTTTTAGTTCTTCTGCATGACAGGATGTACACGCATTTTGCAACACTTCTGGCCCACCAAATGGCGATTCGTGGCAGGCGACACACTGCAATTCTATTTGATAGTGTCCGTGACTTGACTCACCAATCAAAAAATCAGGCTTTTGTTCTTCAGTAAACATTTGCGCACCTAAATACCCCGCTAAACCCAGAGCAACCAACAACCACGTACACCAAATTAATACAGACTTTAACTTCACGCCTTTCCCCTAAAAGTAATACACGGACAAAACGTGGTAAGCCAAGAGAATGGGAAACGGCCAAAATGCAAGAATATGCCCCCAAACCAACTTGCGTTTTATGGATTTCAATGTAGACGACGCCCAGTAACCCTCCATAGATGCTGTTATGCCAGATAAGACGCCCACGGCAATGATCGCGACGAAGTTAACGATTAACCAACGATTAATCCCCTCTCCCATTGATATGCCTGTGTGAGCAAATAAGGTGGCGAGGGCGATAGCGGTCAAAATAACATGCCATCCGCGCCAAAAATCAAAACTTAACCACGTGATTTTTGTCATGCGTTTTCGCAAAGAAAAGAGCAAACCTAGTGCCGTCAAACCGAGTATGACAAACCCGCTTATCTGCCTAGCTAAACCGTCCGTCCATAGCCAACTAATGTTAGTATCTTGAACAGATTGGGGAGCGAGGGGTGAGGGTAAAAAGACCAGTAGAGCGGCCACTATTGCAGCCAAAATCGAACTCACAAGCAGTACTTTTTTAACTGGCAATTGCTCAACCTTTTGATCGAGCATAGCCTGCACCAATGGTTTACAAGTACCACATACCTTACTGACACCCAGTGTGTCTTCCACGATGGCGATGTTATTGTTGTTTAATTTGGCGCATTGCCTGATTTGTCCAGCCGTCACTTGTTGGCAGTTACAAATCACTGTGTTGTCGGAGAAGCTTGCTGGACTTGTAGATTTATCGCTAAATAACCGCCCAAACGACATAAAGCGCTTTTTGTTCCAAGGCAAAACACGAGCGCGACTTTCTACGGCCTTTTGTAGCTGCTTTAATTCAGGCGAATCACCAACACAAATCGCGCCTACCAGACGCCCCTTATATAAAAGTAAACGACGGTACACTTCTTCATCTTGATAGATGATGTTTTCGTCTATTTGCGCTTCATATTCTTCACCGACTAGACCCATCGAAAACACACTCAATCCCATCACCTTGAGTTCGGTAATCAATGAAGCGCCTTTGTACACAAAGGATTTTCCAGTTAAATTATTGGCTAGAATAGAGGCTTGCTCAAGGCCGGGTGCCACCAAACCATAGACTTGCCCGTTAAAGTCTGCGCACTCCCCTATCGCATATATGTTTTGCGCGCTCGTGGACAATGTCTCATCTATCTTGATCCCTCTATTTACGGTAATACGGGCATCCATGGCTAGCTGCGTGCTTGGGCGAATACCTGTCGTGAAAATTACCGTGTCACAGATGATTTCTTCAGTGTTGTTTATTACGATTGACTGTACCGTGCGCTCACCCACGATTTTGCTCACTTGGCAGCCAACACGCACCTTAATCCCAGTCGATTCGGCATAGTCTTGTAAGCGCCTTGCCGCTTCGTCATCTAATTGCCTGTTCATAAGGCGTGGCGAATGATGCACGAGCAAGACTTCGGTGGAATACTTAAGCATGGCTTTTGCGGTTTCTAAACCCAGCAGACCACCACCAATCACCACTGTTGTGCGAGATTTCAAGCGCCTTGCATAGAGCGCTTGGGTATCTTTCATGTTTCGAAAACAATACACGCCTGTGAGCTCGCTTCCTTCTATTTGCGGCACATGAGGCGTTGAGCCAGTCGCTAATACAAGTTTCTTGAAGCGATAGCTGATACCCTGCTGGTCTGTGACAATTTGTAGCGCAGGGTCAATGTTCTCAATTCTACAATGCAGGTGTTCAACAATGTTGCTTTGTGCGTTTATTGGATTGTCTAAGGCAGAAAGCGGCATGTCACCATTTAAAAATGACGAGAGCTTGACCCGATTGTAAGGACCACATTCTTCCTCACCAAAAACCGCGATACTGCCCTCATAGCCTTGCTTATGCAATTGATTGACAAAATGCACACCAACAGGGCCGTTTCCTACCACGATAAGATCATAGGGAACAGTCTCAGATGTGTTGCTTGCTTGCGGAGTCTCTACTGCCAGCGTCATTTTTTAGCCTTTTAAAAACAAAAAAAACGCCATACTGCGTGAGCAGTATGGCGTCTTTGCCGGTATTCCAAATTGTTAGTTTGCTACTTTAACTCGGTAAATTTGAGCACTAAGCTTGAATGGCTATTTACATGCTTTAACTTACATACAGTGATAAGTAGGCTTTTAACGAAGTACGGAGAATGTCTACATATTCTCTACATAACGCCTTTGTTATATCACGTACTCGCTTAATTATGTCGAGACTGCATTATTTAAGCCAAAAATATATTCCAATACAAAACAAAGACTTAATTAATTTAGTTTCAAATAAATCACAAAATAGTGCACCATTTTGAGAGTGTTTACGCAAGGTCTTCCCTGAAAAAGGGCAGTTTCACTAATTCAAGTTTCCGTCAAACAGGTATGGAGTAGCTTCAATGTTTAATACTACCGCCTTGGTAAGTTGCCAAGCCCTTAAGCAACATTTGGGTAGTCCGAAATTACTTGTGCTCGATGCCAGTGTGCAAAAAGTAGTAGGCAAAACACCGATCGATTACGACGCATTTTACTGTTTGCCAAATAGCCAGCATATTGATCTTGACGATAGTTTTCACGATAAGTCTTCGTCATACGCGCACACGATGCCCAGCGCCGAACAATTTAATGCTCAAGCACAGGCCTTAGGCGTAAGACGCGATAGCACCATCGTTATATATGACAACCAAGGTATTTACTCAGCGCCTCGCGCTTGGTGGATGTTTAAAGTGATGGGCTTTGAACAGGTTTATGTGCTTGACGGTGGATTACCTGCATGGGTAGCAAACGATTACGCTGTAGACACCAAGTACACATCTGTCCCTCTAGGCGATATTCAACTGACTAGCAGCCCAAAAAAAGTCAGTACGTTTACCGATGTCCTCGCCAGCATAGCAAAACAAGATACCCATATCGTTGATGCACGCAGTGCGGGGCGATTTAATGGCACAAGCCCAGAACCTCGAGCAGGTTTGCGTAGTGGACACATCCCCTCCTCTATCAACTTACCTTTTGCACGGGTATTAAGCGATGATGGATTACATTTTCGTGATGTAACCACCTTAAATCAGCTATTTGAAGACATGGCTATAGCAAACAAATCACAAAACCTTATTGCATCATGTGGATCGGGCATGACCGCCTGTATTGTGATTCTGGCTGCTTATCTGTCCGGATACCGCAATCTGAGCCTCTATGACGGTTCATGGAGCGAATGGGGAGCAAACACAAGCCTGCCGATAGAGTAAGTCGCCGTGTTGCAGCTTTACGACATGTTTAGTAACAAATATAAATATCTGTTTTTATCGCAATAGATATACTACAGCTTACGACAAGCTTTGCTTTCACTAAATAATACTCGAGGGAATTTTAATGGTAACAACAAGTGGTGCGCGATATTTTCTGAATGGTTTTGAGCTCATCAAAACCAAAGGTATCAAACGCTTTGTATTTGTGCCGTTTGCCGTCAACCTTGTTTTATTTTCATTCGCTTTTTACTTTATATTGGGCTACATCCAAAGCAGTGTAACCTACATATTGGATCTTCTTCCCTCTTTTATGAGTTGGTTGAGTTATTTGCTTTGGCCAATAGCAGTGATTGCCGTTTTGTTGATTTTTACATTAGTATTCGGCACCTTAGCTAACTGGATTGCCGCCCCCTTCAACGGTATTTTAAGCGAAAAAATTGAGTTGCATTTGCGCAAGCAACCTCTAGGCAATGAGGGTTTGGGCGCGGTTATTAAAGATATTCCACGAACCCTTGGGCGTGAGCTAGCAAAACTTGGCTACTTCTTACCAAGAGCGTTTGTGTTTTTGTTAGCATTTTTCTTTCTTCCCGTTATTGGCCAAATTTTGTGGTTTTTATTTGGTGCATGGATGATGGCGATTCAGTATTGTGACTATCCCTTTGATAATCACAAAATTGGCTTTAAACCAATGCGTCAACAATTAGCCGAAGACAAAAGTCGCAGTTTTAGTTTTGGTATTTTGGTGAGTGTGTTTTCACTCATTCCAATTGTCAATTTTATCGTGATGCCTGTGGCAATCTGCGGAGCAACACAAATGTGGGTAGAGCAAATGCGCGAGGAGGCGCTGGCAAGGCGTTATGGCTAAGCTAAATGAACCATGTTTGTTCAAGGTTTGGATCTTGACCTTTTAAAGCGAATAGTATGCATCTGCCCAGAAATCAATTAAATCAGCATCTTTACTCTGGTTGGCTGCTTCTAAAAACAGCTTAATCAAAGGTTTTTCGGCTGCTTGTTGTTGTAATAACGCTTGCCACATCAACAAGTACAGTTCGGGGATATTCTCAGTATCATGATGCTCTAAAAACGTAATATCTGCGCTGGGCTTAAACACTTGTAAATCTAATTTTTTGCAGGAGCGGCTGGGCGCTATGCTTAGACTAGGTATGACATTTTGCTCTGAGGCTTGTTGGCTATCCATGTTTCCAACTTTGTCTTCGTTCTCAACGTAGTTAGTATTTTCAGTTAAAGATACAAACTGCTGACTGTTTTTTCGCTGCTCTAACGCGCCTGCCTGAGCTTGAGCAAACTGAGTCTGAGCAAACAAGCGGCGCCACCAATCCAATTTTCCTTTTGCTTTTTCGCTAATGGGATCATGCACTAACAAATTTGGCGCGGTGTCCGCTAAGCAATAATGTTCGGCCGCAGATTCACTCAAGGTGTATTCGTCAACAAAGCCAACAAAATGCGCCAATTCATGTACAAACACAGAGTATTCATCGGCGAGGTCAATGTACATCGCCCCGTTGTTTACATAGGCCTTGCCACGCTCAACAAAAAACACGAGATGGCTGAAGCTAGGAGCAGACTTTTGTGAAACCAAAGGATAAAAATCACAGGTATTTCTGCCACTTTTAGGATCAAATGCACAACGCACTTGCTCGCCATCTAGCCAAATTGGCTTTTGTAAACAAATGCCTAAGCTTGACATTCTATTATCGACTAAAAACTTCTCACGCATTTCTACCGCTTGCAACATCGATTCTAGAGAAAAAGCCAAGGCTTGGACTTCTTGCAAACATTTAGTTTGTTGTTGCTGCGGCGCAAACACCGATGTCACTGGCTGCACAGCGTAATTTTGCAATATATCAATATAACGGTCCGCTCGCGTACTACCAATCTCCTTCGCCAGCATAAACTTGGCAATTGCTTGTTCCTTGTTATTTTTATTCCACAAGCGTTTGGCTTGCTTTATCGCACTTTCGGCGTCCAGCAATGAGGCTTTTTCCAACCAATACAATACCTCATCTTCGTTAACCTTGTCGTTTGTATACTCATTTGCATGTAAATGTTTTGCGTATGCTATGATAGCGGGTGAATATGCTTGTTTAGCTGAAGCTTTTAAAAACCTTAACATCCCATTGATATTTGTATCGTGTAGGAGTGCATATTCAAACTGAGCCCTAGCATGACCTTGTTGTGCAGCTAAGGCGTAATATTTGGCTTGGGTTTGTTTGTTAGTGGCATTATCTGCCAAATAAACAGATGATATTACATGACCACTTTTTGCCAACATAGCTAGCCAAGGCTCTGGGGAAGATGCGCTAACACTGTACTCAAAAAGCGCATCATCTGCGTCTTCAGCGCCGAGAACATATGCCTGCCAAAGCAAATATGGCTGCTGTTTTTCTAGCCCTTGAGATAAAAGAAAAGCGGGGTTTAAATGCGAGCTACTCGACACAAAAACAAAAGTGAACAGCAACAATGCACATTGAAACAAACGTAAACGCATAGCCAGTGACTAAGGCTCTTCCGTTCGAGTTCTTAAGTTGCCCAGTTCTATTCTGGCATACTTATGTTCAACGTATTCATGCACGTTTGTGCTTAAGGACAATTTAAAATAATTGGTGGCAACCATCTCGTTACCCCGTGCGGCATGGTATTTACCCAGATAAAAATAGGCTTCACACAATCGATTATTTAATTCAGTTTGCGAACTCACATTGTCGAGTAAACTCGCAATCACGGCTTTCTCATCGATTTTGCCTAAATAGAAATCGACGATACTCGTCGCCCAATTGTCGGAGTCGAGTTGTAAACGGTTTTCTGATAACTCATTGTGCGCGGCAATTGGGTCAACTTTATTTTCAGTAATAAATCGCCACAACACCCGATATGGGTCTGATTTATCTTTTTGTAAAAATGCGGCAGTATCGACGGAAGCCAACTCAGCCCGACCAGCGTAATAAAGCGCGATCCCTCGATTTAACAAAGCAAAATCGTAATCAGGATTAATATCCAAGGTTGAATCGAAGGCTTCAAATGCCTGTAAATAATTACCTTGCTGGATGTAGTGTACACCAACAGAGTTGTAGGCTGCCGCCATGTCTGGCTTAAGACGCAGGGCTTCTGTGTAGTCAAGTCTTGCTAAACTTGTCAAGCCAATTGCATCGTAGGCAATACCACGTTGAAACAGCAACTCGGCTTTTTCTTCGTCACTGAGCGGTGCTTTGTACAAAATATGCGTATATCTAGCAATAACCATTTGAGAGCGCTGGCTAGTTGGCTCTGGTTCCGCCAATAAAAGGCTATTCATCAGCGTAGGTCTGACCGGCGCAGTTTGACATGCCGTTAAACTCAAGACCAATAAGCATAGCCATAATAGATTAGTACGCTTCAATGTCGCTTCCGCTCCCGTTTTAAGTGATGGGTCAATCCCTCACGCTGAGAGTAACAAAAACAGTAAAGCCTTTCAAAGGCGAAAAGTGATTTTGATCTTTTTCTAAATAGTGCCTCTAGTCTTCAATTTTTTGAAAAGGGGGTACAACAGTTTAATTAATTTGTGATTTTCGAGTGGTGCTTTTGACCGCAAGTTATATAGTTTTTGGAACGACATGATACCTTCGTATTGCGCCGTTTAATAGGTGTTTGGACGATTTGCACGTAAGGAAAAAGTTAGTGCCCGTTTATGATCATAAGCGGCATTTTAGTGTTTTTTCTTAATGCGATGCAGTGGGTAAAACCACCGTAGTCAGGATTGTTCATATTAAGACTAAAATATGTTTTTTTAGCTTGTGAGGTGTTTTACTCCAAATAAAATCCTCAATCATAAATAGCTTTCCATCGTTTTTTTCGCATACCGTTTTTTTGGTGCAAGAAATCACAGAACTGAGTCAAAAATTTAGAGAACAAAAATTAGTTACTTCCATGAAAAAGTTATCCTTGTCGTATAAGAGCACTTTTCCGACATTAGAAATCAATCACCACACTGTGAAAAAACGACATTCCACAGAACGCTTGCCATATACGGTATGAGGAAATATAGTGAAGAAAGAAGAAATTTTATACGCGACCTTGGGACAGAAAACTTATCCACAGGTACGCTTACAATAAATTGTTAGAGTGCAATCAGTGCTATGGAAATTCTTGGCGTATACCCAATCAATGCAGCAGAGCCTTGCCATTTGGTAGAGGTGATAGTTAGCACAGATATAGATGAATTTGACTGGGGAAAAGTGACACAGGAAGGTGAAGGGCAACCATTAGAAAACTGGCAGATAGCATACGATGAAAATCCAATTAATGTAGAAAAAGGGCATTGGGTTTTCTTTTTTCACTATTTGAACTTATCTAAACCACTAATTACACCAGAAGGGAAAACGAAAATACCTAAACCTAGCGAGTTGCCAGACCGGTTGAAATATATAGAATATGAAGAACCTTAATAAAATGTACTCTAACAAGCCGCTCCAGATGGACGATGCGCACTCCGCATTTTTGTGTTGCTCGCTTCGCTCAAACAATAACACAAAACCACTCCGCGCACCTCGCCACTGAGCGGAGCGTTGAGACTGTAGAAAAAGTCGTTCTATATTTTCATTTTAAAAAGTTGTGTAAATATTGAGCTTTTTCAGCGTTGCTACTTAAATTACAGATAGGTTCAACCATTGAACTATAAAAATAATTAACGTAGAGCGCGAAGTTTTTTCGCGTTTTAGCTTTTCTACAGCCTCATTAGTTTTTCATGATATATCTTCATTCTTTTCAATGCTATTATTCATCGAGGTAAGTTAGGAGACTGCAAATGAAGAGTGATTCAAATACTTTACTCGAAGATGTTTTAGCATTACCCGTGAATCAGCGAATAGAAGTCGTTGAAAAACTGCTGCAAAGCTTAGATATGCCCAGTAAGCAAACCGAAGAAATTTGGGCTGAAGAAGCAGATAGCCGAGTTGAAAGCTATGAAGATGGAAGACTCGGTTCATTGGCTGCTGAAGAGGTACTGCAAAAATATAAATGAAAACCAGATTTCTAAGTATTGCAGCTACTGAACTAGATGATGCTTATTCGTATTATGAAAGTGTTCATGTTGGATTAGGCCGGACTTTCATTGAAGAATTTGAATCGACCCTAGTGAGGTTAAAAAGAAATCCTGAAGCTTGGCAACGATTGAGTAAATTTACGAGACGTTGTTTGATGAACAAATTTCCACACTCAGTCATTTATCAAATTAGAGTTGATGAGATTCTAATCGTTGCTGTTGCTAACAATCATAGAAAACCGAATTATTGGGCTGAAAGGTATGAAAACTGACATGATATCTATGTCGCTGCGCTGTGACTCAGGACCTGACGGCGCTGCGCACCCTAATTAGGAGTTGAAGTTTTAGAAAAAAACAAATCAGCCCAAAAAACATCACTTATTACTTCCTCCAGTTCACGCTTTTTGATCAAATAGATATTGCCAAACAGGCTCATGAAGCATTGGTTATTCCGCGCTTTAAGCCCATCAATTGTCAGCAATAACTCGATGGTAGTGAGATCGTAAGCGTCGTTAGAACCACACTAGCCTAGTTCAACATTCCAAGGAAGCAATTGTTCCGGTTCAACGTTATCTTGCATGATTTTTTCCATCACATGCATGAGATAATCGTAAGGTACTAAGCCATTAGCGAATGCCGTTTGTACAATCGAGTAAAGGATTGCTTGTGTTCGCACCGTTGGCTGTTTTAGAGAATAACCAAGCCTTACGTCCAGTAACGAAGGGTTTTACTGCTCTCTCACAGCGATTGTTGTCGATGTCTAGTCGACCATCATCGACACGCATATTTTAAACGGTGGTGCTCCTCAATCTTGGTGGTCTCGGGCTCAAACACACATTTTTCAGTCACATCTTTGCCCATGACATGCATTTGACCTTGGCAGTACTCACAGACTTTATCCGCCTCATCAACATCGTGGATAATGACTTCACGCATTATATGAGCAGCAAAGGGCTTAGTATGTCGGGTGCGTTTCTTTTTCTCTTGAGCCGGCGCTTGCTCATCATCTGTTTGTTCACTATTCGCCTGTTCAAGCTCAAGCGCCGCAATCTCTTCCACTTCGTTAAATAGATCGTCATGCTTTGGTTGCACTTCACTGTTACTGGCAAAAAGCTTATGACGAGCTAAGCGAAACTGCTCCTCTAAAAAGTCTAATCTTGCTTCTTGCAAAGTAATCAGAGCGTCTTTTTCAGTCGTCGTTAAGCCTTGCTCATCGCGCTTTTGCTTGAGCAAGACTATTCGCTTACTTGACTGTTCGAGGCTTAATTTCATGGCCCGTACTTTACCGTAAAGCTGGGTTAAGGTGTTGTTTTTACTTAGACTAAATCGTGAACGATAATCGCTATTTATGAACTGCTGTTTTCCCCGTGTTGCTACTTAAATTTAAGATAGCTTGAACAATTGAACTATAAAAATAATCAACGTAGAGCGCGAAGTTTTTTTCGCGTTTTAGTTTTTCTACAGCCTCGTTAGGTATTACCATGCTCAGAGCTATCATTAACACTCTTTAGCACTTTTTCATTTAACCTCATTTGCTCAGGAAAGTAGAGTTGAGATTTGGAATTCTGACAAAACAGCTTCTGCTTCATGTGTTTTAAATAAATTCCCAGTTTGCCAGATCGTTTCAAATGATAAAATTATCGACGTCACTCCTGTAACCTATCAAAATATAGCTAAGCTCGGGATAAAGAAAATTAATCAATATGAAAAAGTGGTTACTGAACCCATAGAGTGGATCAAGAACGCCGAAGACACTCAAATGGTTCTCTTTAGGACACAAGCATGGAGTGAAGGAGAGAGATATACCGTCACTGAACCCGTAGTCGTCATAAATGGCAAATACATCAAGCGATGATAATATGTCTATACAAGCCGTTCGAGACACTGCAGCTAAAAGCAGATTGATTTGCGATAACAAAATACGTGTCAGTCAACACAACATCACCTAGTCGAGTTTAACGTTCTAGGGTAGCGTGCAACTGTATTGATTGACACGATGGTGCCATCAATCGCTTTTCTTAGATGCCTGACGCGCTTCAAATGCCGCCATTTGCTCAGGTGTTGCAGGTATCTGATGATTTTCTTTCCACTCTGAATAAGGCATACCGTAGATTGCTTCTCTGGCTTGATCATAATCCATGTCTATCCCTTGCTCTTTCGCAGCGGCCATATACCACTTTGACAAGCAATTCCGACAAAAATCAGCCGTTATCATTAAGTCTATATTTTGGACTTGCTTATTTTCGTCTAGATGCTCAAGTAAGCGTCTAAACGCGGCAGCTTGAAGCTTCTCTGAATCAAAATTTTTATCAACCATACTATTACCTCGTTACTTACTTAACAAATTCGTCGTTTCTGTGTTCTTTGTGAATGGCTGCTCAAAGGAAGCATCACCAATTAAAAAGGAGCCCCCTAGGCTCCTTTTTTGACTAAAACCAAAAAAAATTATTCAGCGTCACTGTCCGAATCTTGAGTATCGGCAGCCTCAGGTGCTGGCTTTTCAATAAGTTCTTTCATACTCAAACGTACACGATTTTGTCTATCAATATCCATGACTTTAACGTCAACCATTTGCCCTTCAGACAAATAATCTGTCACTTTAGCGACACGCTCGTGTGCGATTTGAGAAATGTGTACCAGCCCGTCTTTACCAGGTAGCACTTCTACAAAAGCACCAAAGTCGGCGATACGCGATACTTTACCGTGGTAAACTTTGCCAATTTCAACTTCAGCTGTAACCGCTTCGATTTTAGAAATAGCAAGATCGGCTTTCGCTTTTTCGGTAGCAAAAATCTTAATCGTACCGTCATCTTCAATTTCAATGTTGGTATCAGACTCTTCGGTGATCGCGCGAATAGTGGCTCCACCTTTACCAATGACATCTCTGATTTTATCTGAATCAACTTTCATTTGATAAATTCGAGGGGCAAACTCAGACATTTCATCTCTGTGGCCAGAAATAGCCTGATCCATTACACCAAGAATATGCAAACGCGCTTCTTTTGCTTGTTTCAATGCAATTTGCATGATTTCGGTTGTTATACCTTCGATCTTGATATCCATTTGTAAAGCAGTGACACCCTCGGTAGTCCCAGCTACTTTGAAGTCCATATCGCCTAAGTGGTCTTCATCACCTAAAATGTCAGACAGTACAACAAAGTTCTCGTCTGACTTAACCAGACCCATAGCGATACCGGCTACAGAGGCCTTTATAGGTACACCAGCATCCATAAGTGCTAGAGACGTACCGCATACTGAAGCCATTGATGAAGAACCGTTTGATTCCGTGATTTCTGACACCACTCGTACAACATATGGGAATTCTTTTTCAGACGGCATTACTGCTTGAATACCGCGTTTGGCAAGCTTACCGTGTCCGATTTCTCGACGTTTAGGTGAGCCAATCATGCCTGTTTCACCCACGCAATATGGAGGGAAGTTATAGTGCAACATAAAGCGGCTGTTGGTGGTACCTGTTAGCTCTTCGATAAGTTGCGCGTCACGCTCATTTCCTAATGTCGCGACAACAAGTGCTTGTGTTTCACCGCGAGTAAACAATGCAGAACCGTGGGTTCTAGGTAATGCACCCGTTGCAACATGCAAGGCACGTATTGTTTCTGGATCACGGCCATCAATACGCTTTTCACCGGCCAAAATACGCGAGCGAACAATGTCACTTTCTAGCTCATGGGTCAGTTCGGCGATTTCCGTTGCGTCAAGTTCTTCGTCTTCTGCGACCAGAGTTTCAATTGTTTTTTCGGTAATCGCGGTGACTGCGTCTTTGCGCGCTAACTTATCAGAAATTTGATAAGCCTCGGTCATTTCAGACTCGGCGATCGCTTTAATTTTGTCTTTTAATGCTGTGTTGGCCTCTGGTGCAACCCAATCCCAAGGCGTGACATTGACTTCTGCAGCAAACTCATTAACCGCATTTACAACTGTTTGAGACTGCTCGTGACCATATACGACTGCACCTAGCATGACATCTTCAGGTAAGATTGCTGCTTCAGATTCCACCATCAATACGGCGCTTTGCGTACCCGCAACCACTAAGTCTAGTTGGCTGTCGGACATTTCACTTGTGCGCGTGTTCAGTACAAACTCATTGTTAATATAACCGACGCGTGCAGCACCGATTGGACCGTTAAAAGGGATACCCGAGATAGCAAGCGCTGCTGATGTACCAATCATTGAGATAATATCTGTTGGAATTTCTGGGTTTGCAGAAACCACAGTAATAACAACTTGGACATCGTTCATGAAACCTTCTGGGAACAGAGGGCGAATAGGTCTGTCGATCAAACGAGCGATTAATGTTTCGCTTTCAGATGGGCGCCCTTCCCGCTTGAAGAAGCCGCCTGGGATTTTACCTGCAGCGTAAGTTTTTTCTTGATAGTTTACTGTCAGTGGGAAAAAGTTTTGCCCAGCTTTTGTTTCTTTTTTTCCGACAACTGTCACTAATACAGAGGTGTCGTCCATGCTCGCAAGAACTGCAGCAGTGGCTTGTCTAGCAATTACACCCGTTTCGAGTGTGACAGTATGTTGACCATACTGGAATGTTTTTGTAATAGGAGTCACTATTTATCCTTTAAAATTAATAACTATATGCTTTTAAACGCGCGCGTAGTATAGCCACATATACTCACCAATGCCATAAATCTAGCCCGTAAATACAAAAAATACCGCAATTTGTACTTTACTGTTGCACCTGCACCACTGTTTCATCCCGAAACTTCAATACCGAAGTATAAAAATCCAGATCTAAATACGCATATGAACGCTCGATACTAAGTTAGAGAAGGGAAACAAACTCGAATTGTCGAGTTATCATAGCGGAGGTTATCGCGATGCTAACGTTTAAAAAAATCAATGATTTTCAACCTACCCTCGGCATGGTCGAATACGGTGTTTTGCTTTGTGTTGTCGCTGTCTGCACGATTGCTGGCATCCTTTCACTTAAAGAAAGTGCTTCAGGCACAGTCGCGTTACTCAGCTTACTGATATTTGTTGGCGTTTTCGTCACATTCACTTTTTGTCATCTTCAAAGACGAAAACGCGCAATCAGCTTTTACACAGAATGGTTGCAGTCTTTGAGCAATGAAGAAATCAGTACCTTACAAAATCGACTTAAACCACAATCTGAGGAATTACTTATTATTGCGCGCTTGCAGAAACAATAAAATTGATTTCCTAGCAGATACAAAGGTACTAATTGAATATTATGTCTCTGGCTGTACTGCAAATCGCGGCAACGGCCGGATGGGTAACTTTTCGCTCTGCTGATATTGCATAAAACTTTTGGGTGATTTCACTCAAAGAGCCAATGATTTCAACACCAAAACTCTCTACGACCTCCTGTTCGATGATGCTTGGCATAAAAAATATACCAAAGCCTGCTCTGCCAAAACTCTTCATCAAAGCACTGTCGTCATATTGCCCTCTCACAATCGGGAAAATATTGGAATCTTGGCACCATTTGTCAAAGAGCTGTCTAACTGCATATTGCTTGGTGGGCAGCAATATTGGCTGGTCGTTTAAACAGGCTGGAAAAGTTCCGCTTAACTGCTTGGCTAAGTCCGGTGATGCAAAAAACGTCAGGCTGGACTGCCCTAAATAGTGATTATAAGCTTTGATGCTATATGCACTTGATAAGGGCGTATCTGTTAGTACCATATCAACTTCGTGCACCGCCAACTCACCCAATATCGTTTCTACCGGCCCTTCTTTACACAGGATGCTTAAATCTTTGGATAAATTGAGTGCAGGCTCTAAAATTTTGTACACAATGGTCTTCGGTAAAGCACTCGCCGCACTGATAATGAATTCTGATGTACCGACCAACGGCGCGCCTCTCAGTACATCATTTAATTCCTTGCCCAGCTCAAATATTTCGTCGGCGTAACGCAAAACTAAACGCCCAGTTTCGGTCAATCGCAATCGTCTCCCAACGCGGTCAAAAAGCGGTTGACCAATGCGCTCCTCCAACATACTTAACTGACCACTTATCGTCTGTGGCGTAATGAATAGTTTATCGGCAGCACGAGCAATACTCCCTTCTGTTGCCACAACCCAAAAGTAGTGCAGGTGTTTATAGTTAAAATTATCTGCCATTAATTATTGTTCCAAGGGATCCATCATTTTTTTCGATTGTTTCTTATACTTTTAATCGAATTTTTTTGTTCACTTTTTGTTGTTATGTTTAAGTCATCGGAGAAAGTAACTAATAGTCGGACATGCAACATAAACTCAATTCCGCGCAATTCAAGATAAGCGAAACAGACAGGAATATGATTGATACTCGCTTAGCGCTCAGCCTCTCGCGCTATGTTTCAGTGATCGACAACTTCATCATTGATGTAAAAGAAGAAACTAGCGCAGATGGCAGTCAATTAATTGTTACCGAGACAAAGTTCAATCTATCTGGCACAAATAAAATTCACCTAAAAGTTAAAGCTGACAATCTCGAAAATGCGATAACGCAACTGACAAACAAGGCCAAACGCACAATCGACCGGCATCTCAAACATCGCCAACTACATCGCATATCAACACAATCCGTCAGTCGCTTGTAGCTTTACGATATCGCGTATTCCTATCCAAAATCCCCGTGGTTCCGATATTTTTAGTCGGCACTTGTTAATTCATTGTTAATGCCTTATAGTCGAAAATAACATCACTAGTTGATGTAGTGTGTGCTTGGCCATTGCTCTTAGGATAAGAGACGACCAAGTTTTAGATTTGAGCGAGCATGAATCGCTTTTATTTAGGAGCAATATTTGTGATATTAAATCATTTGTTTGGTATTTACACCCACCCCAAAGAAGAGTGGAAAACCATTGACAAAAAGCATGAATCCTATGTGTATGCGTTAACACACATACTATTCATCGCGCTTATTCCATCTGGAATGGCGTATTATTCATCAAGTGTACTAGGTTGGAGTATTGGTGCAGGTGCAACTGCTGATACAATAAAACTTACCCATGACAGCGCTCTAGCAATGTCTGTTGCTATGTATTTTGGACTCATCGTTGGCGTTATTGCTCTAGCGATTCTCATTCACGAACTCGCAAAGTCATTTGACGCAGAGCCTAACTATACACAAAGTCTCGAAATTGCTGCATATACCGCTACACCGCTATTTATGGCAGGATTTGGTGCTTTCTACCCCGAACTGTGGTTTTTAATGATAGTAGTACTTGTGGGTATTTCTTACTCAGTTTATCTTTTGTACTCAGGCGTACCTATAATGCTGCACATCCCTGAAGAAAAAGGTTTCATATTTTCTAGCTCGGTAGTCACTTGTGGCTTAGTACTAATGGTTATACTAATGGCGGGGTCTGTTATTTTGTGGAGCTTAGGATTAGGTCCGCAATATGCCTAAGCGGAAGTCTTTATTTTTTTGTTGATCCCACAAGTGCAGATTATTTAGTTAATACAAATAATCTGCTGGGCTATGTTCCAAACCGTCAAAAGCGTGCCAACGTGATTTCACGGTGATTTCTTGGACATAGCCGCTACTGCTTAGTCTGTCCCCATATTGTGCATTTCTAGATTTGTCAGCTCTGCCTGAATACGCGGTGCGCTCTTAGCAGACTCACTTCTAGCTTTATCAATTGACTCCAGATACGCTTGATCTACATCGCCTGTCACGTAGTCGCCATCAAATACCGAAGTTTCAAACTTGGTTATGGCTTTATTTTCCAATGACACTGCGTCGACAAGATCGTCAATGTTTTGGAAGATTAAACCGTCGGCTTTAATACAATCCTTTATTTGTTCGATTTCTCTGCCGTACGCAATCAACTCTACCGCAGAAGGCATGTCGATACCATATACGTTAGGAAACCTGATTTCTGGCGCAGCAGAAGCAAAATACACTTTATTGGCACCCGATTCTCTAGCCATTTCAATAATTTGCTCAGACGTTGTGCCGCGTACAATTGAGTCATCCACCAGCAATACATTCTTGCCTTTAAACTCTGATGATATAGCGTTAAGTTTTCGTCTAACTGATTTACGGCGCATTGTTTGCCCAGGCATAATAAAGGTGCGTCCGATGTAACGGTTTTTTACAAAGCCCTGTCGATAAGGCAAGCCAAGCGTATTGGCAATTTGTAGCGCCACGTCCATCGATGTTTCTGGGATCGGAATAACAACATCAATATCTTTATCAGCCCACTCGCGCTTGATTTTCTCGCCGAGCTTTGTCCCCATATTTACGCGAGAAGCATAGACAGAAATGCCATCAATAAATGAGTCTGGTCTCGCAAAATAAACGAATTCAAAAATACAAGGGTGACACACGGGATTTTTAGCACATTGACGCGTATACAACTGACCTTCTTCAGTCACGTAAATAGCTTCACCGGGTGCCACATCCCGCACAAACTGAAAGCCGACTGCGTCTAAAGCCACACTCTCTGAGGCCACCATATACTCGTCACCTTTTTCTGTCTGGCGTTTACCCAAGACCAAAGGACGAATACCATGCGGGTCACGAAATGCGACCATACCGTAACCAATCACCGCAGCAACTACTGCATAGGCACCACGAATTTTTTCGTGTACTTTTTCTACCGCGTCAAAAATGTCATCGGGTTGAATACTCAGGCTAGCATTGGACTGCAGCTCATGCGCGATAATATTTAAGAGTAACTCGGAGTCTGAACTGGTATTAATGTGACGACGGGCAATGCGAAATACTTCTTCTTGTAATTCGTGGGCATTGGTCAGGTTGCCATTGTGAGCAAATGCAATACCAAAAGGAGAATTAACGTAAAATGGCTGGGCTTCTGCAGAACTCGATGTACCGGCAGTTGGGTATCGACAGTGCCCAATGCCCACATTACCACTTAATCGCTTCATATGACGAGTGTGAAATACGTCTCTGACCAAACCATTTGCTTTGCGCAAATTAAACATATTGTTTTCAATTGTCATAATGCCCGCAGCGTCTTGTCCTCTATGCTGCAATACGATAAGTGCGTCATAAATCGATTGATTTACTGGCTCTTTTCCGACAATACCGACAATACCACACATACAAAGACCTTTACTGTTGAGGCGAAATAAAGCTTGAGCCTTTTTTCACAAATTCAAAAAACCATTCAATAATAAAACCAAACTCAGGAATAAGAATGGAAGACACCCACCATTCTGCTTCTGAGGCAGAGGTAAATGTATCTAAGAAGAATAAAGCGGCACTCACGAATAATACTCCGCGAATGGCACCAAATACAGCGCCCAATGCTCGGTCTGTGCCAGACAAGCCAGTGACTTTGACGAGTTGGGAGATAATATAATTGAGCAGCGCACCCGCCAAAAGGGTGCCAAAAAACAAAATGGCGATAGCAACGCCATTTCTTACAAGTTCATCTTCAAATCTTGTAAGTAAGTGAGACAGGTTTGGATAAAATTGGCGTGCAATAAAAAAAGCGGAGATCCAAACAACAAGCGATATGGCTTCTTTAACAAACCCTCTAACGATACTGATAACGGCGGAAAACGCAATTACGCCCAATATCGTGAAGTCGAACCAATTCATTTATTGATGATCCCAAATAAATTAAGTGCCACATAAATTTGGCGCGAAGTTTATCAGATAAGATTACTGAGCGCTAACCTCAAATTCAGTTATTTTGCCACTTAAGCCGGTAATTTCTTTTAAATGAGGCAAGGCATTTTCTAATTCTGATTTAACTAACTCAGGCCCCACAAACACCTTTGTCAACACGCCCAAGCGAGTTTGAATGGGTCTACTGTAGACTCTGTACCCTGCACTTCTGACATTGCGCATCAGTTTTTTTGCATTAGCTTGATCACTAAAACTACCGAGCTGAATAACCCAACCTGAGTTTTTTATCTCAATTTGCGGCAATTCTTCTTGCAACTCAGGGGCATTTTGCTCTTTTGTTGCCGCTTCTTTTGCTACGCTTTCTTCTCGAATGCTAGAGCTAGCAAGCTGGCTTGCTGACGAATCTGTAGAATCAACACGACTATCATCACCAATATTTGAAGTAGCACCTTCCGGTGTAACGGCAATTTCCCCACCATCGACTGGCTGTTCATCGACAATATCCAAAGGGCGACTCACTGTTTGTTTAATGGCCTCTCGGTCAAATTCACTCTCAGCAGGGATTTCGAGCTCTGCAGGGGCTGGCGGCACGTCAACAAAAGACTTGTTGCTAACATTTTTTTCGCCGTCCAAAAATTGAGGCAATAAAATGACAGCAAGCGCAACCACGATCACTGTGCCAACAATTCTGTTCTTTAGTGCGCTAGACATTTTACAAAACTTCCCTATCTACAAATCGAGGAATAGCTTCAGCCACGGTTAAAAATGACCCGAATACACATATAATATCAGTTGATATGGCGCATTCAAGCGCCTTATCAAGCCCCGCTTCAACTGAGTCAAAAGGGCCGACAATATCCTGCCCATTACTTTTCAAATACTGAATCAAACGTTCAGCAGATTCACCGCGTAATGAACCAAGTGTACAGGGATACCAACGCGCCTTAATTGCGCTCATGGCTTGTAAAGTGGTGTCAATATTCTTGTCTTTTAGCATACCAACGACAAAGTGAAAAGTAAGGTTTTCAGCCAAATGCTCGTTAAGATTCTCAATACCCTGCGGTAAACACTGTAGCTGAGAGGCCAAATACTCTGCCGCTTGCTGATTGTGTGCCACGTCAGCTAAAACCAAAGGCGAAGTAGAAAGCGTCTGTACCCTTCCCAATAAACGCACTTTTTGAATACTCGTTTCAATCCGTGTTTTGTCAAGTAGACAATGTAGCAGTCGTTCTCGCTTTTGTTTTTCAAGTACATAGGTCAATTGCCAAAGTGCAGCAATAGCCGTCATCACATTTTGATTCGGGACTTGTTGATTCTGCCAAACATACTCTATAGGTGCGTCTAGTTCTGTTGCAGTTGGCACTAGCTGCGGATTGATTAGCCCTCGGCTTTTGTCGAATTTAGCATCATCATGCATCGCAGCGTCACCCGCCTCAAACAGCTTAAAATCGACACCCGCTTGCCATATACTGTTGTCACCATTCGCCTCGGCTTGCAGAGGCAATGACAAGCCAACTTCTTCAGCTTTAAAACCAAGCACTACTCGAGACTTTGGTTTAATAATACCGGCTTTTTCACGAGCAATTTGCTGCAATGTGTCACCCAACCAGTCTTGATGATCAAAGCCGATACTGGTGATAACCGCTACATTTGCATCGAGTACATTTGTTGCATCTAAACGGCCACCTAAGCCCACCTCAAGCACAATTACATCGACCTTAGCAGAGACAAAACAAACTAACGCCGCTAGGGTTGCATACTCAAAATAGGTCAGTGGTATGGCTTTTTGTGCATTGCATACTTGCTCGAAAGCGTAGCATATATCCGCGTCATCGGCTTCTTCACCATTTACCACTATCCGCTCATTAAAGCGCAACATATGAGGAGACGCATATCTGCCGACAGTTAAGCCACTGGACTGTAGGACACTTTCGATAGTCGTACATGTCGTGCCTTTCCCGTTGGTACCGGCGACAGTAACGACCCGAGTATTTGACATATCTAGACATAGTCTATCAAGTACTTGCTGTGTTCTTGATAGACCCATGTCGATTTCACTTGGGTGGTTTTGCTCAATGAAACGTAACCACTGAGCTAAAGTCTTAGGCATTTTAATAGCGTTTAGGCATCGTCGCTTGCAGGTAACTCTGCGACGGGGCTGGCACTCACGTGAAGTTTAGAAAGAATTCGATGTAAAGTATCTTTCATTTCACGCCTGTCAACAATCATATCAATCGCGCCTTTTTCTAACAGGAATTCACTCCTTTGAAAGCCTTCAGGCAATTTTTCGCGAACAGTTTGCTCAATCACTCGCGGCCCTGCAAATCCGATTAAGGCTTTGGGCTCAGCAACATTTATATCACCAAGCATAGCTAAGCTAGCGGATACACCGCCCATTGTCGGATCGGTTAACACCGAAATGTACGGTAAACCTCGCTCACTTAATTTCGCTAAAGCAGCACTCGTTTTTGCCATTTGCATTAGTGATAACAAGGCTTCTTGCATACGTGCGCCGCCAGAGGTAGAAAAACACACAAAAGGACAGTTGTTCTTGATTGCCGCATTGACCCCAGCGACAAACTTTGCCCCCACAACAGACGCCATAGAGCCGCCCATAAACGCAAATTCAAAAGAAGCGGCTACCACGGGCATACCGTTTAGTGAGCCTTTCATTACGATCAATGCGTCTTTTTCATTAGTATTTTTTTGCGCAGCTGAAATTCTATCTTTGTAACGTTTAGAGTCTTTGAACTTAAGTATATCCTGAGGCTCTAGATCAGCGGCAATTTCCTCACGACCCGCACTGTCTAAAAAGGCATTCAATCGAGCCCGTGCGGTAATACGCATGTGGTGCCCACACTTAGGGCATACTTCTAACTGTTTTTCTAATTCAGACTTATACAATACAGACTGGCAGGACGTACACTTCGTCCAAATGCCTTCTGGTACATTACTTTTAATTGATGATTTGGTTTTAGGCAGTATCTTTTCGATCCAGCTCATTCATAAATCCTGTTAATTTTTATTCGAAGCGCGAGCGCTTTTTAGCTAAAACTCGGGCGTACCTAGACAAGGCGCGCAATTGCGCCCAATTAAATCACATTACTCCCAACTAAAAAACCTAATTCATAGAAATCTGATCAGTAATTTTCAAGCGTTTAATTTAGAAACAAGGGACCTAAAGGAGGCTGTGGAATGTTATAGCAAGATGGGTAGGTCACTTTCACCAAATAAAGACCATTGGGTTTTGCCGTCGCCGCCGCTTTTGTTCGATCTCTTAAGGCTAATAGTCCGGTAAACCAAGCTACGCTTTGCTCTCCAGCGCCGACTTCTATCAGTGATCCCACTATATTTCGCACCATATGATGCAAAAAGGCATTGGCCTCAACTTCGACAACAATATATTGACCTGCGCGTTTGACTGAAATTTCGTTCATATGGCGACAAGGCGAATTTGATTGACAATGAGCCGCACGAAAACTAGTGAAATCATTTTCACCAAGTAAGCACTGTGCAGCTTCGTGCATAATTTCGGCATTTAAGGGGCGATGCACATGAGTAACACCACATGATAAAATACCAGGCCTTAATGTGTGATTAAAAATAATATAGCGATACCGACGTGCAGTTGCACTAAATCGAGCGTGAAAATCACTTTTTACTTCCTGCGCCCAACGCACAGCAATGGTACTCGGCAAATTGGCGTTCATTCCAAGCGTAAACGCGCTGACAGGACGCGTTTTATCGGTATCAAAATGGACAACTTGATTGGTTGCGTGCACCCCAGCATCGGTGCGCCCAGCGCAAACTACATCAACTTTTTCAGTAAGGATACCAGCCAAACAACGCTCAATGTTGCCCTGTACGCTACTTACGTTCGCTTGTCGCTGCCAACCTTTAAACGCTTCTCCTTGATATTCAATTCCTAAGGCAACACGCATTATTTTTGGCTTCTTGTTTTTGTCCGGTGACGCTGCCCAAGCACTTTTGTTTGCTTGTGTTTACGCAAAGAACGGCGCATTCGGCTAAGTTTTGTATGATCGAGCTTATCTTGGTCATGCACTTTGGTTTCTGTTTCGGGCGCAAGTTTTGCCATTTTTCGTAGTTCATTGACATTGCTTAAATCAAGCTCTACCCAAGCTCCCTGAGGCAATCGTTTGAACATTTCCAAATTCCCATAGCGCACACGCATCAAACGGCTGACCTTTAAGCCTTGCGACTCCCACAAGCGGCGTACTTCGCGATTCCGCCCTTCACTGAGCGTTACGTTATACCAGTGGTTCAATCCTTCATCTTCACCTGCACGCACATGGATAGAATTGAACTTTGCTAATCCGTCTTCTAGCTCGACTCCATTTGTCAAGCTGCGTAATATAGCGGGTGTGACTTCACCAAATACGCGCACCGCATATTCTCGCTCAATTTCATATGAGGGATGCATCAAACGGTTCGCAAGCTCTCCGTCATTCGTAAACAGTAACAAACCACTGGTATTGATATCCAATCTACCAATACCTATCCACCGCTCACCCACCAAACGGGGCAAGCGTTCAAACACCGTTGGCCTGCCATCTGGGTCTTTGAGTGAACAGATTTCACCTTCTGGCTTGTTGTACATCAATACGCGACAAGGAGACCTCTCCTTTTGCCTAGATATTTGATGACCGTCAACGCGAATTTGGTCGTTTATTTCAACACGGTCACCCAGCGTAGCAATCTTGCCGTTAACAGATACTCTCCCTTGTTCAATCCACTTTTCCATTTCTCGTCGTGAACCAACGCCGTTGTTCGCCAAAACTTTTTGTAGTTTTTCTGATGTATTTTTTTCAGGCATGTTATGTAATGTCACTCAATGTAATTTTTCTGCTGATTCGGGCTTTGCTGTTTCTTCCAGCCTGTCATCCAGTAATATTTCTTGCTGTTCAATGGCACTTTGCTCATCTATTGCAATATTTGCTGCTTTGTTATTTGCCTCATCCTTCGTTTCACCGAGCGCATGGCTGCTATCATGCTTATCGCCCTGCCCTTCAAACAGGGTGGCAGAGGGCAGTTCGGATAATGATGAAAGGGCAAAGTAATCCAAAAAGGTATTTGTCGTCGCGTATAATGCAGGCCGCCCCGGCACCTCTTTATGCCCAACAATTTTTATCCATTCGCGTTCGGACAAGCTTTTAATAATGTTACTACTCACTGCAACACCTCGAATCTCTTCGATTTCACCTCTTGTTATCGGCTGCCGGTAAGCGATGAGAGATAGAGTTTCTAGCATGGCTCTAGAGTATTTGGGCACCGTTTCTTGCCACAATCGACTCAATAACTGTGATAGTCCCGCATTAGACTGAAAGCGATACCCTGAGGCTACCTTGACCAACTGAATACCACGCGGCGCGTAGTCAAGTTCAAGCTCCTTAAGAGCCTTATTTAGCTGCCGAGTAGATACCGTGAGTTCACTGAGCACCGTCGCTCGCAGCTTGTCGGTAGACAAAGGTTCATCAGCAACAAAAATAGCAGCTTCTAATAATTGTTTGAGTTGCAGATCAGATATCTTGCTCATAAGCGCCCAGTTTAACATGTATATTTGCATAAGGCTTGGCTTGCTCAATCACAACCAATCCTTCTTTTGCTAATTCTAACATAGCAATAAAACTCACCACGACACCTGCTTTTCCTTCTTCTGCGCGTATTAGCTCGTCAAAGCGTGTGTAGCGGTCGTGTCTTAAACGCTGCAAGAGCATACTCATGCGCTCTCGGGTTGAAAGGACTTCCTTCTCTATTTGGTGGTGCTCAAACGCTTTTGCTCGCTGCATTACCCCAGCAAATGCCAAAGCCAACTCTTGCAAACTGACTTGGGGTAAATGCTTAATTGGTTGTACTTCATCGCTAGCTTCAGCTTTTGCTGGGTGAAAATCACGTTGCATCCTTGGGGCTCCATCCAAGGCTTCGGCCGCTTTCTTTATTAACTCGTATTCCTTCAAGCGACGAATCAGTTCGGCTCTTGGATCGCCTTCATCTTCGTCATCTGCTTCATGTTTGGGTAATAATAGTCGGCTTTTAATTTCTGCCAACATAGCGGCCATCACCAGATACTCTCCCGCCAGCTCCAACTTGATATCTGTCATTAACTCAACGTATTCCATGTATTGCTTGGTAACTTGAAGCACAGGTAATTCGACAATATCAAATTTTTGTTTGCGAATTAGATATAGAAGCAGATCTAAGGGGCCTTCAAATGTCTCTAAGATGACCTCCAAGGCATCGGGAGGTATATACAAATCTTCGGGTTTCTCGATAAGCGCTTCGCCATTGACGAAAGCTAATGCGAGCGGTTGTTGTTGTGTGAGTTGTTCTGAAACCTTGGTTTCGCTCGCCTGTTCAGGTGATTCGACCGTACTCACGATGCTTACTCGTTCTAGTCTTCAAAAGGCAAAGTGTCACCACTGCCTTCTCGTATGATAAGGGCTTCTCCATCCGACAAGTCGATAACCGTTGTCGGTTGCTCTCCAAGGTAGCCCCCATGAATGATTAAGCCGACTTGTCTTTCTAATTTTTCGCGTATTTCGTCGGGATCAGACTCAGCAACATCTTCATTTGGCAAGATCAGTGTAGTAGACATCAAGGGCTCACCCAACTCTTCTAAAATAGCCAAGGCTATGTTGTTATCTGGCACCCGAATACCAATGGTCTTGCGCTTGGGGTTTTGTAAACGTTTGGGAACTTCTTTAGTCGCTTTCAAAATAAAAGTATAGGGGCCTGGTGTATTGTTTTTGATTTGACGAAACGCAATATTATCAACCCTTGCATATTCTGATAACTCAGACATGCCGCGACACATCAAGGTGAAATTATGATCCTTGCCGATATTTCTAATCCGACAAATTTGTTCCAGCGCCTTCTTATTTTCCATTTGGCAGCCTATTGCATAACCAGAATCCGTGGGGTATACGATAACCTCCCCTTTTTGCACGAGTTCGCAAGTTTGCTTAACCAAACGTGCCTGGGGATTGTCAGGGTGTATGTAAAAAAATTGACTCATGATTAAAACGGATGCACGCAGGTAAGTACTTGATTGTAAGTATACCAAACAACTGGCATACCTGTTGAATTTACTTATATTTTTATTGCGGCGCGAAAAAAGCGCGTAAAACCCGCTCCGAAGGTTTATTTTGCGGTGTAAACCTATTGTCGAGTTCACCTCCAGCCTTGTCGTGGTAAGTAAACCATTTCCAGATAAAACCACCTGCAAACCAAGGCTCAGACCACAAAGAAATGAGCGTACCCTCGATAGCAGAAGCTTGACCAGCTAAGTTAGGAGCAGATAGCTTCTTTGAATGATCCCAAGGCGCTTTTGCGGTGTGATCTACGCTGCGAAAGCCCCATTCGGTAAATAATATAGGCCGTTTGAAACCTTGCGCTGTATCAGCCAATTCAGGTTTCCATTTCTCCCACGCTTGCACGATGTTATCAATACTTGGGGTATGTGCATCGCTCAATGGAAAGTAGCCATCTACGCCTATATAGTCCAACTGTGTCCAAAACGGCACGTGTGTATATTCATCCCAATTTGCAGCATAGGTGAGTTTGCCTGAATAAACATGCTTGATTTTTGATATTAACGCGCGCCAATATTTGGGTCGTTGTTTTACAAAGGTTTCTAACTCGGTTCCAATACAAAAAATATCGACTTTTTCATCTTCCGCTACTTTGGCGTAAGTCATAATAAAATGTGAATATGCTTGCTCAAATGCCTGCCATTGTTGTTCTGACTGAAAACCTAAATGTCTAGTGTAAACGCCACCGCGCAGCCACAAGTGAGGTTTAAGCATCGTTTTAATCTTATTGCTTTTCAGTTGCTTTATTACATCTTTTACGCCTACTATTCTTTCCCCATACCACTGTCTGTCGGAGTTAAAAATAACAGTTGGAGATTCATTTGAAGGAACGTAACCATACGGCATAACTGCAGCATAGTTAGCATAAGTATTAACTAAAGGCGCGATATGTTCTTGCTCAGTTTTATCGCGAGAGGCAACAAAGCTGATGCCATTTATTTTCGGCTCACTTGCCAAGGCAGGTAATGCAAATAAAACAACAAACGCAAGTAAGGTAAATAAGCAACGCCTCATTGAGTAACAGTCCCTTTGCTTTTGAAGGAAAAGTCATTGAGGCACACCGACGAAAGCGAAAAAGCGCCCCCGCTGATGTCGAAAACATTGTGGGTTGCGCATACCAATACTTTGAGCATTACACTAAGGCTGTTTTAAACAATGCCAACATTCGAGCCCAAGCTTTTTCGGCTTGTTGTTCGTTGTATACACTCGAATCTGGCGGACACCAACCATGCAAGGTACCTTTGTACACCTCTATTTCCGCAGGTACACCCGCAGCTTTATAGGCCTTTGCAAGATCATGCTTTACAGAGGGGAAGCGTTCATCATCGTTTTCTGCAATGGCATGTAATACATGAGCGGGTGAATTTGCAATCAGTAAATGTGGACTATCGCTTTCTTCAGTTACTAAACCACCCCCATGAAATGATGCTGCCGCACCAACTCGTGTTGGCACTGCACCCGCAGTACGCATAATAAGTGGCCCCCCCATACAATAACCAGCTGTGCCAATTTTTCGAGTAGTATCGACTGCACTCTGTTTATCAATAAACGCAATGTAATCGCGAGCGTCAGACATGCTCGCTTGATGATTGAGATTCCGATAAAAAGGGATCAACCTTTCCCGTACCTTGGGATCACTAAATTGCTCACCAGGACTAACAACTGGCGCTTTTGCGTCTCTATAAAAAGGATTAACGACTAAAACGGCATACCCTTCAGCGGCCAAGCGCCTAGCCATTGCCTTAAACGCTGGACGAAGTCCTCGTATATCAGGCCACAACAAAATACCCGGATATTGCCCCTTTGCAGGATGAACAAAATACGAGTCAGACACGCCGTTTTGCATAGGCACGTCTACTTCTGATTCAGTCAGTTCGGTGCTTAGCACTGCTGAGGCATTGGCAAGCCCTCCAAAACAAAGTGAAACTACAGCAGCAACACTTAACTTACTGAAATCTCGGCGGTTGAATTGTCCACCTGCTTGCCTGAATTTTTCATTGTCTTGTTCGGTAAAATCATCACACATGTTATTCCCCTAAGTATTCGATATTTTTATTGGTATGATATTTTTGCATTTACATCATCAACTACAAATGATGATGGGTTCATACTGTTTTATACAATAACAAGTCAAACTAGGTTTTAATTTAACCCTGTTGGCTCCAACAAATCCCATTTGTTACCCAAACAATCTTTAAATACCACGACCTTTGCGTAAACCTCGTTTCTGGGCGCTTCACAAAATTCCACGCCTTGTTGCAACATATCTTGATAACTGGCATCAAAATCATCTGTATTGAGAAACATCAGGACGTCATCACCGGCTTGCTTTCCTATGTACTTGGCATTCTCACCAGTGACTCTATTAAGTACAATAGACAAGCTGGCGTCCTTACTTGGTGCTAGGCGCACAAACCGCATGTCTTCCGTCACTACTTGATCAACTAATACCTCAAAATTCAAGCACCGCGTGAACCATGAAATGACGGAGTCATACTCTTCTACCAAAATTGAAACTGCACTCAGGTACTGCATGCCTAGCCTATACAAATAGTTTAAAACTGTAAGGTAGCATAAAAAACGTCTAAAAACCTTTAGCTCTCTTCTGCCACTTCAGCGTCAGACAAAATGTTCTCGGTCGTCAGATCGACTTTTGTTGCGTCAATTACAGAAACATCGGTAATCCCCACAAAAGCCAACACTTGCTTTAAATATTTGGTCGCGAGATCCATTTCACTTTCAATTGGTACGCCCCCAGAAGCCATCACCAAGTAAGCTTTTTTACCCTTTAATAAACCCTCTGGTCCTTTATCAGTATAGCGAAAAGTCAATCTTGCTCTCGCGATTAAATCTACCCACGCTTTCAAGACCGCAGGAATGCTAAAATTATACACTGGTGATGCAATCACGATTTTTTCCGCAGCCTGCAATTCTTCTACTAAACTATCTGAAAATGCCAGCTTTTCTTTCTGAGTAGCTTCTCTTTCAGCGGGATCGGTAAAATTTGCATTAATCCACTGTTCGTCGATAAACGGCAAGCCCTTCGCCAAATCGCGACTATTTACGCGCAATGTTGGTGAAGCAGCTTTTAATTCTTCAATCAATTTCGCCGAGACCTGTCGTGTAACTGAGCCCTCATAGCGGCCACTAGAATTAATCGATAAAATGGTATTTTGTTGAGACTGAGACATTGTTTTCACCTTTTATGTTGAGCTATGTTCACTATTTTACGGTTGCTAAAAAAAAGAAAAACACTGTAAAATCGAATTTATTGTTCTTTTTATTTGAACAATAAATAGGGAATTACGAGAATGAATCAATTTGAAGATATGCAAACCTTTGTTCGTATTGTAGAAGCGGGAAGCATTACCAAAGCAGCAGAGCAATTAGATACCGTAAAGTCGGCAGTAAGCAGGCGCTTAAGCGAATTGGAAAAGCGACTGGGTGTAACATTACTTACTCGAACAACTCGCTCACAAACGCTGACCGAATCGGGAAGATCCTATTATCAGCAATCCATTCGCATCATTGAAGATTTGGCGGAAATTGAATCGAGTATCAAAGACCAGCACTATGCACTCAGCGGCAACATTAGAGTTTCGGCTCCATTTTCATTCGGCATTAAACATCTTGCACCAGCTTTACGTCAATTCAACGACCAGCATCCCGACATCAAGTTTGACCTTGACTTCAACGATAGAAAAGTCGACTTGATTGAAGAAGGTTATGACGTAGCGATAAGAATTGCCAAGCTTTCTGATTCTAATCTCATTGCCAGGCGGCTTACCCAAGTGCGACCGGTATTGTGCGCCAGCCCTAGCTATTTGCAACGCTACGGTGAACCAAGATCAGTGGACGATTTATTAACACAAGGGCACGTTCGCCTTCGCTATAGCCTCGTACCCGACAGTTGGCAGTTAGTAGCCAAAGATGGGAAAGAAGTCTCCATCAAAATCCCCGTGATACTTAGCGCTAACAATGGTGATTATTTGTGCGATGAGGCAATTGCCGGAAGAGGTTTGCTGTTTACGCCTGACTTTATCTGTTATGACGCAATCAACGCAGGGCTGCTCAAACCTTTACTCTGTGATCAAGTGCAAGGTAAATCAATTGATGCATATGCGGTTTATCCACAGACGCGTCATTTATCACAAAGGCTTAGGCGCTTGATTGATTTTCTCGTGAGTTATTTTGGTGATGAACCTTATTGGCATTTAGATTAAGCATGAGCGCCTTACAAAGACTCCAGCCGTTTTGAAGCAACAGCGAGCACATGCTCTCGCAAGATCATTAAGGGCGGGCTTTCTGTTTGCCAATAGTGCCAATACAATGCCACATCAACCCAGTGACCGGGCATCAAATCAACGAGTACTCCTGATTCAATCGTATTCGCCAGTTGCAATGCTGGCAACAAGCCAAAGCCTAAACCAGCCAATGCCGCTTGTAAAAACCCTTCTGTCGACGGGCAATAATGCACAATAGTTGGCGACTGTGCGCCAAGATCGGCTAAAAACTGGTGCTGTAATTTGTCGTTTTCATCAAATACCAAACAAGGCAGTTTGGCAAGCTCACTTGGGTTTGAATAACGATAGGTATCAACAAATCGAGGACTCGCAACAATGTGATAGCGCATGGCGCCCAAAGCTAAGGATTTACCGCCATTGACGGGGGTTTTACTCGAACATACGCAAGCCATCACTTCACCCGACTTCATGCGTTTTAATGCAACGCTTTGATCGTCAACCACAATATCAAACTGGTATTGCTGCGCGGTTTTTTCTCGTGAGACGGCCAATGCTTCTGGCAGCCACGTCGCCAACGAATCAGCATTAGTCGCGAGCTTGACTAACAGGGGCGGACTAGGCTTTGTTTGTTCGTCCAAATTCGGTAGCGCTAAGGCAATTTCTAACTGTCTTACTTGTTGGTAGTGATTGAGCAGTCGCTGACCGAATGGAGTAGGCATCGGCGGTTTATTGCGAATGATTACAGGCTCACCCATTGATGACTCCAAGTGATGAATACGCCTACTGACTGCAGATTGCGTAATAAATAAGGTTTTGGCTGCACGTTCAAACCCACCTTCGGAGATGACTGCATGCAAAGCTTCAAGCAAGTGATAATCAATCATGAGTTTAGCGCATTAAACAATAAAATTATTCATTGGATTTATACTAGCACGCTGCCTAAGCTACTCACCACCAAAATCATCTCTTTTGAGGATATGAGCGTGTCGTTTTTATCTGGTGCTTCTGTAGGCCTAAGTTTGATCATCGCCATAGGCGCACAAAATATTTGGGTGCTGAGCCAAAGCATGGCCGGCGCAAATCGTTTAGCCATTGCTGGTGTTTGTATAGTATGCGATGCGTCACTCATCGTACTCGGGGTATTTGCCGCAAATGAAATTAAGCTATGGTTACCCAGCATTTTACCGTGGTTCACTTGGGGTGGGATTGTCATGCTGTGTTACTTAGCCTTTAGTTCATTGAAACGCGCTATAGTCGGCACTTCAGGTTTACAACTGACTGACACCACAGCTGCCCCATGGCAGCAAACGGCGTTCACAGCGCTGGCAATAAGTCTGTTAAATCCACATGTTTACCTCGATACTGTGTTATTGCTTGGTAGTATAGGCGCAGTGCAAGCGTCCCCCATGTTATTTGCCATGGGAGCATGTCTCGCATCACTCGTTTGGTTTAGCAGTTTGGTGTTATTTTCGCCCAAGCTAAAAGTCTTGCTTAGCTCACCGACGCGTTGGCGAATATTCGATACCACAATTGCGATATTATTAAGCATCGTTGCACTGCAACTTTATGCGCTCACCTGAATCTTTCGGAAAGGGCTGCAATTCGCCCCTTAAAAACTAGGGAGCATGCTCCCTATCCCATACACCAAACCAAAGGTACTGACACCTAATAAAACAGGGATCCCAAGCCCACCAAACTTTCGCCAAATTATGACCGTACCAACTACAGCAATAATCGTTGCTACCCAGCTTTCTGCGGAAATAGATTTTGGAATAAGCGACACGCCGAGCATAGATGCAATCATTAATGGTCCGAGTACACTTATCCAAACAGGCAGTTTTGCGTCACCATGGTTATTATCGCGTTTGCTCAAGTGGCGTTGAGTCCAAATCAAAGGGATAACTCGCAAGGCGTAGGTACCCAGCGCAACAATCACAATTACCATCCAAATTTCACTTCGCAATTGTTTGCCTCCGCTTGCAATCATAGTTAAGAATAAAAAAGCTGATCGCCCCAGCAGCAGCCGCTAGAGGGATTGCGGCATGCTTAAACGCCGACATTGTAATAAACAATGCAAAAACAATAGTCAGGGACAGAGCTATACACCAAGATTTGTCTGAAAAGCGTGGAGCCAGCAGTACAATAAACAACGCAGGTAAGGCAAAAGGTAGCACAACGTCCAATAAAGGCCATTGTTTGCTTAAGGTATCTCCCATTACCGCACCCAATGCTGTGCCACCGATCCAACTGAACCAAGCGATGAGCGACAAACCCTTGAACCAATTTAACTTTTGGCACTCTTCTAATGTGGGTAAACGCGTATGCGCAAGTGCAAAAACTTGATCAGTCAAGCCATGCATTAACCAAAGCCAAGCCTTGCTTTTGCTTAAGTGAGGCGCTAAATTTGGCGCATATACCACGTGCCGAACATTGACTAATAAGGTCATACATACAGCCAACCACAACGGTGAACCCGCAGCCACCATAGCCACCAATAAAAATTGCGACGCACCTGCATAAACTAAGGCCGAAATAAGCGTAGCCTCTATAGCTGTAAACCCAGCCTGAGCAGCAATCACACCAAAAGAAATGGCAACTGGAATGTAGCCACCCAGCAAAGGCAACCCATCTATGAAGCCTAGCTTCCAGCCGCTCTCCTCTTGCACACTATTGATTTTCATTATTTTCCTTGCTTGCTGGAAAGCTTTACTCTGCTTGATTTGGTTATTGTTGGGGGGATTGGGTGTATTTTTTTTGGAAGTGTAACTGACTTAGGATTTATCTGCAAAAGTTCTCCTCCAATCATTAACGATCAAATTTCACTCAAAAGTAAAGATATTATCTCAAGTACATCGACATTCGTCCGATATAAAGGCGTATAGGGCAAATTTGGCCGGCAAACCTAAAGGACTCGAGGCGTTAATTGATCGGCTTACATTTAATTTAATGTGGGTTGATGCAACGCCACACTGTTTTTGGAGCTCGGTCGTGAGATTTTTTTATTTAGTTAGATTTACTTTACTTATTCCATTCACTCTATTTATTGGTGTAGCCAGTGCATACGCCAACCAAAGTGATTTCAACTGGTCATTTGATGCTGGGTTTTTGCACTTGAGTCCAAACGACAGCAGCAGTGAAATTTCAGGTCCAGGTCTGCCACCCGGAAACGCGGTAGACGTGGGAAGCTCTTCTTCTGTATTTGGCAGCCTTACTTACTATTACAATGAGAATTGGAGCAGTAAGATATATTTAGCGCCATTTATGGATTTTGACGTCTATGCCGCTGGCTCACTCACCGGCGTTGGTCAGATCGCAAGTGTGGAAGCATTGTTTCCCACGGTATTTGTCAATTATACCCACACGTCGCTTTGGAAAGGTGTCCACCCATATATTGGTGTTGGGCTCAACTATACTCTATTTGACGACGAGCAACCCACGGCTATTCTGAATGGTGCACTCGGTGGCGAAACGACAGTAAGCTTAGACAGCTCTGTAGGTTTGGCGGCACAACTAGGCTTAAAAGTTAAGTTATCTCCGCAATGGTATTTGGACATTGGCTACGTATATATCGACGTAGATACCACGGCTAATTTGTCTACTGCTGCCGTAAACACGCAAAGAAGCGTCGATGTATCGGTCGATCCAGCAGGCACGTACTTGAAGTTTGGCTATCGGTTTTAAGTGTTATTGAGCTAGTTTTTTTGTTGCCAAAGCAAAGAAGTTAGGGAGAAAAGATTATGTTGCGCAAGTTATACAACCTGTCTATGGCTTCAAAGTCTCGCGTGCTCATTTCAGCCTTGTTATTTCAAGTAAGTATAGTGCTAATCAGTGTGTATGAGCTGGCTAAAATACAGACCTTTACACAATTGCAGGGTGAGCACTATTTTGCGGTAAACGAGGTGCAAATAAGAGCAATCGCCCTTGAAGACACATCCAACCCAGAAATATTCAATGAACTGCTTTTTGCTCGCTCAAACGATGTCAAAAAGCAAGGTATCGAAAGCTTAATGAAACGAGCAAACGAAATCGTGCAGATTTGTTTGGATAGGCTCAATTTTGCCGAGCGACTTTTGTTTCAAGCGGTTGGATTTGGCGAAACGATTGAAATTTGTAAGTCAGGCTTAAAAGATACTGCTGAAGCCCTCAAGGTTATCCAGCTGTTAAGAGAACCTGCCTTTTCTCAAGACTCAAACACCCTCAATCGATTGATTAATCTGGTTGAAAAAAACGCGAGAGAATCCAATCAATTTGCAGTATTAATGCCTGAAGTGGCGAGTTTTGTACGCGGATTTGTATTTAGCGTGGTGCCCATATTGTCGATTATTGCTGCGAGTTGTTTGTTAATCATTTTAAAAGACATGCGCAAAAAATTGACCTTACTATCATCAAAAATGCAAGTCATGCGAGAAACTAACACGCTGTCTGAAAGAATTACGCTCACGGACTGTGACGAAGAAACAACAAAAGACGAAGTGGTCTTAGTATGCCGAGATTTCAACGCAATGGTAAATCAGTTTGAAACAGTGATAAAAGACATCTCAAACATGAGTGAAATTTTATACGTCGCCACAAAACCGTTGTACGATTCGTCTCAACAGTCTAAATCGAAAATGGCTGAACAAAGCTCTGTTGCCGATAAGATCGTGATCTCAATGGAAGGGTTTGTTGGCGCAATCAACGAAATTGGAGAAAACACGAACAACACATCCAATTCTGCTAATCAAGGTTACGAAGAGACACAGGCTGGCCGCTCAGCGATATTAAAAGCAAAAACATCGGTTGAACAATTGTCAGATAGTGCGAAAGGCATGCAAGACGCCATCACGTCGTTAAACTCTAGCTCAAGTGAAATTGCCCTGATTATCGATGTCATCCGTGATATTTCAGAACAAACCAACCTGCTCGCTTTAAACGCCGCGATCGAAGCAGCTCGAGCTGGAGAGCAAGGCAGAGGCTTTGCAGTAGTAGCGGACGAAGTACGCTCGTTGGCATCCAGAACTCAACAATCTACAGAAAAAATTGATGAAATGATCACCACCTTACAAAGTGGCACTGCCGATACCGTCACACTCATTGACTCAAACGGCAAACTTGTAAGCGAGTTGATGGGCGAAATGAATTCGGCGGATTCCGTGTTAGATAGTATTGCCTCATCCACTGAACAAATTAAAGACATGAATGTACAAATTGCAGCCGCTACTCAGGAACAAATATATACCGTTGGTGAAATCCAGCAAGGCGTCACTCAAATGAAAGATATTTCCACTGACACGTCTGACGCGGTGACTGAAGTACTGCAAAGCTTTGAACAGATTTCAAGCGTCATTAAAAGCATGAATTCAACAGTCGAAACATTTAAGGTTTCAAAATAAGGAGTGCTGTGCTTTATGACGCAGACCTAAGGCTTACTTACCCACCCAATCCGTCCAAACGCCTTGCAAACCCTCTGGCAAGTGGGTGGTTTTGCCTAATTCACACCAACGGGAGGGTGCGTGAAAATCCGAACCAATACTTGCCTTAAGTTTGTATTCGATCGCCAAGCTTGCAATAAAGTCACGTTTGCTTGGTGAGATATTACGGTGGGTGACTTCCGTTGCATCCCCTCCAGCTTCGGCAAAGGCCACAAGCAATTTACGTAACCATTTAGCTTTCATGTCATAGTGAAAGGGATGCGCCAATACAGCAGCGCCCCCAGCCTGCTGAATCACTTTTACTGCCTCATGCATCTCAACCCAATCAGGCTGCACATAAGCACGCTTTTTTGCGCCAATAAATTTGTTAAAGGCCTGTTGTAAATCCTTGCAATGGCCTTCTTCAACAAGGACTTCAGCGATGTGCACGCGCGATACAATACCCGCTGTTTTACTTAGGCATTTTTGGTACAAGTCATCGATGTGCAAAAAAGCCAATTTTTCAGTTATACGTCTGGCGCGAGTGATGCGTTTTTCACCCTGCTCCGCAAGTAATTGTTTAAGCCCAGTGTGGTTTTCGTCAAAGTGTAAACCCAATACATGAATTTCAAAACCGTGCCACCTAGTGCTGATTTCTACGCCGTTTATTAATTGAATTTTAGCCTTAAACGCCTTAATTGCCTCTTGTGCTTGGGAGATTGCATCAATGTTGTCATGGTCTGTAATCGCCAGCATATCGACTTGCATTTGCTGCGCTCGCATGATCAGTTCTTTGGGGCTCAATTGCCCATCTGAGCATGTAGTATGGGAATGTAAATCTACCTTCAAGCAATAACCTTTGCTGTTTAATTATAAGAAATGCAAATATTTGCGGTTGACATCGGCATCGTTTTGTATTCTCCTATGCACCAGAAAATCAAAATAGATTTTAGTGGATAGTATTATATGAATTCGAACAACGTACGCAACAACTGGTGGTGGTGCAACCGGACCTAGGGCTCTGGCGGCATATGTGTGCACGAATTCCAAGGCCCATTTTAAGGGCCTTTTTTGTTTCCGACAATTGGCCCCTCACTGGCGACTAAGTAGTAACATAACAACGATAGCAAAGGAATAAACATGAGTTTGTCGGCGCTGGGGCAAAGCCCCGGAACAGTAGAAACTATTTCGAAAACACTCAGCTATATTGCTGATCCCCTCATTGCTTATAAAAAAGTAGCGGGAGAAAACTCGCTCTTACTCGAATCTGCAGAAATCGATAGTAAAGACGATCTAAAGAGTTTAATACTCATTGACGCCGCACTGCGAATAGAGTGTAAAGGGCAAGAAGTAGACATTGTTGCCACCTCTGAAAATGGCGAGTCGCTGCTGCCTTTTTTAAGGCAAAGTTTGGGTGATTTTGTAAAATCTACAAGCAACAAAAATGTATTATTCTCGTTTCCAGAGCCCAATAGTAACTTGGATGAAGACACACGCCTTAAACAACCAGCCGTCTTAGATGTACTGCGCACGATATCAAAACAAGTCAACGCGATTCGCGATATTGATCACGCAGTATTTTTGGCCGGTGTCTTTGCTTATGACTTAATCGCGACCTTTGAGCAACTGCCCGAGGTCAAGGCAGGTAAAAATACCTGTGCCGATTATGTATTTTATCTCGCTGAAACCTTGCTATTAATCGATCATCAAACAAAAACAACCGAGTTACTCGGTAGTGTGTTTTCTGGTGAAGATGTCGCGCAGCACTACTTTCAGGTTAGCCAACAAGTAGAAACGCTGTGCCATGCATTAGAAGATTTATCCACAGTTTCATTTACCGAAAACATGGTAGATGCGCCTTCAGTCAACTGTGATAAATCCGACGAAGAATATTGTAAAGATGTATCAGACTTGCAAAAGCACATTTTAGATGGTGATATTTTTCAAGTTGTACCCTCGCGCACTTTCTCGATGTCTTGTACCCAACCCCTACTCGCTTACAAGCGTTTAAAGCAAACCAATCCCTCGCCTTACATGTTTTATATTCACGACAAAGATTTTGTTATCTTTGGTGCGTCACCAGAATCGGCCTTAAAATATGAAAAAGCCACCAACCAAGTAGAGATTTATCCGATTGCTGGCACCCGCCCTCGAGGCAAACGATCCGATGGTAGCATCGATCTAGATTTAGATAGCCGCTTAGAACTCAATTTACAGCAAGATCAAAAAGAAAAAGCAGAGCATATTATGCTTGTAGACCTCGCGAGAAACGACGTAGCCAAAGTGTCTGTGCCAGGTACACGTTTTGTCAAAGATCTTTTAAAAGTTGATCGTTATTCGCATGTCATGCATTTGGTCTCTCGAGTAGTCGGGCAACTGCGTGATGATCTCGACGCCCTGCACGCTTACCAAGCTTGTATGAATATGGGGACGCTCGTTGGTGCACCTAAGGTTAGCGCCGCTTCATTGATTCGTACCACCGAAAAAGCAAGGCGTGGCAGTTATGGCGGTGCGGTAGGCTACTTTAACGGGCATGGTGATTTTGATACCTGTATTGTGATCCGCAGTGCTTTTGTACAAGACGATATAGCTTATGTTCAGGCCGGCGCAGGTGTTGTCAAAGATTCGATACCCCAATCTGAAGCCGACGAAACACGCGCAAAAGCACAGGCGGTGATTCATGCGATAAGCACCGCAAACAGTGCCTTAAGTCAAGGAGAAGAGTAAAATGACTAAGCCCGCTCATGACAATCAGGCCTTCGACATTAGTGCACTGCAAGTTATCCTTATCGATAATATCGATTCATTTACCTACAACTTAGTTGACGAGCTTCGCGTGTTAGGTCTTAAACTAAAAGTGTATCGCAACACAGTGGATGCGCAGCATATATTGAACGAGCTAGCACATGCACAAACACAAGGCCCATGTGTGTTGATGCTGAGTCCAGGACCCGGCGCACCCAGTGCAGCAGGTTGTATGCCAGCTGTGATAAAAGGCGCACAAGGCAAATATCCCGTACTTGGTATTTGCTTAGGGCATCAAGCCATTGTAGAAAACTATGGGGGAACCGTCGGCCATGCACCCGAGGTCATGCATGGAAAATCGTCACTGATGCGTTTTGAGCCACACCCGATTTTTAACGGGCTCTCCATGCCTTTGAGTATTGCACGATATCATAGTCTTGTTGCCACTGATGTACCCAATTCTTTGCAAATGATCGCGGAAATTGACGGCCTGCCTATGGCTATATTAAATGAGACTGATAAGATGCTCGGCTTTCAATTTCATCCAGAATCTATTTTAACGTGCGAAGGGAGTAAACTCTTGCAACAAGCCCTTTTATACTTAGCCAATATAGACTCGCAGGAATAAACGCGAATGGATACCAATACACTACTTGAACGACTGTATGCCAAGCAAGATTTGTCGCAAGACGAAGCGCATTTGCTGTTTGCTCGTTTGATGCGCGGCGAACTCAGCGAAATAAGTATCACTGCCCTTCTTATTGCACTAAAATTAAAAGGAGAATCAAGCGGCGAAATTGCCGGTGCCGCCGCAGCCATGATTGAGCACGCGAAGCCCTTTTCTCGTCCAGATTACGCCTTTAGTGACATAGTGGGTACAGGTGGAGATGGTCACAATACTATCAACATATCCAGCGCAGCAGCATTAGTCGCAGCATCATGCGGCGTCAAAGTCGCAAAACATGGAAACAAAAGTGTATCTAGTAAATCGGGTTCATCTGATTTATTTGCTAATTTTGGTTTAGCATTGATGATGTCGCCCGAAACCGCTCGACAATGTTTAGATGAGGCTAATTTCTGCTTTTTAGCCGCACCCAATTATCACGCAGGTGTAAAACACGTTATGGGTGTAAGAGGCGAACTAAAAACGCGCACATTGTTTAATATTCTCGGTCCCTTGGCGAATCCATCGAGGCCGACTCATGGCGTTTATGGTGTGTATTCTCCCGACCTTGTTAGTGTATACGCTGAGGTGTTGCATGCGCTTGGACACGAGCATGCGCTGGTTGTGCATGGTTCAGGTCTCGATGAAATTGCGCTTCACGACAAAACAACAGCGATACACCTGCAAAACGGACGCTTTACCGAAATGACCTTGACCCCTGAAGATTTTGGCGCTTCGCGCAGTAAACTTGAATCGATAAAAGGGGGTGAACCGGCTGAAAATAAAAATATGATAGCAGCCGCTTTGTCAGGAAAAGGCCAACAAGCTCATGTTCATGCCATAGCAATGAATGCCGCAGCCTTGCTTTGGGTTAATGCACCAGAACGCGATTTAAAAGCGTGTTTTGCGCAGGCAGTCGAAAGTATGAACAGTGGCCTGCCATTGCAAACCATTCAACAAGCCGCCTCTTTGAGCCAAGGGAATTAAGCAGTATGCCCAACGTATTAGAAAAAATCGTCGCTGATAAACGTGTAGAAATTGAGCAAAGAGAAGTGACGCTGCCGCTTTCGAGCTTTAAAGACAATTTGGTACCGTCCTCAAAGTCTTTTTTAGCCGCTTTACAAAAAGAAAAAGCGGGCTTTATTTTTGAATGCAAAAAAGCATCGCCTTCTAAAGGTTTGATCAGAGAGCACTTTGACTTAGATGAAATCATCCAAGCTTATGAGAAAGAAGCCGCTTGCTTTTCAGTACTAACAGACGAAAAGTACTTTCAAGGTAAATTTGAATATCTTGATTATGTGTGTTCTCGAGTATCACAACCCGTATTGAATAAAGACTTTTTTGTTACGCCCTATCAGGTCTACCTCGCGAGACACCACAATGCCGACGCGATTTTACTGATGCTATCAGTACTCTCTGACCAAGAATACACGATTTTGCACGAGATAGCGGATACCTTGTCGCTGGACGTGCTGACAGAAGTGAGTAACGAAGAAGAAACACATCGAGCCCTCACACTGGGTGCCAAAATTATTGGTATAAACAATAGAAATCTCCGCGATCTCAGTACTGACTTGAGTATGACAGAAAAACTTGTGCCACTAATCAGAGCCAATGAAAGATTTAATGGTGTGATTATTTCAGAATCGGGCATTTACACAAATGCTGATTTACAGCGTTTAAACCCGCTTGTCGACGGTTACTTGGTGGGTAGTTCGCTAATGGCTAAACAAGATCTCGATGCAGCTGTAAACAGCCTCGTATATGGTGAAACAAAAGTATGTGGCATCACGTCTGTAGAACAAGCTAAACTGGTTTCAAGCTATCCTGTGAATACGCTTGGTCTGATTTTTGTCGAAGCGTCAAAGCGCTATGTAAGTATAGATAGCGCCACACAGATTATCGCTAGTGTAAATGCTAATGGCTCAAATAACGCGAAACGCTTTGTTGGGGTATTTCAAGACCACTCCCTGGCTCAAGTAGCTGAGTACGCAAAAGTGCTGTCACTGCATGCCGTGCAGCTTCATGGAACGGAAAGTAACGAATACATCCGAGATTTACGACCACTGCTCCCTAAAAATTGTGAAATCTGGCGAGTGATATCGATTGATATTAACGATGCAGAAATGCAGCTCCCCGAGCTCGACGCCGGTTTGATTGATAAATATTTACTGGATACCAAAGTTGGCAAGGCAAAGGGAGGCACAGGCAAAACCTTTAATTGGCAAGTGCTTGAGTCCCTAAAAAATAAACAAAGCTGTATTTTAGCGGGGGGGATCACCCCCGACAACGTGTTACAAGCGAGACAAACAGGGCTAGCATGTTTAGATATAAATAGCGGCGTAGAATCTGCACCTGGCGTAAAAGACCAAGCAAAGTTAAACGCACTATTCTATGCACTACGGGTTTAACTGACACATACCCGTATCGAAAAATTGGTGAATCAATGAATAAATTAGATACAAAATTTGGTGACTTTGGTGGAATGTATGTTCCAGAATTGCTGATCCCAGCTTTGGATCAGCTTGAGCAAGCATTTTTAGATGCAAAAGAAGACCCAAGCTTTAACGAAGAGTTTTTGTCCCTATTAAAAGACTACGCGGGACGCCCAACGTCAATGACCTTAACCAGAAATCTCATTTCTAATCCGAAGGTCAAACTATACCTAAAGCGCGAAGATCTTTTGCACGGCGGCGCGCACAAAACAAACCAAGTATTGGGCCAGGCATTATTAACTAAGCGCATGGGAAAAACCGAAGTCATCGCTGAAACTGGCGCAGGTCAACACGGCGTTGCAACAGCACTTGCCTGTGCCCTACTCGGCTTGAAAGCACGCATATACATGGGAGCAAAAGACGTTGAACGACAAGCCCCTAATGTGTTTAGAATGCGTTTAATGGGTGCAAAAGTGATTCCTGTAGATGCCGGTTCTGGCACGCTGAAAGACGCCGTCAACGAAGCCATGCGAGATTGGTCGGCAAACTATGATAAAGCGCACTATTTACTCGGAACAGCAGCTGGACCTCACCCTTTCCCTACAATAGTAAGAGAATATCACCGCATGATAGGCGAAGAAACGCGCCGCCAGATCATGGAAAAAGAAGGGCGATTGCCAGATGCTGTAGTCGCTTGTGTGGGTGGCGGCTCAAATGCAATCGGAATGTTTGCCGATTTCATCGACGAGCCTTCCGTCAGATTAGTCGGCGTTGAACCCGCCGGTAAAGGCATGCATACCAAAGAGCACGGTGCAACAATTTGTAAGGGAACCAAAGGCATTTTGCATGGCGCGTTTACGTTCATCATGCAAGATGAAGTGGGCCAAATCGAAGAATCTTATTCAGTCAGTGCTGGCCTAGACTACCCCGCCGTTGGCCCCCAACACGCATATTTACACGATATCGGCCGCGCGGAATATCATGCGGTGACAGATACTGAAGCCTTAAACGCCTTCCAGCTTCTAGCTAGAAAAGAAGGCATCATTCCGGCGCTGGAATCTTCTCACGCGCTTGCCCATGGTATTAACATGGCCGAAGAAGCAGAAGACGGTTCGATTATTGTTGTTAATTTGTCTGGTCGTGGCGACAAAGACTTAGCTCATGTCATCAATATATTGGGAGACGAAATATAATGGAACGGAAGAAATTTGACGGGACGGGACGATACAGCAAGCTATTTGCTCAACTCGCAACAAAAAATGAAGGCGCTTTCATCCCATTTGTGATGCTCGGTGATCCAGATAAAGAGACCAGTTTCGCGATCGTCAAGACGCTTGTCGACGCTGGAGCTGATGCCCTTGAACTAGGGATCCCTTATTCTGATCCAATTGCAGATGGTCCAACGATTCAAAAAGCTAGTATCCGTGCCTTGGACAAGGGAATTAAGCCGCAAGATTGTATGGACATCATTGCTGCCATAAGAGACGCTTACCCAGATATTCCAATCGGTCTATTGCTATATAGCAATTTAGTGCTCGCAAGAGGAATGGACACATTTTATGCCGAAGCCGAAGCAGCAGGAGTGGACTCTATTTTGATTGCTGATGTACCTATCCGCGAAGTGGCTCCATTTGCGCAAATAGCGTCCGCCCATAACATTCAACAAATATTGATTGCCCCTCCCAATGCCAGTGATGAAACGCTTGCCTCTTTGGGCGAGCTCTCCACTGGCTACACCTATTTACTCGGGCGAGCCGGGGTAACCGGTGCCGAAACAGAAGTCGACATCCCTGCCAGTGCATTAATTGATAAATTAGCGGTATACGGAGTGGCACCACCCGTTTTAGGCTTTGGCATATCTAAGCCTGAGCAAGTAAAAGCGGCAATCGAAGCTGGAGCAGCGGGCGCGATATCGGGGTCAGCAACGGTAAATATTATTGCTGATAACTTAGATGATAAGGCAGGCTTAGCAGAGGCCTTACGAGCCTTTGTACAAGAAATGAAAGCCGCCACATTACGCTCAGTATAGTGCTCAATAAATAGAGGAACTAACAAATGTTTTACGTTATTTACGCAGAAGACAAGGAAAACAGTTTGGCTGCGCGCAAATCAGCCAGACCTGCGCATTTAGAACGCTTACTTGCACTAAAAGAGCAAGGCCGCTTATTGGTTTCAGGGCCAACACCTGCAATTGAAGCTGAAGATCCGGGTGAAGCAGGTTTTACTGGCTCTGTTATCATTGCCGAATTTGCCTCGCAGTCAGACGCCGAGCAATGGGCGGAGCAAGATCCTTACGTGGCAGCGGGTGTATATGAAAAAGTGACAATTAAGCCCTTTAAGTACGTTTTACCCTAAAAACAGTTAAACGAGCACATTCTTTAACAGCGGCTTTTATTTGGCCGCTGTGATCTTGTCTCGTCCCGCATCTTTTGAGGCATAAAGTGCTTTATCCGCGCGCTCTACCCAATCTGTGACAGATTCGCCCTCGCTTAACTCTGCTACACCGAAAGACATCGTATACGGCGGTAGTTTATCGCTTCTATTTTCGGCCACGAACTCACGTAAATCACGCGCTAAAACAAGCCCATCATCCAAACTGCAATTTTTCATGAGGATACCGAACTCTTCGCCACCTAAGCGGTATATTTTGTCAGTCCGTCGCAAACGTTTAGACATCAAGCGAGTTGATTCTTTCAGCACTTGATCACCTACCCCATGACCATAACTATCGTTCAGCCGTTTAAAGTAATCCATGTCGAACACGATCAATGCGGTAGCACTTTGATTTTTTAATTTGGCGCTGATGCACTGCTCGGCGTCTCGATGAAACGCGCGGCGATTGCCTGTTTGCGTGAGGTAATCTTCTATTGCTTCGGTATTTAGTTGTTCAAAACGCAATTGCAATTCCCTAACAAAATAATACACGAAAAAAATACTTGCCCCCAAAGTAGCGGTAAGCACAAAAATAGTATCTAGGGATGTCTTATTTGAAAGAACAGGAAGCAGTGCAGAGCTCATACAAATTAATAATACCAGCGCCCGTCGAGGTTGTAGCATAGAGAATATCCCTAAGGTACCAGGAAACAACCAGTATAGAGTGGCGTCACTACCATAGTATGAGGCCAGCACCATCCCACAAGCTAGCGCGACTCCAATTATTCCCTTGATGTAGTTCCCGTACTGATTTAGGTATAAAAATACAAGTGATAAACAGGCAACGACAATTAATCCAAAATCGATAATCATCATTGGGTAATTGCCTTGCAGGTAACGAAAAACTGTCATTGGCGAAAGCGCGACGATGATCAGCAATACAATACTCATCGCTACACGGTCGCTAACAGAGCGACTAGAAAATTCGCGGAATAACAAAATCATAGATATCTATCTAACCACTCTCATATCGCCTAATTAGTATTGGCAATCATTTGCTCACAATTTAGTCTAATATCGGCCAAATTTTAAATTGTATAAGTCCTCGATCTTCTTGACCTTTTTGTGGTTTATAGCTTCACAGTACTGTCACTGTCATCAGACAGCAAAATAGCTAACCATTTACTCTCCTCTCTAGATTCAAGCGCAATTTTTACCACCATTGTCAAAGGTACACTCAGCAACATGCCAACCGTGCCTAACAACCACCCCCAAAAAATCAGGGATAAAAATACAACAAGGGTGGAAAGGCCTAAGCCTTTGCCCATAAATCGAGGTTCTATAACATTACCCATGACCGTATTGACAACAATAAAGCCCAAGCCCGCCAGCCCTGCTTTAGCAAAGCCAAATTCAACAAAAGCCATTAGCACAGCAGGGATAGCGGCGATAATAGAGCCTATATTGGGAATAAAATTAAGCATAAAAGCCAAGACAGACCAAAGCATAAAATGGTCTACGCCCAAAGCATACAGCCAAATACCAATGAAAATACCAGTACCAAGGCTCACCACCATCTTGATAACCAAATACTGATTCACAGAGGCCAAAAATCGGTCGATATGCGTCAAGCGCATATCGGGATCCGCCAAAGCTATGTGCACGCGCTTGGGCATCGACTCCGCCTCAAACAACATAAAAATAACGGTAAGAAGGATTAAAAATACGTTTGATAAGACCGTCCCCATCCCTGTGATAAAGTTAGATGCCATTGTCATTGCCATACCGGGATCGAGGTACGACACGATTAAACTTTTATCTAAATCGATGTTAAGTACGGTCAGTTTTTCTATAATCCACGTAAATTCACCGGACAGTTGTTCTCGGTAAATTGGCATGTTTTGCCTAAATTCAGCTAGTGATTGCGTGATCAATCCTGCTAGCATAAAACCAATCACTACAATTAGCAGTATAACTAAAGTAACCGAGAGCCATCTGGGCACTTTATATTTTGCCGACCAGTTGATTAACGGACTAACGGCAATAGCGATAAAGGCAGAAAGTAAAAAAGGGACAACAATAACACTAGCAGCTTTAATACCGGCTAACACAATCACGAGTGCTGCCATAACAAGCAGTGCTTTTACGGTAGGTGATTTAAGCTCCAATTAATTTTTCCCTATTTAATTACATCGCTCTTGTATTATAAGCATAAAACTACCACAAGGAATACAACAACATATGAATCTTGATCTTGCTAAAATTCGCATTAAAAACTTAAGGTTACGCACCTATATTGGTATTAACGAGGACGAAATTAAAAATCAGCAAGACGTGATTATTAACATCACCATTCATTATGACGCAAAAAAAGCTACCGATACGGACAACATGGAAGACGCGCTCAATTACAAAACCATTACCAAGGCAATCATCCGTTTGGTAGAGGACAACCGCTTTTCACTGTTGGAAAAACTGACCGCAGACGTCTTAGATCTAGCTGCTGCACACCCATGGGTAAGCTATGCAGAAGCTGAAGTAGACAAACCGCATGCACTGCGTTTTTCGGATTCAGTTTCTCTCTCACTGTCTTGCACAAAAGGGTAAAGATTCATGCAACATTTGTTAATCTCTGGCGGCACTGGATTAATCGGTAGAAACTTGATCAAGCGCTTAACATCCATTTACCAAATCACGCTCATTTCTCGTGATCCCATGCGAGCAAAGCGTTTACTTGGTGAAACGATCACAGTAAAAAAGCTCTCGGAGATTAACGATGTCGAAAACATCGACGGAATTATCAACTTAGCAGGCGAACCTATCGCAGATAAACGCTGGACGGACGCGCAAAAGCAACAAATTTGCGATTCTCGCTGGGACATGACAGCAAAATTGGTTGAATTAATTAATCAGGCCACAGTTAAGCCCAAGGTGTTTATTAGTGGTAGTGCGGTTGGCATATACGGTCGTCAAGGCGATACGCCAATTACGGAAGACTTTAGCGAATATCATGAGGAGTTCAGCCGTCAAGTATGCCAGCGCTGGGAAGAAATCGCACTTGGCGCAGTCAACAGCACGCGGGTGTGTCTATTGCGCACGGGGATTGTTCTTGCGGAAGAAGGCGGCGCTTTACAAAAAATGCTCATGCCTTTTAGATTGGGGTTGGGTGGGCCGATCGGTACAGGCAAACAATTCATGCCGTGGATACATCTCGACGACATGCTGCGCGCTATTATCTTTTTATTAGAAAATGATGCTTGTCATGGTCCATTTAACCTGACTTCCCCAAATCCCAATACCAATCATTTCTTTTCACTAAAGCTGGCTGCGCGATTACAACGCCCTTGTCTATTTAAGATCCCCGCAAGCGTGATTAAGTTTATGATGGGAGAATCGTCAGAGCTCGTGCTCTACGGTCAAAAAGTGCTGCCACAACGCCTCCAAAACGCTGGCTTTGTGTTCAATTATCCAACGCTAGTAGAAGCCTTAGATGCCTTAGACATCTAAGGCATATCGTTTGTCCATATAAAACTCGTTGTCCACTACACCATTTTACGCAATAGCGCACTGGTATTTAGAGACAGCAACCGCCAACAACCAAATGCACCGAGTATACCCACTACTATCGCGCCAGCAATAGGCGCAATGACCCAGTATTCCATATGAATAGACGCTGGCATCTGGAATACATTGGACTGCAGTAAATACAAACTAAATTCGTTAGCAAGCGCCGCCATTAAGCCAGCGACAACACCAATAATAACGAATTCGTTTACTACGCTAAATCGTATTCTTCTGCCTTTCAGCCCTAGGGTTCTCAATATCGCTAATTCTTGTAAGCGCTCATCCATGCTGGCTTGAACTTGCGCAATCAAGACCAAGCCTCCCGCGACTAATACCAAGACTAGAATAAACTCAACGGCCATCGACACTTGATCGATAATTTCGCGTAACTGATCAAGTCGAGCATCCACATCAAACAAGGTAATACTTGCAAAGGGTGCCAACAGTTTTGATATATCTGCTTTTCTGGATTCATCCAAATGAAAGCTCGTGATATAGGTAGGATTGAAGTTTTTCATTGCTTGTGGGTGTAAAACAAAGAAAAAATTGGGCTGTAGGGTCTGCCAATCGACCGTCCGAATACTTGTTACCGTCGCTGTGATCACCTCACTTCCGACATTAAAGGTAAGCTTGTCTCCCATCTGGATACCAAGGTTTTCCGCTAGTTCTTTTTCGATAGAAAGCGGAATATCCTGACTGTCTGTGCTTGTAGGCGACCATTGTGCATGCCACACCCCCTCAGCAATTTCGTTGCCTTTTTGTAACTCAGTGCTCCAAGTTAAATTAGCTTCGCGTCCCAAGCCTTGGCGACCTTCGTCAGCGACTTCTTCATCCTCTTTGGTAATGTCTGTACGAATTTTTTCGTCATTTATTGCCACAAACCGCCCACGTACCACCGGAAAAAATTTATCATACTCGACATTGAAGTCCTCAAATTGCTGAGTTAAGCCGGCCTTTTGGTCTTCGGTTACATTCGAGATAAAGTAGTTAGGCGTCCCTTCTGGTAGTTGGTCTCGCCATTGTTTTACCATATCATTTCGCATCACCAACACGACTAGCAGCAACATTATCGTGATAGCAAAGCTAATCAATTGCACCGAGTTACCCATTGCACGACGACGAATTCTGGCCCAAGCCAATGTCCAAGCACCCATGCCACCAGAGCCTAATTTCCGTCCCAACATAATCAACAAATAGGTCATGCCAAGTAAGGAAGCAACGAGCACAATACCCGATGAAAACAGTATGCCACTGATCACTGGGTCACCACTGTAAAACAGCATCAGCAAGAACACGGCTGAACCTGAAAACAAAAACTGTAAAGCTCTAGAAGACAGCGTTGCGTCAATATCCTTGCGCAACACGCGCAAAGGAGGCACCGAAAACAACTGTAAAAGAGGATAAAGGGAAAACAACAACGCACAGGTTATACCGGTAAACACGGCAATACCCAAGGGTCGCCAATGCCATGCATCCAGCGCAACAGGCACGGAATCAGCTAACAAAGCAACCACAGCTTCTTGCAATAAAAACCCAATAACAATACCTAGCACGATACCAAGCGCGGTGATGAAACAAATTTGAATGAGGTAGATTTTACGCACTACTTGCTTACTTGCACCCAGTGTTTTCATGACAGCAACTGGGTCAAAATGACGTTGACTAAATCGCTGAGCGGCAACCGCTATGGATACTGCTGCAAGGATGATAGCCAATAAACTCGCAAGCAGGAAAAACTCTTCGGCGCGCGCCACTGAACGACCTATAGGCGAATCATCATCTTCGATACTTTGCCAGCGATGAATTTCTCTATCCAACTGTGGCCGCAACCAATCATAATACGCTTCGATATCATCCGACTCACCAGCAAAATAATACTTGTAAGTGACACGACTACCTGGGCCAATGATACCTGTCGCTTCGAGATCATCTGCAGAGATCAAAATCATGGGTTCGGTGTTGAATACACTAAATCCCCCATCGGGAATTTCGTTTAAGATTTGACTGACGACCAATGTTTTATCACCGACATCAATGCTACCACCGACGCTGACACCCAGAAGCTGTATCGAACGAGAATCAATCCAAGCTTCTCCAGAACGTGGAACCTTGTCAGTCGGTTTGGCTTCGCCAAAGGGTTTATCAGACAACTTTATTTGTCCTTTTAGCGGGTAGTCATCGTTGACCGCGCGCAAATCAGACAAAGACAAGTTGTCACCCGCAAAGGCCATTGACCGAGTGGAAAGCTGAAAGGCGGTGTTGAGTCCTCTGTCTTTCGCTTCTTGAAGCCATGCCTCATCTACTGGGTTACGTGAGCGCAACTGACTATCGGCAGCGATAAATTCCGCAGAGCGATCCGTTAAGGCTTGCTGTAAACGCTCACTGAACAAGGAGAGCGCCAGTACGGATGTAACTGACAGCACAATTGCCAGTAGTATTATGGTGAGTTCTCCACGTCTCGCTTCATGCTTGAACAAGCGCCATGCGAGAGATACTGCCATATTGTTAGATGAGCCCACTACTACTTACTCCCCGCCACGGCCTTTAGTTTTGGCGACACTTCACTTAATTCGCCGGCATTCATGCGAAGTTGCCTTTGGCATCGCATGGCCAGTTCGTCGTCATGTGTCACCAGCACCAATGTTGTTTTTAGGTCGGCATTCATGGCAAACAACAAGTCTTCCACTTTCTCTGAATTTGCTGAATCTAAGTTGCCTGTTGGTTCATCAGCAAAGAGAATTTTAGGTTGTGTAATAAACGCTCTGGCAATTGCCACTCGCTGTTGTTCGCCGCCCGATAACTGGTTAGGAAAATGGTGTGCTCGATGTTCTAACCCGACCTGCTTAATGATCTCCATCGCGCGTGACTTGGGGTCGTCTAAACCCGCGATTTCAGCAGGCAACATGATGTTTTCGAGAGCAGTTAAACTTTGTACTAGCATAAAACTTTGGAAGATAAACCCTACCTTTTCGCCTCGCAATCTGGCGCGTGCTTCTTCGTCCATATTGTGTAAAGGTTCACCATCAAGATAGATTTCACCACCACTAACTTCATCTAAACCAGCCAATAATCCCAATAAGGTCGATTTTCCTGAGCCCGAAGCGCCAATAATTGCAATCGTTTCGCTAGGCTTGACTTCAAAACTGATAGGATGAAGAATCTGAAGTGAACCTTCGCTCGTATTTACTTTCTTAATCAGACTTTTCGTTTTAATCATAGTAGAGGTATTGCTCATAGTGTCTGTAATCTCATTGTTTTCAGTAGTTCAGCGCCTAAACACTGCAAAATGGCTATTTGTTAGTTTACTGTCGTTTAGTCTTTTATTCCCCTTATATGTTCATTCAGATCAGGGAATAGACAAGCAGGAAAATGTAACAAAGCATAAATTACTTGTACTGGGTGACAGTCTGAGTGCCGCATATGGCTTAACTGAAAACCAAGGCTGGGTAGCCATTTTGGCAAAAGAGTGGAAAACAGACAAGCGCCCGATTGAAGTCGTCAATGCCGCCATCAGTGGCGATACGACAGACGGTGGTCTAGCGAGGTTACCCCGCCTATTGGCATTACATTCGCCCAGTCACCTTTACATAGAATTGGGCGGTAACAATGGTTTGCAAGGGCACAATCCCAAAAAAATTAAAAACAACTTAGCTAAAATGATTGAACTTGCACAAACGCAGGGGATAGCGGTAATACTTCAAGAGGTACAAATACCGACCAATTTTGGACGCAGGTACACCCAAATGTTTATCGAAAACTACCACCAACTGGCCGAAGAGTACGCTGTCCCATTAGTCCCATTTTTTTTACAAGACATCGCACTAGATGCCTCTTTGATGCAACGGGATGGGATCCACCCCACTTCGGAGGCACAGCTATTAATTGTCGATTTTTTAAAGCCTAAATTAGAAGCTCTCATTCTCTAGGGCTTTATCAACAGCAGACATGGCGTGAATCGCTGTCGTATCAAAGAGTGGCACGACAGTGTCTTGCTGTTTTACTAGCAAGGCGATTTCGGTACAGCCTAAAATCACACCTTGTACCCCTTGCTTGTGCAGATTGTCAATGATGCGTAAGTACTCAATTTTAGCATCCTCGCTAACCACACCTTTGCACAGTTCATCATAAATAACGGCATGCACTATCTCGCTGTCTTCATGATTAGGTACCACTACCTCAATACCATACTTTTCTTGCAAACGACCTTTGTAAAAATTTTGCTCCATCGTAAACCGTGTACCTAGCAGACCTACTTTAGTGATGTTCTGACTCAGCAGTACTTGTGCGCAAACATCGGCAATGTGTATGATGGGAATCGACACACCGCGCGCAATATCTGGTGCAACTTTGTGCATTGTATTGGTACAAATTAGCAAAAAATCGGCACCTGCTCGCTCCATTGACTTTGCAGCATTGACTAAAATTTCAGCGGTTTCCATCCACTGTCCTTTGTGTTGCAATTGTTCAATTTCAGCAAAATCGACGCTGTACAAGCATATCTTAGCGGAATGCAGACCTCCTAAACGACGCTTTACTTCTTCATTGATGGCTTTATAGTAACTCAGTGTCGATTCCCAACTCATCCCACCGAGTAGTCCTATTGTTTTCATACTTTACGCACCTTCTTTTGAATCGCCAGCTACATCAATGCACTCAATAACCGCCACCGCTTCTAGCACTGCAGTATCCCGCTCATGTAAGCCTGTTTGTGACAGAGAATAAGGCTTTCCTGAGTATACAATGCGCTCCCCTTTCCCTTTTAGTTTAAATGCAAAGTTATCCGCGCCACATATATCTCTTGCCCTCGCATACGCCCTTTTCTCTAACGCAAGTTTACCGTCTGTTGTCTTGCCAATTACGGTAATGCGGTATTCATTATCACTCAGAGTCTCTACTTCAGGGATGCCTGAAGCACAAGCCGATATCAGCACGCATAAACTTAAATTTAGCTGTTTCATGCATTCCTTCTCCTTAAGATTGAGCGGGCTTTTAAGCTTTGCTGTCACCACTTATTCGGCTTGCGATCGCACCGTCTTGATTTCGATATTTTGCATCTGTACGTGCATTGTATGGTTTTTCGCAGTAATCGCTTAAAACTTCAAAGCTGATCGCGCCTATTTTCATACCAGGACGAAGCGCGAGGGGCAATTTACCCGAGTTAAAAAACTCCAAAACAATATTGCCAGACCAGCCGGGATCAATTCGATGTGCAGTAACATGCACCATTAAACCCAAACGCGCCAACGAAGAGCGTCCATCTAGCCACCCTACAATATTACTCGGTAATGTAACCGATTCGTAAGTCACCGCCAATGCAAGTTCGCCAGGATGAAGAAAAAATGCCTCGCCTTCACCAATATCTATTTCATCGCTCATTACGCGATCCATCGCGGCTTGTACTTCGTGTTTTGGACCACTTAAGTCGATATACGGCGCATTGTGATCTTGAAATACCCTGAACTTGTTGCCTAAGCGCACATCCACTGTCACGCCACTCACCTCACGCAAGTCAGGCTCGGGTTTTATCCCAATATGCCCGTCTTGCAAATACTTTACTATGTCCTTGTCACATAAACGCATGTCGTTTCTTCTGTTGTAGTTAGTATTTTTGTGCCCTTTACCGGGGAATTATGCGGCTCACCCATAAATGTTGCAACAGCCTCTAATCAAGTCTCGTAATATCAATACCGACATTTGCGGCTTTCGCAACATCAGATAAGGCCACGTTGTTTGCCATATTGATGCTCATTTGACGTGCTGCTTGCAAATAGATGTTTTGCAAACCCACACAATTTTTGTCATCGAATAAAGATTTTCCATTGTCCGCGTTTTGCCTGATATGCATGTCAATTGGCACTTCAGCCAATACTGGCAAGTGATAACGCTTTGCTAATTTACTTGCGCCGTCTGTAGAGAATATAGGAGATTGAGTCGCACAATTGGGACACTCAAAATAACTCATATTTTCGATTAAGCCGAGTACCGGTATCGACAGTTTTTCGTACATGGCAATGCCCTTGCCGGCATCTGCTAGCGCGATGTCTTGAGGAGTGGTGACGACGACCGCAGCAGTCAACGGTATTTGCTGTGCCATGGTAAGCTGAATATCTCCAGTACCAGGTGGCATATCAACGATTAAATAATCCAAAAGTGGCCACTCGGTTTCATTAATCAATTGTTGTAAAGCTTTACTTGCCATTGGTCCACGCCAGATAGAGGCGTGTTCATTATCGACTAAATACCCAATCGAGTTAGACACAAGTTTGTGAGCATAAATCGGCTGCATGGTCTTATTGTCTTCCGTATCAGGTGACTTATTAGTGGTGCCCAACATTAGCGGAACAGAGGGGCCATAAATGTCTGCGTCTAATACCCCTACTCTCGCCCCTAACTTGCTCAAGGCCAAAGCGAGATTAACGGCTGTAGCAGACTTACCTACGCCCCCCTTACCTGATGAAACTGCCACAATGTTTTTCACGTTGCGAACCAAAGGCTGCTTAGTGGCAAACATCGGGATATTGCTGACAAACTTGCAAGTTAAGTCCGAGGGCAAGGCAATAGTGTCACACAATTGCGAAGCCAATTGTTCAGCATCCTTCTCACATGGAAAAGGCAGACTAACCGTAATGATGCGTTTGTGTAGGGCAACGTTAAACAGTGTTTCATCAGGCAAGGCAAAATGCCTCTGAACAAAGTTTTTGATTTGCGACATCACAGTTTCTATTCCAACTGCACTGTTTACTGTGTCTGGCAATTTTGACTTTTTTTTAAAAAACATACTTACCCAATTATATTTGCTCTCAGGGCGAGTTGATGGTGCATTCGACTCGCGTTTGCGCTACCATCTGCGCTTTATTTTTAACTGTCATTTATATCGGGGAAAATTCGCAGAATGCAACAAGCTCAGCGCCGAATTTTAGTCACCAGCGCCTTGCCGTATGCCAACGGCTCTATTCACCTAGGCCATTTATTAGAACATATTCAAACAGACATATGGGTGCGATTCCAACGCTTACGTGGCCATGAATGCCATAGCGTGTGTGCGGATGACGCACATGGCACACCCGTTATGCTAAAAGCACAAGAACTTGGTCTAACGCCAGAAGAAATGGTAGCGCAAACTCGAGACGAACACGACAAAGATTTACGCGATTTTTTAGTCGACTATGACAATTACTACATTACGCATAGCCCAGAAAACAAAGCATATTGCGAATTGATTTATAACAAGCTGAATGATGCAGGTTATATTTCAAAAAAAACCATCAATCAGCTATACGACCCAGAAAAAGAGATGTTCTTGCCCGACCGTTTTGTAAAAGGTGACTGCCCCAGTTGTGGCGCACTCGATCAAAACGGAGACAGTTGTGATGTCTGCGGCGCAACCTATAGCCCAACCGAAGTAAAAAACCCACGCTCTGTCGTATCGGGCGCAAGCCCTATTCTAAAAGATTCCGAGCATTACTTTTTTGACTTACCCAAGTTTGAAGAAATGTTAAAAGGCTGGATCCGCTCTGGCGCCATCCAAAATGAGATGGCCAACAAGTTGGAAGAATGGTTTGAGCAAGGTTTGCAACAATGGGACATTAGCCGAGATGCCCCTTATTTTGGTTTTGAAATACCTGGAGCACCGGGAAAATTCTTCTACGTATGGGTCGATGCACCAGTAGGTTACATGGCCAGCTTTAAGCATTTTTGTGATAAAGCCGGTTTGGATGACATGGACTTCTGGCGGGCAGATTCGGATACTGAGTTATATCACTTTATTGGTAAAGACATTACCTATTTTCACTGCTTGTTCTGGCCAGCGATGCTTGAGGGCGCAGGGTTGCGCAAGCCAACCGGAGTCAATATACATGGTTTTGTGACGGTCAACGGCGCAAAAATGAGTAAATCTCGTGGTACCTTCATTAAGGCGCGTACATATTTAGAACACTTACAGCCAGAATATTTGCGGTACTACTTTGCGAGTAAACTTAACGACAGTGTGACTGATATTGATTTGAACTTTGAAGATTTTGTGCAAAAAGTCAATGCCGATCTTGTTGGCAAAGTTGTCAATATCGCTTCTCGCTGTGCCGGCTTTATTAGCAAGCGCTTTGATGCGACCCTGTCTAACAACATTGAAAATCCCAGTTTACTCGCCGAGTTTCAAGACGCGGCAGACGATATTGCAGACGCAATAGAAAAGCGGTTGTACAATAAAGCCGTAAGAGAAATTATGACACTGGCTGACAAAGCCAATCAATATATTGATGCACAAGCACCATGGGTCACGATAAAAGACGAAAGCAAACAAGCGTTAACACATGATGTTTGCTCAATGGGTATTCATCTTTTCAGAATACTCATGGTCTATCTAAAACCCATCGTACCGAACTTAGCCGCGCAATCTGAACAGTTTTTAGTTGATGAGCTTAGCTGGTCTAGTATTAATGAGGTAAAAACAGGCCATAAAATCAATAAATTTAAGGCCTTAATGCAGCGTGTTGACCCTGACAAAGTTGCCGCCATGATCGAAGCAAGCAAAGAGAGTTTGCAACAAGCTACTCCAGTTACACAGGAAAAACAGTCTGTTTCTGGTCCACTGGCAGACGATCCCATTGCAGAAACCATTTCATATGATGAATTCGCAAAAATCGACCTACGTGTCGCTAAAATCGTCAAAGCAGAAGCAGTAGAGAAAGCAGATAAACTCCTACGATTGGAGCTGGATTTAGGTGGTGAAACACGCCAAGTATTTGCTGGGATCAAATCTGCTTACACGCCAGACCAGCTGGAAGGCAAACTAACGGTAATGGTGGCGAACTTGGCTCCGAGAAAAATGCGCTTCGGTTTATCGGAAGGCATGGTGCTTGCCGCAGGGCCTGGAGGTTCTGACTTATTTGTCCTTCAGCCAGACGAAGGTGCACAGCCGGGTATGCGAGTTAAATAAATCCTCACCATTGACTAGGCTGAAGCGTTTGACTTTGCTTCCGAGGTGCAGGTATTGGGGCAAAAATAAAGCTTCAAAAGCATGGATGCTTTTGTAGAGTCCCCATGGATGGGTTTACGACGTCTTTATTTTTGCCCCAATACCTGCACCTCGGAAGCAAAGTCAAACGCTTCGGCTCAAATCAAATTCGACTATCACGGTGGGACTATCGTTAGCGCCTTCGAGCACTTGCCGTATTGCTCATTGTCGCAGTAGCTGGCGCGTTATTAAACTTGGGTTTGAGTTTCCATTTGGACTTAATCGGTGACAAGGGAATTTCTCGTTTCCGAGCAACAATAACGTACATTGATGAAAACCAAGGCATATACTGCTTGCACCAGCGCATCACTCGACTTTTTTCACTTAAACTCTTGCGCATAAATAACGCCGAATAGATAAGGTGTTCTTGTTGAACAATTTCAAAATCCAGAAGTTGCAACCAATCTTTAACGCGAGCCGCCGTAAAAAAACGCCCTTGATGAAGTAAATTGTTCCGGTTTATCGGTAAGTATTTCATGATACCTGCGACGCTAAATGGATTAAATCCAGCTATCACTACATGTCCATTTGCAGTTATGGTGCGATCGATTTCTCGCACTATCTGATGCGGATCTTGGGCAAAATCTAACTCAGCTAAGACAATGAAGGCATCCACACTGTTATTTTGAAAAGGCAATTGATTGGATTGGCCACAAAGGTGAATGTGCTTAGAAGCTTTTGTCGCGAAATTGACTTTGTGCTTGATAGGGCTTGATGCCAATTCAAGTTCACTACTCAAGGAGCCCACTTTTACCAAATAATAGCCAAATAAGGTTTCTACCACTGGCGACAGTGCTGATTCAAGCTCTTCTTTTACACGTTCGCCCTGACTCAAATACTCCCATTTTTCAGGGTATTTGGGCGTTTTTAGGCGTTTAGCTGCACGCAACAACATGTCACTTTCACTTTATTTGTTACCGTTCATCAATGAGTCTACCGGTATTGACTACCGCCACGATAATTCTTCATAGCAAAGCTTACGTTAAAATAGAGTAAAAAAAAACAACAAAGCTGCACCATCAGATGCTAGTATAAGTTGGAAATCAAAATACTTTGTATAACGTTAAAATAATAAAAATGAAGTTAAACATTTCTCCCATTCCAGCCTTGAGTGACAACTATATATGGTGTTTGTCGATTGCAGACAAAGCCGTGGTCGTTGATCCCGGCGAAAGTGCGCCTGTGCTGGCATATTTAAAGCAAAATAATCTCAAGCTTGACGCAATCATTGTGACACATAGGCACCACGACCACATAAACGGTATTCCTGAACTAACAAACGCATTTCCAGACATCAAGGTACATGGTCCAGAAACCCCGCGCATTACAACCATTACTGATCCAGTATGGGACGGCGATACAGTGTCCCTATTTGATGACCAGCTGTTACTATCTGTTATAGAAGTACCGGGGCATACCTTGGATCACGTCGCTTACTTCAATGAAGCGTATTTGTTTTGTGGTGATACCTTGTTTTCCGCAGGTTGCGGAAGAATGTTTGAGGGGAATCCAGAGCAGTTTTGGCAATCGTTAAAAAAATTAAGTTCTCTTGGCGAAGATATCAAGGTTTACTGTACTCACGAATATACACAGGCAAACTTGAAATTTGCGGAATATCTAGAGCCAGACAACCTAGACATAAAAACACATATCCGTTGGGTGAATGAAAAACGGCAACTCAATTTACCAAGCTTGCCAAGCACAATATCGAAAGAGAGACAAATCAATCCTTTCCTTCGTTGCCACTTACCGGAATTTGTTGAAAGTATTAAAAAAATTTTGAATATTAATAATCATAATGCTACTGCGGTATTTGCCGCCGTGCGCGCAGCAAAAGACAATTTTTGATGAATAAAAAAAATAACAAAACCTTATCCTCCCTCGTACTTATTTTAAGTACCGGTGTTGGGCTATCAGCGTGTAACATTACACAAGAAACGAGTGATATTGATAAACAAACAACGCTATCTGTAAATACAGAGTCAGAGCATGTCCTACTTGATTGTTATGCCTCTGAAAGCAGCACTTCAGAGTCCGAAAGTTTTAAGCAAAGCATAGACTGTGAACCGCCTACGGAGGGTGTGATTGAAGTTGTTCACCCTGTTACAGAAATTGACGAAACACTTTCCAGTACGCTTCAACCTAGCAAGGACGACGCGAGTGCTAACGATGACGAAGTGCAATACTCCAATCTTTGGTTTTACATCGCTGATCAACTTGAGTTTGATGTACCTGAAGGTCAACGGCGCATCAGTGTCCAAAAAAATTGGTATTTAAAGCACCCCAATTACATGCAGCGCGTATCAAACCGCGCTGCGCCATTTCTCTACTATATTGTCAAGCGACTTGACGAAGAGAACATGCCTTTAGACATTGCCTTGCTACCTATTGTAGAAAGTGCGTTTGATCCCTTCGCCTACTCTCATGGCAGAGCCGCAGGTATGTGGCAATTTATACCTGGTACAGGCAAGAACTACGGAATGAAACAAACGTGGTGGTATGACGGACGCCGAGACGTTATTGCTTCTACAGACGGCGCCATAGCCTATCTGAAACGCCTGCATAAGATGTTTGACGGTGATTGGTTACATGCATTGGCAGCGTACAACAGTGGCGAGGGTCGAGTAATGCGCGCCATTCGCAAAAACAAACGCGCCGGAAAAGCCATTGATTTTTGGTCTTTAGACCTGCCTCGTGAAACACGTGCCTATGTCCCCAAATTGTTGGCGCTGACTGATATTTTGCGAAATCTCGATACTAATCAATTTGCGTGGCCCACTATCGCCAACGCGCCTGTTTTAGAAATTGTTGATGTCAATGCGCAAATCGACTTATCAAAAGCCGCGAATATGGCCGGACTGACAACCGCTGAACTGCAGGCTTTAAATCCCGGTTTCAACAGGTGGGCGACAGATCCAGAAGGCCCACACACTTTGCTCTTACCCATACAACAAGTCGAACAATTTAAGCTAGCCCTAGCAAACACCTCTGAGAATGAGATGCTAAATTGGGTGCGTTATAAAATTCGTTCAGGGGATAGTCTCGAAAAGATTGCCAAAAAATATAACACCACTACTGATGTTATAAAAGAAATCAACGATTTACGCTCATCAAGGATATATGCAGGTAAGCACTTGTTAGTGCCAGTGGCATTAAAATCTATTGAAGAATATGCCCTGTCTGTTGACCAACGTCTTTTAAAAACACAGTCAATCGCGAGGGGAAGTCACAAAACAAACCATAAAGTACGCAATGGCGATACACTTTGGGATATAGCAAGAAAACACAAAGTTTCTGTTCGCGACTTGGCAAAATGGAATAAAATGGCACCCAGAGATCCACTAAAAATTGGTATGAATTTAGTGGTATGGACAGGTAAGCCCGATCTAAGCTCTACACAAAAGAGTATCAATCGAAATATCACTTATCGAGTGAAAAGTGGCGACTCCTTGTCTCGCATTGCGCAACGCTTCAAGCTAAAAATCAACGACATTGTGCAGTGGAACAACTTGCAAGGTAAAAAATATTTACAACCTGGTCAAAAGCTCAAACTTACTATTGACGTGACAAAGACCTAAGCTTGAAATCGGAGGGATGAATGAAAAACAAGTTTGAACTCTTGGGTGAATTAGGTGCTGACGAATTCAAACACATAAAGGGATCACTTTTACAGCACTTACAAGGGACACGTAATTTGCTGAATCAGTGGGATGCGCCATTATTTTTACAAGACGCAGGCTTGTATCATGCAGTATATGGTACTTCAGGCTTTGATGCTTCACTACTATCAGTAAAACAACGCTATGATGTCGCACAAATTATTGGCGATGATGCCGAAGAGCTTGTATATCAATATTGCGCATGCTCGCGAAGAGATTTTTTCACCAAACTCCTCGACGGAGTTGAAAAGCCTGAGCTAATCAATCGATTTACTGGCGATGCATACTATTTGTCTGATGAATTGTTGAAGAATTTTTGCGAATTAACTGCCGCGAATGAAGTGGAAATAGCCACAAGTAATCCTGCGTTCATTGATAAACATGGCACATATTTGCATCGACTATTTACACAAATGGCGCCATTTTTATCCGAGGCAGCGGCGGCCAAAACTCAGTCAACTTTTTTAGCTGACTAGTTTTCGCCACTTCGTCCCATCCGCGCTGTCTTCTAGTACCACGCCTAGCGCATTGAGTGCGTCTCTTGCCGCATCAGCCTCAGCCCAGTTTTTGTCAGCTCGAGCCTGATTGCGCTTGGCGATTAAGGATTCTACTTGGTTCGCAAATTCTGAATCGGCGTTTCCGCCCTGTAAGAATGCTTCTGGCTCACCCTGCAACACACCAAGAATGTTTCCTAGCCCTTTTAACACACCTGCTAGTTTTTTCGCTTCGTCACCCGTGGCCTTGTTTAAAGATTTAGCCACGTCAAATAACACGGATAAGGCAACCGGCATATTGAAATCATCGTTCATGGCAGCTTCGAACTTTTCTAAAAACCCGCCGAAAGCTAAGTCAGTCATATCAATCTCTTGCACATCCCGTAAACTTGTATAGAGACGTTCTAAACTGGCTCTTGCCTGATCGATATTGTCTTGAGAATAACTTAATTGACTCCGATAATGAGCCGACATTAAAAAGAAACGCAAGGTTTCAGCGTCATGCTTTTGCAGAACGTCACGCAAGGTAAAAAAGTTACCGAGAGATTTAGACATTTTCTCATTGTCTACTTGCACCATACCAGTGTGCATCCATGTATTCACGTATGGTGTATCAAACGCACAACACGACTGAGCAATTTCATTTTCGTGATGTGGAAATATCAGGTCAGAACCGCCACCATGAATATCAAAATGCTCGCCAAGATGTTTATGATTCATTGCTGAACACTCGATATGCCATCCGGGGCGCCCTTCTCCCCAAGGCGATGACCAACTCACTTCCCCTTCTTTCGCGCTTTTCCACAGCACAAAGTCGAGCGGGTCATGCTTGTCACTCGTTGTTTCTACGCGAATACCAGCTTGAAGCTGTTCCAAATCTTGTTTGGAAAGGCGGCCATACTGCTCATAAGCAGACACATCAAACAACACATCGCCACTTTCTGACTGATAAGCAAAGCCTTTATTTATTAGAGCTTCAACGACATTAATGATTTCTGGCATGTGCCCTGTCACTTTTGGCTCAATATCAGGCTCACATAAATTGAGCGCAGCAAAGTCTGCATGCATATCAGCAATCGTTCGCTTGGTTAACTGCTCAGGCGTTTCTTGGTTTTCAGCCGCGCGCGCAATTATTTTATCGTCAACATCGGTAATATTGCGCACGTAAGTGACATCATACCCTAGATGACGCAGATACCGCACAATGATATCAAAGCTCAAATACGTGCGTGCGTGCCCCATGTGGCAAAAGTCATACACAGTAATACCGCACACATATATGCCAACATGATTGGCTTTAATAGGTGTAAACGCTTCTTTTTTTCGCGTTAAGGTATTAAAAATATGCAATTGAGACATAAAACACTACTTCCGTTATTAGCTAAAACAACAGATTTCAGTTATTGAGAGGAAGGCGATACCCCCACTAGATAAAGTCACTGTAAACCCATTCATGGGCGCTCCACAAAGGCATCCTTGCCTTTGAGGCTTTATCTAGTGGGGGTATCGCCTTCCTCTCAATAACTGAAATCTGGTCAAATAAATTACTGAGCCGAGCGGCGCAAATTCTAGCATTCACTAGCCCTTTTACGCCAGTCACTTTTACGCTAGTATTAGCGCCCTTATTTTATCCTTAAAAACGAGGGACACATGGTCGTTTTAAAAACAAACTTCGGTGAAATTAAACTAAAACTAGAAGCCGAAAAAGCACCCAAAACGGTGGAAAACTTTTTACAATACGTAAAAGAAGGCTTTTACGATAATACTATTTTTCATCGCGTCATCGGTAACTTCATGATCCAAGGCGGTGGGTTTGCCCCTGGTATGGAACAAAAGTCGACCAATGCTGCAATCGAAAATGAAGCGGACAATGGTCTTAGTAATAAGATCGGCACCATTGCTATGGCGCGTACTAACGATCCTCATTCAGCTACCGCTCAGTTTTTTATAAATGTAAAAGACAATGACTTTCTCGACTTTTCAGCACCCAATGCTCAAGGTTGGGGATATTGTGTGTTTGGCGAAGTAGTAGAAGGCATGGATGTAGTCGAAAAAATTAAAAGTGTTGAAACGGGTAATGCTGGTTTCCATCAAGATGTCCCACTAGAAGACGTGTTGATTGAGTCCGCAACCATCGTCGAATAAAAAGCAAGCAGTGGAAGGGATAACCTACTTTATATCCGACTTGCATTTGAGTGATGATCGCCCTGACATCACTCAATGTTTCAGCAAGTTTATGGCAGATGAAGCGCACCAGGCTGACAAACTGTACATATTAGGCGATTTATTTGAAGTGTGGATTGGCGACGACGATCAGTCTTCATTTAATCAACACATTGCCTCAATTATTGCCAATGTCGGCAAGAAGATACCCGTTTACTTTATTCATGGTAATAGAGATTTCGCCTTGGGTAAAAAGTTTTCGAAGCAAGCGCATATGCAAATTTTACCGGAACAAACTGTAATAGACTTATACGGTCGACCTACTTTGATCAGTCATGGTGATGAATTGTGTACGCGAGACCTTGAATATATGAAATTCAGGAAAAAGTCCCGAGGTTGGTGGTGGCCAAAATTAATGCTATCCCTGCCCCTAAGCTACCGTAAAAAGATCGCAGAAAAAGGGCGCAAAACCAGCCATTCGAACAAGCAAATGCTCGCTTCTGAGATCATGGATGTGACCCCGTCTGAAGTTGAAAACGTCATGCAAACCCATCAAGTCGACCTGTTTATTCATGGGCATACCCATCGCCCCAACATACATAACTTTGTCAGCCGGAACAAACAGCGTCAACGCATTGTATTAGGAGACTGGTATACACAAGGGTCTATTTTAACTGCAAGTCCTAGCTCTCTGAAATTAGAAAACCGAAACTTCATCTAGTGCCTGTTGGCACTAACAAGCCCATACTCTCGTCTAAATAAACAGTAAAGAGTAATAATCCTTCGCAGTAAAACAGCTTTCAAAAATTTTACAAATCATTAATAATTAACCTCAACTCGGGATAATTAACCTGAACTCTGGATAAGCAATTATGCAAACTCTGGAATTTATTGTTCTTTCGTTTAATCCACTATCCAGTAGTGGCCTAAAGCTCGATATCAAAGCGCTCAGGTGAAGGAATAATGAGTTATTTCAAGCTTGAGCAACGCAGAGATCGGGATTTAGGGCGCTGCTGGACGGAGTTGCTTATCCCGAGTTCAGGTTAATTACTAAAAAAATAATAAATAAAGGACTCTCAGGTGTTCAATCGAAGCGTAAAATACATAATATTGCTTGCTATAAATATAGCCGTTTTACTTATGTTTTATCCCGATATGAAAAATAGAGGCGATGGCATATTCGAGACGGGTTTTGTGATCGACCTAATTGCAGAAAGAGATGCATTAAAAAAGCAACTCAACGCTGCTCAAAATGAAAGTACCATTGCATCGACAAAAGCAACCAGTGCCAGCTTGCAGCTTGAGCAAACACAACGTTTGATTTTGCAAAGTGAAGACAAGTACAGACAATGTGTGCAAGAAAAAAATAACTTAGTTACCGCTGCGGCAAAAGCATCAGAAGAAATAAAAAGGCAACAGTTAGCAGCAGAGCAATCAAGCGCTTCGTTTCAAGCCTGTGAAGTTCAATCGCGAGAAATCGCTTTGTTTAAAGCGCAATTAAAACAAACGGAAGAGGCACTCAAACAAACCCATTCGCAAAAAGCACAACTCAACAACAAAATTTTCGAGCTCGAAAAGCAGTTAAACGAGCAGCTCGAAAGCCTCACACAGCCTCAAGAAAAAAATGAAGCACTCATTTCTCAACTAAAAGCCCGCATCGCCAAACTCGAAGCAGATATTGAAAATCCAATCTATTTAAAATCAGCCTACCTATCGGGAAAAGCTTGTGATAATTCTAGGTTTGAGGATTTAGTCTGTATCGAAGAGTTTATTGTTCGTCCTAAGTTTAGTAAAGCACCCATCACTGAGGTTACCGTCAACATTTATGCGCCAGATAGGCGCAGAGTGGCACAAGGCACCTTTGCGTCAGAGCGAACTCAACTTGTGCGGCTACCTTTAGGAAGAGCTAGGGATCTGCTTGCAGGCGAATACAGTGCAGAATTCATAGTAAACAATGAAACACTTGTCAGCAATGGTCATCTTATCGTCAAACGTTAGGGACTGTTTACCCTAGGCTTTAAATTTTGTTTGGTTGTCACTAAATCGAGTAAGACCTTTTTGGTAATTTGCTTTTTTGCCACCTCGCTTTTTAGCATATGCTTTATTGCCAGAACGCTTAGCATACTCGCGATGTTCCCTCCCCTTCAATTCATGTCTACTTTCATGAGGAACAAGACATTTCGCCGAATTGCCAATAAGGTATGCCTTCCCCATTTTTTTCAATGCTGTTCGAATTAAAGGCCAATTAGCGGGATCATGGTAACGCAATAAAGCTCGATGAAGCCGTCTATGTGTTTCCCCTTTGGGTACCTCAACGACTTCGCTCTTGTGATTGACCTTGTGGATCGGGTTTTTATTGGTATGGTACATCGTGGTGGCATTCGCCATAGGAGATGGATAGAAATTTTGTACTTGATCTAGCCTAAAATTATGTGCTTTTAACCACAGGGCTAAATTCAACATATCCTCATCAGTGGTACCTGGGTGGGCGGAAATAAAGTATGGAATGAGAAATTGCTCCTTCCCCGCCTCTTTTGTGAACCGATCAAACATCTCCTTGAAGCGATCATAGGTCCCCATACCCGGCTTCATCATTTTATCTAAGGGGCCTTTTTCGGTATGCTCTGGCGCGATCTTGAGATATCCCCCAACATGATGTGTCACTAGCTCTCTTACGTAGTCTGGATCTTCTATTGCAAGATCGTAACGCACCCCTGAGGCGATAAGAACTTTTTTCACGCCCTTTACCGCTCTCGCCTTTTTATACAATTCTGTCGTTGGTGATTGGTCAGTGTCCAGATGACCACAAATATCCGGCCACACGCAAGACAGACGACGACAAGTTTGCTCAGCCTTGGGGCTTTTGCAACGCAGCTTATACATATTTGCTGTAGGTCCACCTAAGTCTGAGATTACACCAGTGAAACCCGGCACCTTATCTCGAATCTCTTCTATCTCACGTAAAATAGATGCTTCTGAACGGCTTTGAATAACACGGCCTTCGTGCTCGGTAATTGAGCAAAATGTGCAACCACCAAAACATCCTCGCATAATATTAACCGAGGTCTTGATCATGTCGTACGCAGGAATTTTCGCTTTTCCGTAACTGGGGTGTGGCACCCTCGCATAGGGTAAGTCAAAGACCGCATCCATTTCTTCTGTTTCAAGCGGAAAGGCAGGCGGGTTTATCCACACTAAGCGATCACCATGACGCTGAGCAAGCGCTCTTGCACATCCTGGATTAGTCTCTTGGTGCAAAATTCTCGACGTGTGCGCATAGTGTGTTTTTTCAGCACGCACCACATCGTATGGAGGCAGCAAGACATAGGTTTTTTCCCAAGGTTTGCGTCGTGTTTTTTTAGAGACATAGGGTTGAACAACTATTGGCTTTGCTTGTTCAGCTTCTGCGCCATTTTGCTGTGGCTCTTTTTCGCCAATGGCGCACTTGTCTTCGACCATATCATAAGGGCTGGGTATAGGGTCAATCTTACCTATCGTATCTACATGCGTCGAATTGACACCTTGCCAACCCGGCAACGGGGTCCTGCGAATAACGGCAGTTCCGCGAATATCTTGCATTTCTTCAATGGTTTCACCCGCCGAAAATCGATGAGCCATTTCAATTAAAGGGCGCTCCGCATTGCCAAACATCAACATATCAGCTTTGGAGTCAAACAACACCGAACGCTTCACTTTATCTGACCAATAGTCATAATGCGCAATACGTCGCAAGCTTGCCTCTATACCACCGATGACAACTGGCTTTTTGTACGCTTCTTTACATCGCTGCGTATATACCGTCACTGCTCGGTCGGGGCGTTTGCCTCCCTCGTTGTTAGGAGTATAGGCATCGTCATGGCGAAGTTTCCTGTCCGCCGTATAACGATTAATCATTGAGTCCATATTGCCCGCAGTCACACCAAAAAATAAGTTGGGCTCACCTAATTTCATGAAATCATCTTTTGAGCGCCAGTCGGGTTGAGCGATAATACCCACTCTAAACCCTTGTGCTTCGAGCGTTCGCCCAATCACTGCCATACCAAAACTCGGATGATCCACATAGGCATCGCCCGTCACAATAATAATATCGCAGCTGTCCCATCCCAAGGCATCCATTTCCGCACGAGACATGGGTAAAAACGGCGCTGGATCAAAGCATTCTGCCCAATACTTAGGAAATGAAAATAGGCCTCTATCCGCTTTCATTCTCGGAGTATGGGTTTTTCGATTTATTGGAGACTTAGTTGCCATGAAATATCTCAGTTAAACAGCTTCAAGCGTTAAGCTTACCGGTTTTGTTGGCAAGCCACTATGAAATTTAAAATCGTCATCGTCTGACTTAATCAAATTGGCTTCTATTTCTGCAAAATAGTCGATACGTGTTGAAATATCTGTGCCTGCTATCTCTGTGGCTAATTGAAGATAGTCTTGGTAATGCCTAGCTTCTGAGCGCAATAATGAAATATAAAAATCGCTCAATTTTGCATCCAAATGAGGGGCAAGTTTTGCAAATCGTTCACACGAGCGCGCCTCAATGAAAGCCCCACATATCAATTTATCAATCAAAGCGTCTGGCTCATGGTTTTTTACATGTCTTAATAGCCCTTTTGCATAGCGACTTGAGCTAATGTTTTCATACTCAATGCCATACTCATGCATAATTTCGAGTACTTGGTAAAAGTGATGTAGCTCCTCTTTTATCAACAATACCATTTTATCAACTAAATCTTGGCTATATGGCGCCTCAGACTTAATCATCATTGACTTTTTTAACTGCAATTTATCAAGTAAGCGCCAGTCACCTTGCTTGCGATACGTGAAATCTTCATACGGTTTTAACCAGTCAAGTAAAGCGCTTGCACTATCTGCATCGACGGCGTAGCGACGAATTAAAAACATCGCACTTTGTGCTGCCTTTAACTCGCACACCAAATGATCAAGTAGTAGCACGGATAGGTGTTCGGGCTTAGTTGCTTCAACTACCCACTCATGGGGGGTTTCACATCGAAGAAACTGTTTGATAGGAGCTAGCAATTCGTCCAAATGTTTAGCCTTGTAAAAGAATGTTTAAAGATTATTTTCGCCCGTAGTGTAGCAAAATCGGTTATTAGATTGAATCTGGCTTCGTAGGATTTTCAGTCTTTGGCCATACAAAAGCGGTACTCGAAATCAGAGATAGAACACAAAGAAAAATAGCAACCGTTTTATTGCTAGGGGACAAATGAAAACTCCCACCAATAGTCGCCGCTAACATAAGGAGTGCAAAAGCCAATAAAGAAATTGAGAATACTAGGATACCGAGAGCGCGTGCAAGTGTATTTAAAGATGGAAAAAAATTCGATATTACAAAGATTAAGCTACTTATACAAAACACTACCAAAGCTTCGTTTGTTCCAAATATTCGTGACAAATAAATGCATCCAAAAACTATAACCAGCGTCAACAGCCACTTAAATAGTGAACTAAACATAGCTACAGCCCCCTTGCATCATTAGTCTCGCGGAATAATAAACAACACGCTAATCAGTAACCTGAACTCTGGATAAGTAAAGCTTGTTTTCGAATTTCTGTAAAGCATCGTATCCATCGTATGCTTTTTCTAAGGGCAGATCTGCAACAAAGTTACCCGCAAAATAAATCGGCGATATGGCTTTAGGAGAACTTATCATTTATGGAACAAGATCGTATTGGTGAATAGAGTTAAATCGGTAGTTTGATTCTGAAATAATGGTGTGTGCACACAAAATACAGTAGACAACTACCGTTTATTTGATATATTTAGTCAAAATAAGTAACAAACTACCGTTAATGATATGAAAACAGTGATTCTAGAGCTTTTCAACCGAGGGCGATGGTGGGATGCCGCAGAAGTGTCCTTCTCTGGTAAGGAGATGAGTAGTGGCGTCACTATTTCTTACATCAATGATTATATAGGTGAATCTACAACATATGAAGCCATAGATAATAGTGCTTTTTCAGTCAATGCGCCTTTAAGTATTATCCCCGTAGAATACTCCCATTGGCCGTCACTGTTCGACGACATACTACCAGTAGGTAAATCCAGAGAATGGTGGTTACATTACTTGAACGTCAGCCGGCAACCTGAGTTCATCCAAAACTATGCATTGCTCACTCACGCATGTAGCGCTCCTGTAGGACATTTACGCGTTAAAAATATCGATGACCAAGCTGCGCGTGAAGCAGAAAAACGTTTTAACATTATAGATGTCATTAAACTTCAATATAACTTTCTAGAGTATGCGAATGAACATGGCGCAGCTGTTGGCGGCGCGACTGGTGCAGGCGGTATTGCACCAAAGCTACTATTGATGGTGGAACAAGATCAGGTATTCATTGACGGTGATTTTGCTGGTAAGAAGTTATCTGCACAGCCCTATCTTACAAAATTTGCAAGGAACACTCGTAGTGAAATTGACAATAATATTCTTAAGGCTGAAGGAGTATTTTATAAAATACTCAGCGACATTCTGGATGGTACAGGGATTGAGACGATCAATACTGTTGACATGAAGCTACTAGAGCATCAAGGACAGATCAGCTTGTGGTTGCCGAGGTTTGATATCGAACTACGAGATGGTATTGCACACAGAATTGGGTTAGAAAGTATTTATTCAATGATGAATGCCACACTAGGTAGCTATCAAGATCACTTCAAAGTCATCGATGTCATTTGGAACAAAATTCAAAATTGTACCAGCATGACGAGCGAACAATTCATTCAAAATTATGTGGCGAGAGACTTATTAAATCTCGTATTTGGCAATTCGGACAACCACGGTAGAAACATTTCTTTTTTGAAAAGAGAAGGAGGTATTACATTTGCACCAATCTACGATTTTGCGCCGATGAAAGCTGATCCGGAGATGGTAACTAGGTTGTTTAAGTGGCACAGAGCTTGCGAACATAGCGGAGAGGTTGATTTTAACAAAGTCGCTTGGGAACTATCAGAAAAATGCGACCCAGATAAATTACTGGCATTTTTGAAGATTCTCGCCACAAGAATGTTAGATTTGCCCAAGCAACTTAACGATCATGGCTGTCCAGAACAAATTATTAACTTCCCAGCAATAGGGTTCCACAATACGAAAAATAAACTAATTAATATGGGGGTACTCGATGCTTAACCTTTCCGCGAATGAACGTAGAGCGATTATCAATAAGTTAGAACAGTCGCTGATGAACGGTGAAGAGCATATTGGGATCATCATCAAGTCAATACGAACTGAGCTGTACGGTATGACACAAACCCAATATGCGAAGTTTGTCAAAGTGTCTGATAAGACACTCAGAGACATAGAAAAAGGCAATACTGATCCCCGTATTTCGGTTGTGAATAAGCTTCTTAAACCCGGGGGATTTAGACTCTCGGCAAGAAAAGCAGCTCAAATCTCACTATGAGGTATATATCTCAGGCTTTCCCGAGCAAATCATCAAGCTCCATAATATCTATTTGCTCAGGAGGCACATAATACACCCCATTCTTGGCACAGTTTATTTGTTCGTTAGTCATACCTCGCAAATACAAATACATCACACCGCCAAAATGCTTGTTGTAGGAATAATCTTGGATTTTTTGCTTCAACAGTCTATGCAGCGCAACCGCGTAGATATGGTACTGCAAATCATAATAGTGCGATTGCATATGTGAGAATAATTGAGCATTGTCATAATCAGAAAAACGATCACCCAAAAAGCTCGATTTATAGTCTACTAGGTAGTATCTCCCCTCGTGCTCAAATATTAAGTCAATAAAGCCCTGCATTAAGCCATGTAAAGGTATATTACCCGCTAAATTCAGTGGCATATAGGGCAGCTGCCAATATTCGGATAGTGTTTTTCTGTGCTCAGTAATTATTGCGTTTAGCTTAGTGACGGAAAGCCCATCTAGTGGAAAGAAAAAGTTGCTTTCTCGCAAAGTCTGCTCAAAAGCTAAGTCTTTCAAACACAAGCCATTTTCCATAATTGGCGTTTGCAAGCATGCCTGTAACCACTCGAATAAGGCGTCTTTTTGCGTCTCATCAAACCAAGAATACTTATGCGCCAAACTCTGCCACGAGTGCGCAAAGTCAGGGGAGCTAAAATCCGTCAACTCTAACAAATCATGCAACAGGTTCCCGGCATCAGCCCCAGGCGTTAAACTAAAACGCAGCATCGGTGACTGTGGTGTATAGTTTGTCGATGCTTGTTTAATCACAGCAGGATCTTCGAGATCGCGTGACAAGCTTTGCACACCTGAGGTATCTGAATGTGCTTGCGCTATGGCACTAAAAGAACGTAAAGCCCAAGTTTCAGGGGGCGCTACACTGACTTTTTTGAATGTTAAATCAGGTAGTTGTCGTTCCGGCATATACTGACTACTGTTTTGTTCAAGCACCTGATGAATGCAAACCACATCCATAACCGCCTTGAGTTCGCACCTAATAGCCTTGGCGAGCATATCCCAAGGACTAGCTTTCAGCTCAATATCACGCTGGGTATCACCTGAATTATTAAGCCCTAATGCCTTGTGTAAAGCGCTGTCCATACTCGCTTGCGCGCAAAGCATACCCAAATAACAACGATGAGTAGAACGGGTCACCGCCACATAAAGCAGGCGCATCCGTTCAGCTTGTTCTTCTTTAAACGCGCGAGTATATGCGTCGTTTGAAAATCCTAATTGCGTGGTCAGTCGCCCTTCTTTGTTGTGATACACCAAAGTCTCTAGATTGAGCGAAGGCGCGCCTGCATTGGCAAAGGGCACAAAAACAATGGGATATTCAAGCCCCTTGGATTTATGTTGTGTAATAATTTTTATCAGCGCTTGATCACTTTCCAGTCGAATTTCACTCGTGTTGGCATCCTTACCGCTAATTTGTTTTTGCAACCACAATAATTGTGCTTTAGGCGTGTGTTGGATCACAGCCACACTGGCCAACTCTTCTGCTAAATGCATAAAGTTGGTCATCACCCGTTCTGCATCCAATATTGGCACTACGTTGGTACGCACAATACCATTTACAAGCGAAAACACGCCTTCCTGCCACCATCTCTGCTTATATTCAGCCATCAACTTATAAACAACTTGCCAATTAGGGTGATCTTCGTCTTCGAAAAGCGCTTGCACCTTTATACCAGCGTCGTTTGGAAGAAGAACGCCGGTCGCTAACGCAGCCCGCGTTTTAGTCATGTCATTTAGGGTATTGATTGCATCGAGTACATAAAAAAGGTGCTTTGCCTGAATCGATTCAAACAAAGCGGTCCGCTCACTTAAGTACACGCTTTTTAGCCCTGCTTTGGCGAACGCACTGCGAATCAAATTAGCTTCATGCCCTGTCCTCACCAAAATAGCAATATCCCTAGCTCTAACAGGCTCATTAGTGCTCACTTGACTATGTTGACTTGGCTCATCATTGCTAACTGGTCTAAATACATAGTGTTCAAGTAAATCGATGATCTCTTTGATCATCCATTGAATAATCAATTGTATTTGCTGATATTCTTGATCTTTGTTTTTTGCAGTTTCAGGTACATCTGCTATCGCAAAATGTAAGGCGGTAGTCTGTGCTTGTTCAGTTTGCGCATTGTATAGAGCTACGCTGGCTGCTTTTGCAGATGGCGAGGCTTTGACAGGCACATAATCGATGCCAAATGAAAACTTACTGTCATTGTTACTTGATTGAATTTCCGCTTTTGTGTTGTGTATTGCTGGCGGCGTATCGCCGTTTAAGCTATTAGAAAACAAAGCGTTGTACGCTTTCACCATGCCTTGTGTGGATCGCCAATTGGTATCCATTGACCACAAATAATCCGCGTCATGTTTCGCGCTCAAATAAGTAAAGACATCGCCGCCGCGAAAGCCATAAATAGCCTGTTTTGGATCACCTATCATGTATAAGGCAAGATCTTTCGCTGCTAAAGTTAAGTTGTTGCCGTCTGTGCCTTCTGTTGCGCCCAATTGACTCGACGCGCTTGAAAAGGCACTATCCGTTTGATATTTTTTCCTGCCATAGAGTGCGTCTAAAATGGCATATTGATTGTCATCCGTATCTTGAAATTCATCGACCAAGGCGACAGGGTAAGTATTACGGATTTTTCTTAATAAATTCTCGCGATTATCCTGCTTACACAACCCTTCAGCCACTTTACTGATCATTTGATCAAAGCTGAGTAAGCCTTGCCTGTCTAATTCTACATTGACCTTTTCTTTGATAGCCAACAATTTTGGCGCAAGCAATTGGTACAAGCCCAACTTACCCAATCCTTTGAATATTTTTTTACCATTTACGGTGTAAGCTTGACTAAAGATGCGTTGTACGGCTTCACTTTGCATTGTCAATTTGTCTGCAAATTCGGGGGTATACTTTTTCTTGCGACCAGCACTTGTCAAGATTAGGAAGCCCTTTGCAACAAAGAGCTTATCTACATTTGCTTCTTTTTCACTTTCTAGCGCCTGACATAAGGTAGCAAAGAATTCACTTTGGCTATCATCATTATCGAAAACCATCTCAAATGACGAACACGGTGAGGGTAACGCTAACCAAGCGAGCGCTTCATCCACTTCCTTATCAATTTTTTCTTTGTTTGCTGGCTTATCCGCTAGCCCCAGATAAAAATCCGTTCGGTTTTCACGAAAAAACTGACTCAAGGTTTCCCGCGTATCTTCTGCATCTTGCCAAGCTTGAACCAAGGTTTTCATCAGTCCCGAAGCAATATCCTCAAGGTTAACTACCCGCAAATGCGTATGCTTGTTGAAAACCGCATAGAACCTAGTGTACAAGCCCGCAGGAGTGTGAAGCTTCGCCTCTTCTAGTTGCTCAAAAAACGGCGTATCTTGGCGCCACAATAGTAATGCATCGGTAATGGCCTGAGTGTAGAATGCCTCTGTAGTAGTCTGGATCAGCGCTTCGGTATTGTATTGAAAACTGGAGGCAAACTGTGCCAATAAGCGCTGACAAAAACCGTGAATAGTAAAAATACTGGCATCATCAATTTCCAAACGAGCAATGTTTAAAAGCTGCTCGCCACGTATTTTGCTAACACGCGTTTGCATGGCCTGCAGCATGGGATCAGTAGGCGAGTGCCACTGTGCTAGCACTTCATCGATGTAATCAGCGACTCTGCCTTTGATTTCTTCCGTTGCCGCTTCGGTAAAGGTCATCACAAGTATTTGCTGTACACTGAGTTCGCGTTCAAGTAATAAACGTAAGTAAATACGCGTGATATTAAAGGTTTTTCCAGTACCTGCACTGGCTTCAATCAAGTGTATGCCGTGCAAAGGTATCGTGTCTGGCGATAAATTTAAGGCTGCTTCCTGTGCAGCTTTGCTAGTAGATTGACGCCGAGTTTTGTCACGCAGAGCGTGTGTATTTGTCTCGTCCATTTATGAAAAAGCCTTTAAATAGGTGTCAAAATATACCTGTAACAAATCTTCACTCAAGTCCGGAAATACGCCGCCAAATAGACATTGCACATACAAATCGTCAGCTAGCCCCATTGGGTTAGCTTTCGATTTCGTTTGCGTCCTTTTTCGCCAACTGTTTTTTACACCCTCATCTTTTAATGCTTCTTGCGCCGTCGCCACTTTTTGTAAATCTTTTGCAAAAGGCATATGCAGCAGCATTGGTTGTTCACTACCTAAAATAAAATACTTCACAAACCCCTGAAGTTGCGCAAATGCCTCATCCTTCGACTCGATAGATACCGCTACTTCTTCAAGTTTTGGCTTACCGCGATACATACGCGCATAAAACGCTTTTGTTTCGCACTTGCCAAATTGCACGGCATAACACAACATGTGTAAATAAATGTCTAGATACTGATAATCAGACAATTCATTATCAACGCTAAAAAACAAGGGACAATCATCTGCATCAACTTGCACGGTGTAAATAAAATCGAAACCTTCTACATTGACTTTCCCGTCAATGCTATTTGTAAGTGTCGCTTTTTTGTCTGTGACCAGTTTCATCAAAGCGGTTTCTTGCGATACGACATCATCCAAATACGTTAAATTAGGTAGATCACCACTTTCTAAGAAATACTGATTAAGTCGAGATAAGCTCGCGTTTTGTATGTTCAACACAGCAGTTTGGTCTCTTGCATTCTCGTGGCTATCGCCAAATATTCGCTGATTTGCAGAAAGTTGCCTTAGCAGAAGTGTCCTAACCTTTCGGCGATGATTGTTGGTATAGTCAAATGCTTGTTCACCCCCCTGCTTTTCAAGAGACGGAAAATACACTTGCAAGCGTTTGTTAGCAAAATACCGAATAGGGTTTTGATAAAACCGAATCAACTCATTTAAATGAACGGTAGTTTTCAAAGGCGCAAGGCGATAAGGAGTTTGAATCTCAGACTTTTTGCTTTCTTGCGTGTTCAGTAGCGCTTGAGCTCTACTGAACCAAATAGCATCAGTGCTCATGAAATACTTATGTGGTGATGTTTCAGATGAGTTTTTCTCAGAAGATCCAGTGGGATTGGCAAACTCTGCCACTGAAAAAGGATGCAGGCCGTGATATTGCACGGGTATATTAGCCTCGCCAAATCGTTGGTGGCAATAATCGAGCAACTCAGTCAGCACTAAGCTCGGTAAACGTTCCGCATTGTCTTTAGCGCTTCGGTACAAATAACTCAAATACAGCGTTGATTCAGCCGATAAAATCGCTTCTAAGAATAAATATCTATCGTCATTTGCGCGAGAACGGTCACCCAACTTACGCGGGGAAATCGACATCAAATCTAATTCTGACAGCACGCTTTTACGTGGGTATTTGTCTTGGTTTAACCCCAATACACCAATGATCTTAAACGGCACACTGCGCATCGGCATCATGGAACAAAAGGTGATCTTTCCCGCCATGAACTTTGCTTTTGTTTCTGGGATGGACAATAACTGTTTGAGTGCAGTAACGATACTCACCCACGAGCAAGTTAAATCGGAACAAGTCGCGATGGTAATATTCTGTGATAGCTCGTTAATAGCAGTTTGTATCAGGCTTACGCCAAAAGCAGCGTCATCGCCAATACGATATTGTTCCAACACTTTACTTAGGCGTTTCACCCATTTAGCTAAATTCCTTGTATCGCCAAACTGTTCGTTAATCGCCAACAACCATTCAAGATAAGCAATAAACCGCCCTAAAATTACTTGATTTAAGCCTTCTATGCCTTCAATACACGCAATTTCGTCCGCCCATTTTATGTTTTCCTGGTTGACTGCCCCCATTATTAGCCGCGCCAATCCCTGCGACCAAGTGTGCGAATGTTCAGCTTCTGTACTACCCAATATTTGTGCTTTGTTTTTGCTGTCTATCCCCCACATTACTGACGCACTCTCGAGCCAATGCTGTACTTTTTGCAGATCGTCATCCGTCAAAGAAAAACTGCTGGCCAAGCCTTTATCTACCAAAGGCGACATCACCGCATCCAATGAAAAGCGCGTTTTGTTTAAGCTAATAACTTGAATAAAACTCTCCACCGCTGTTTCACTTTCGATTGGGCGGCGATCAGAAATACTGACAGGTAGTGAATGCGAGCCCGCATCATCTGATTCAAAAACGGCACGAATAAAGGGTGCGTAGTCTTCTATGGCTGGGCACATGATAAGCACGTCCCGAAGTGCCAAACTACTATCTTCTGCAAAGCGATTCACCAGAAAGTCTTTTAGAACTTGCAACTCTCTCAGTTGACTATAATTTCCGTGCACTTGTATCGTGGCGTCCGGTTTTGCACAATGATTAGTATGTTCGGGTACGGCATTAATATTCGCGTTCGTTCCCCGTCGAATGTCGTCTTGCAAAAGCTGCAGTAGACTTGGATTTTGCGAATCATCGTGAGACGCAAAGGATGAGATTTCGAGGTAGTCTTGTGCCAACACTTGATTGATCATCTCTTTTCCCTGCTGCCCCATGTTTCTGAGCAAGGGGTTTAGATCATCGAGTTCAATAGGCGCTAATTGCGTGTTTTTCTTTAGCTGATAAGCAATTTGTTTGTTTGATTGCGCATCCCCCCAATAGTTTTCGCAAGGATTAAGCATAAAAAAGTGAACGTTCGTTACTTCAGCTAATGCGGTAAAAAAAGAAAAATACTGCACTGGCAATGTATTGATGGCAAATATATAAATATCTGCTGGCAACACCTGTTGAGCTTCTTTAAGCCGTGTTAAGGCGCTTGCTTGCAAGTTGACAGGGTGCTGAGGCGCTTGCAGCGTCAGTTCTTGCCAAATCCATCTTTGCCACACACTCAAGTGCTTAAACGATTCTTGGCTTTCTAGATTATCAACAATATCGCTTGCTTGCGCTTCCCATGCACTTATCCATTCAGGACGAAATACAATATATTGCTCAAAGACATCCGCCACTTGTCGCGCGAAAGCAAATATGATTTCGTCATCAAGTAGTGCACCATCATCTGCTCGAATAAAGCGGTCAATTTGCGTCTTAATCGATTGTTCATTTGGCTGAGTATTTTTCAATATTGTTATAATTCGCCAAACCAATATTTCTCGTTTATAGGGCGACTGTTTTGGGATTAAATCATCACCTAGTAAATCCCGACAACAAGACCAGACAAAGCGCGTAGGCAAAGGAAACGATAAGTTCATGGCAATGCCATTTAGCTCGGCGAGCTTTACACTTAACCAATGTTGCATACCGGTATGTTGCACTAATATTTGCGTCGGGGCTAAAGGGTTGGCATGTCTACTGTTGATAACCGCATTCAACATTTCAGCTAAATGCTGTAAGCGATTAGATGGGTAGAAGTAAAACAAGTAATGATCCCTAAATAATAATGAAAAATCCTAGCCGTATTCCCGCTTAATATTGATGTACAAAAAGGAAAGAAGCCAGTTTTATTAATATAAGGATATAAGAAAATAGGTAGGAAGTCTGCACAGACCGGGGACACACCGGTCTGTGCAGGAAACTTTAGTTAGTCTAGATTCCATCTATAAAACTCACTAAAGCACACACAACACTTTTACTAAAGCAAAAGCATTGCCAGTTTTGTTTTTTCTTTATTTTCAATAACTTAATTATTTAGGGAAATTAAAAAATAAAACTACTGATTAAAATAAGTGCATAGTTTTTGGTCTTCGCACCAAAAGACAGCATACACACAGTACATTGTCTTTTGCCTGTGCTATATACCTATAAGTTCACAGCCTTCACTGAATCCGTCAATGAAGAGGAGTCGATATACCCAATAACACTAGGATTTTTTGTGACTAGATCAATCACTTCTGCATCACTCGATACCTCTTTGGGCGGTATGCCTTTTCCGGTAAATACGAGTTTTGACCAATAGGCAGAGACCTGACTAGAGCTTCGGCCGACTACTGTCTCATCAAACGACTGACGAATAGCACTGTCAGCAGATTGATTAACCGGTATTGTCGGCGAGCCATCACCGAATTTCTTCGTTTTACCCAAAAATATACGTTGTACCAATTTGCTATCCAAAGCATTCGCATTGTCTTTGTTCACAATCACGATAAGCTCTGCATTTACACTAGAAGCAGCTAGTATTAACGCTAAAGAACTGAATAATTTTTTAAACATATTAATATCCCCCCGCAGCTTAAAAAACGTAACTTGCGGCAACTCTAAAGATTTCACCGTCTAGTTCATCATTTAATCGATCGTTATACTGTATTACTTCACCTTTTAGGGCAATTTGCGAATCCACATCGTATCTCAAGCCGACGCTTAAGATTGAGAAGTCATCAAATTGTGCAATTTGAAAGGCAGAAACAGTTGCCGCGACAGTCGGCTGCAAAGGCGCTGGTAACGCTGCCACGCGGTCTAGAAATTTAATTTCGCCCGCACCATCTCTTCTCTCATAAGTTACCGAGGGGGTATACTTACCAAATCGACCACCCGTTGTCACATAATAGTTTGTATCTTTAGGCGTATTGGAATCTGCAACTTCAGCTACGGTGTATTCAGCGGAAGCAAAGTAATCAAAATTATCAAAACCAAGAGAAAATCCGTAAAATACGCCGGTATCTTCATTAAAATCAAATAGGTCAGCTAATACTGGATCAAATTGATTGAAACTAGCCACCGCCTGACTCAGGCTTTCAAATGGCAAAGATACGGTCGAACGACCATATACGGCTCTCAGCTTGTAGCTTTCATAAGCTGCTTGTGCAGAAAATAAAACTGTATCTGTTCCTTTAAGATCAGCAACAATATCTCCGTTGCCACCAACATCAATACCTTTGTTTTCTATCACGCCATAGGCACCCTGAAACTCATAGTCGATACCTGCGCTGTAGCCAGTGTGTCTTACACGTAATCCGTCTAAATTGTTAAATAGTATTCCATATACTGTTTGTGGTGCAGTAATCCAATGATATGAGTATCCGACATCCAATGATTCGCTATATAAAAATAATGGCAAGCGCAAGCGTCCTGCTGATATCTCGGTATTATCCGATAAGCTGTATGTTAGATATGCCCATTCAAATGAAGTATCAAAATCATTGCTTCCACGGGATATGATTTGTGCAGTTGCACTCACTTTTTCGTTAACATCGCCGCTTAACTGAACCGCAAATAAGCTTTGATTAGAGAAATCAACACTATCCGAAAAGCCATAGATATCTGGGTCTGCGTCGGTGTTTGAATATCCTCCAACTAAGTTTGCAAATCCATTTATGCGAATGTCAGCTAAGCTTGACGGTGAGTAAAATGAAGCAGCGATAGCTGCACTCAATAGTATTTTTTTCATGGTGTTTTCTTATCCTATTGCTGTGGCAATTATTGTGGTTTTTACCTAAGCCGTACTTTCTTTAATGAACCAAGAAAGTGTCCAAATAGGTAAAACCTAGCAATGGTATCGACTGCACCAGACTCAACTTTAGTATGAAAGACTTACAGAAATGGCGGAAATGGGGTCAGGAGTAGAAATGACCCCATTTCTGCTGTTAGTTTATCCAAACAACACGCTCATGATACGACGCTTTGATTATGTTGCTAAAACGCTCTTCAATCACGTGACGCTTTACCTTTAATGTCGGTGTGAGCAAGTCGTTTTCGATGGACCAAGTCTCTGAGAATACAATAATACGATCCAAGCGCTGATGGCTTTCGAGCGTCGCATTTATCTTATCCAGGCTGGCTTCTAAGGACTGGCTTATTGAATCTTGCGACTCAAGCTTGGCTTCTTCCGAGAGCACTAGCAAAGCAATGGGCTGCGCTAAATTTGTTCCAGTCACACACACTTGCTCTACTATAGGATTTTCCATAATTTTTGCTTCGATAGGTGCAGGCGTCACGTATTTCCCTTTTGCTGTTTTAAAAATATCCTTTAAGCGCCCAGTAATTCGCACATACCCCTCGGCATCTATCGCCCCCTTGTCTCCCGTACGAAGAAAACCATCGTTAGTAAACACACCAGACGTTTTCTCCTGATCTTTATAGTAGCCAAGCATATTACTGGGTGACTTTGTTTGAATTTCGCCGTCCTCAGCAATGCGAATGTCGACGCCTTCAAAGACCTTGCCAATGGCGCCAATCTTGTCTGGTCTGTAAGGAAAATTTGCTGCTCCGTAGGCGGCATTTTCAGTCATCCCCCAACCTTCTGAAATATTAATTCCAAGTCGCGCAAACCACTCAATCGTAGCGGGTGCAAGCGGCGCAGATCCAGACGCCCATACTCTTGCGCTACCAATACCGAGTTCATGTCTAATTTTTTTGGCAATAAACTTTCCAAGTAGTGGAATATGCAATAAAAAATTTAGTTTTTCTTGCGGCAATTTAGCCAATACCCCCATCTGAAACTTTGTCCATAATCGAGGCACAGATATAAACATGGTGGGTTGGCAACTTTTTACATCTCGCGTAAATGTATCGAGGGACTCGACAAAATGAAGGCAGGTGCAGGCATACAGGCTCGCCAATTCAATTAACACTCGCTCGGTGATATGTGCCAAAGGCAAATAACTCATCAAGCGATCTTTATCTATCATTCCCAAGGCATTGGCAAAGGCATTCGCCCCCCAACAGATAGAGTGGTATGTATGCACAACGCCTTTTGGTTGTCCGGTACTACCAGAGGTGTAAATAATAGTCATAATGTCGTTCATATCTGGCTGTGGATTGCCATCAAGTGGAGGTAAGTTTGTAAATTCCACCCATGACATATCGGCTTTAATGCCATCATAAGGAAACGCTACTGTTTGAAGCTTATTAAAAGCGAACTCGCCTTGTTCGCCTTCTTTGTTGACTATACTTTCAATTGCCTCATAACTATCGAGTTTACCAATGAAAATGAGCGGACAATTCGCATGGGAAAGGACATATGCAATCGTATCTTTGCCTGCTGTAGCAAAAATCGGCACTGAAACATAGCCGGCCATCATAATTGCATAGTCGACAATCAACCACTCTGCAGAGTTTTTCGCTAAAATCGCAATACAAGTGCCTTTGGGATAATTGTAAGACTTTAGTTTGGCTGCGATTTTTCGTGCTAAGGTAGCAGTTTCAGCCCATGAGTAATTGACTAAACCACCCGATGTTGGTTGCTGTAAGTAGGTATGATTGGATTTTTCTTTTTCCCAGCGATACAGCATACTTAATGGGGAATTTAACTGTTGAGAACCTTCAGCCACGACCGTCGACATAAATACCTACCTATTAAATGTTGCGTCTTACTTGACCCGTAATTAGCAAACTCTCAGAATTCAACTCATACGAGAACACACTGCTATCAGCGACCCGTTCGAGATGTTCAAAGCCACAAACCACAGCGCTTTTATCCTTAAACCTAGCTCATATACGTGAGAAGGTACAAGTTTGATCTTGGCACAGTCATAAACAAGTCTCGGCGTGAGCCTCTTTTGCTCGTGTATTGTGGCAACGTTCATTTTAACGCGACTCTGCCTACTTTTACTTTGCTTCTTATTAACGCTATACGAGGCGCCAAGCTAAACAAGTCACCGTTCATCCCAACCAATTGTTGTTTGACTCCCACCGCCTTAGCAAGTTCAGCGTTTGCTAGCATGTGTTTTTGTTCACCATGGGTTGGCACAGCTATCTGAGGCTTTACCCAAGCGTACATGTCTTTTAAGTCTTCTTCATTAGGATGACCTGAGGCATGAATGGGCGCGTCCGTATCATTAGATTGAATAACACGCACACCTTTGTCTTTAAGTTGTTGGCAAACTTTGGACACATAAGGTTCATTGCCAGGGATAACAATACTGCTAAATATCACTGTGTCATTTTTTTCTAAACTGCAATGACGAAAACTATCCATTGCCATTTTATGCAAAGCCGACTTTGGTTCGCCTTGACTGCCGGTCGCAATAAGCAAAATTTCATGAGGAGGCAAATAGCCAATATGCCTTAAAGGTGTAAAATGCAATTCCTCCGGCCAGTAGCCTGTTAACCTCGCGATACTAACCATATTTTCTAGTGAACGTCCTGCAAGTGCCAGATAGCGCCCCGAGGCCTTAGCAATTTTTGCCAGAGTAAGTACTCTTGCCAAGTTACTCGCGAAACAACTCACGACAACCCTACCCTTTGCTTTGCTGATGAGTTCGCCCAAGCCTTTTTCACAGGCACGCTCAGATATGGAATAACCGGCTTGCAAAGCATTTGTCGAATCGCAAACCATTGCCAAGACGTTTTTTGTCGCAAGGGATTTGAACCTTGACGGCTTAAACTTAAGACCGACAACAGGCGAGGCGTCTATTTTCCAATCCGCAGTGTGAAAAACATTGCCAACTTGTGTGCTGATCAACAAAGCTTGTGTTTCTGGGATTGAATGTGTAATGGATAACCAACGCACTGTATAAGGCCCAATATCCAATTCAGCTCCGGTCGCAACTTCTACTAATGGTAAGTCTACGTACTGCTCGTTAGCGTAAAATTTTCGACGAATAATCTCGGCAGTAAATGCGGTGGTATAAATCGGGCATTGAAGTTTTGGCCATATATTTATCAATGCGCCAATGTGATCCTCATGCCCATGGGTAATTACTATACCTGCCAGTTTATCTGCCTGCTGATAAATAAAACTGGCATCGGGAATAACACAATCTTCTCGTTTTACGTCGTATCGCTGATCATTTTGCGGATCTAAGGGGACATTGAAGGTGATACCGCAATCAACCATCAACCAACGACCAGAGTGACCATATAGGTTCAAGTTCATCCCAATTTCGCCCGTACCACCAAGTGGCAAGAACCAAAGATCCTGCGAGCTGGGAATGAGTTTATTTTGAATACAATTCATCCCATCAATGTATCACGGTTCGTCCCAATCTTGTTGATTATTATTGTTATTTTAGTCGCTGTCGACACGAAGCACTGCTTAAGCAAAGATAACCATTAACTATTTTTAATCATATTTTTAACATAAAAATTAATCTAATCAGATTTACCGGCGGTATGTTGAGAGGCATTTCTGAACAAAAACTATCGAGGGAACAATGAATAAGTTAAAAACGACTCTACTGATTTTGGGCAGTACTTTACTCATGTCTGCTTGCAACGACGATGATGATCCTGTTTCACCCATGCCGGTGCCACCCGCGCCCCCTGCGCCACCAGCCATGACAGAAGTTCGTGTCATTCACGCGTCTCCAGATGCACCTGCAGTGAATATACTGGCAAATGGTGCGGCAGTTGAAGCTTTGGCTGGCTTAGATTATCAGGCAGCAAGCGGGTTATTAAGCTTAGATGCAGGCGAATATACTTTTGTTGTTGATGCTCTGCTCCCCGGCGATCAAACTGCTTCTGTCATCACAGTAGAAGCCATGTTGGAAGGCGAAAAAGAATATAATGTACTGGCTGTTGGCGATACCGCAAGCATCGAAGCCTTGCTAGTAGTTAATGACAACACAGATGTAACAGAAGGAAATGTCAGAGCTCAAGTCGTGCATGCAGCACCGGATGCGCCGACGGTAGACGTGTATGTGACTGCTGTCGATGCCGATATAGAAGCTGAACAACCGTTAGCCACATTGGCATTTAAAGACTTTACACCACAAGTTGAAATCGCTGCTGGCGACTACCAGATAAGAATTACGCCTGCTGGAACGAAGACAGTCGTATTTGATTCTGGAAGCGTAACACTCAGTGCAGGTGCAGACTTGCTGATTTCTGCTACAGAAAACGTCGCAACGGGCATGTCACCCGTTAAGTTATTGGTTGCGGATGGTAGCTCGTCATCCAAAATCATGGATGTAAACACACCCGCAGAAGTGAGGGCTATCCATGGTATTGCAGACGCACCGGCTGTTGATGTATTGGCTTTGCCCTTTGACGCCGCAGGTGTACTCTTGTTTGATGGTGCGCCATTTAAAGGGGTGACAGATTACTTAGCCGTTGAGGCAACCGACTACATACTAACTGTCGTGGCAGACGCGGACAATAACGTTGTAGCGATTGACGATGTTAACCTCAGCCTAGAAGCCGGTGTTCGTTATACAGCTTTAGCAAACAATACGCTTGCGAATGCAGATTTAGACACGATTATTGATGATGGCCGCCGTGTTGCTACCGCCGCTCTTGTTCGTATATTTCACGCATCTCAAGCAACGCCCGGCGTAGATATTTACGTTACCGCAGATGGCGAGATTGACAACGTTGATCCTGCATTTACCAATGTAGAATACAGCACTGACATGTTAGCTGAAACCGGTTATGTTTCGTTGGCTGCTGGAGACTATGTCGTCACCGTCACCCCAACGGGAACTAAAACAAAAGCGATAGAAACAGGTGTGTTAAGTTTGGAAGTCAATAAAATATATACAGCAATCGCCGTTGATGGGGATATGGCGGGCGACGCGCCGCAGCTCATTTTGGCTGATGATTTTATTAACTAAGGATAGTGATGACTGAAAAGGCGCTCAATCGAGCGCCTAATGAACGAATTTTAGCTATGCCCAGTGAGAGTGCGTACATAGCCTAACTTTTTACTAGAACTTAACTCTTACACCAAAGCGATAAATTGCGCCGGTGTTCCATTCGCGAAGTGTCCGTCTGTCGGTCGCGCTATCAAAGGCACTGCCTTCTCCACCTGCCTCAAGTCCTAAGGCTTCTAACATCGTGTTATTTGACACCACAGTAAAATACTGACGTATAACGGTATCAGTAATATTTACTGCATTGAAGTTAAATGATAACCAATCATTTACCTCATAACTTGCCGATAAATCTAAGGTTCCTGAGCCTTCTTGCCATAGCGCAGTGCCATCTCTGAACGAACGATTAATGAGTACGTCACTGGCGTAGTTATAGGCCAATCTAACCAAGTGACCATCTTGTTCCCAAAATACTGTTGCATTGAAACTTTTCTCTGGGCTTCGACTTAGCGGTAAAGCAGGTAAGAATGTTCCTTCAATCGTGCCTTCTTGGCGCTCTGCCTTTGTTTCTTGGAACGTAGCATTAATGGCCGTACCTAAGCCACTCAAAAAGCCCGGTAAAAATGTATAGTTTTGCTGGTATCCAAATTCGAAACCGTTGACCTTTGCGCCTTTACCATTGATCAAACGACTGACCTGCAATTCGTGACATTTGTCTACGTACTTATCAGCATAGGGGTCTGCCCACCAGTGCGGACGATTAGGCAAGCACTGTGCAAGATCGGGTGTAGCTAACAGCACATCATCTGCCGTAATGCCTTCGAGCTCAGCCGCATCGCGCCCTCTCACGTCCTGTATGTACATACCTACCGTTTCAGATTCCTCAAAGTTTTCAAAATCTTTTCTAAAGAAGGCTGCTGAGAGTAAACCGCCGGCCTCATCAAAATACCACTCAAGTGATAAATCTAAGTTTTTAGATTCTAGAGGTTGTAGATTCGGGTTTCTAATTGTGCCATTACCCGTGCCACGCCATACATTCTCTCTAAGACGGAAAGCTGATTGTAACGAATCCATTTCAGGTCTGGCCATGGTTTTAGATACGGCAAAACGGGCTACCAACTCATCATTTATGTCGTAGTTCAAGTTCAAGCTAGGCAATAACAAATCGCTTTCGCCACTGCCAGTAACCGCAAAATCATAGTCTTCTACGAAAGGCTGTTGTGGAGCCAATCTATTTTGGCTACGGTTGTCACGAAACACTAAATCGTAACAATGTCCGCGATCAGCAAGTTCCTGATCGCGCACGGCTGCATACGCTTCTGCTTCTGAGCGACTCACTCCTGACGGTGCTGTATATACAGTATTAGGATCTGAAGTATCTAAACCACGTGCATTACCCCAATCAATAGATGCCTGACACACTGGATTGTTTGGATTGAGCACGCCTTCAAGGGTGGGAATATCGTGTAACCATTGATTTTGTAAATCGATAGAAGAAAACCCTGTTGAAGCATTTTCTGTCTTGACATAACGCAAGCCAATGTCACCGCGTAAGTCACCCTCTAAGTATTCAAAATTACCTTTCAGATAAAAAGATTCTGTATCAACCTGAATGTTTCGGCTACCAGCACGATCATACTCTGGCATCAAGTTTGGCGCGTTGCCGAAGATAATGTCATAGGCTTTTCGTGCGTCAAGAGTAGGCCAGTTTTGCACTACATCATCGGCGTAACCTAAGCCAGAAAGGAAATTGTTAAAGCCCAAATCACCGCTGTGAATTTCTGTTAACGGGATACCGGAGATCCCAGAAGGATAAATGGACTCATCAATGTTAAGTTGTACTGACGGTACATTGTTCTGGTTATTGCCGTTAAATTGCGCCGTTTGATTGACTAAGTCTTTCTCACGAGAAGAATACTTATATCCAAATTCAACTTGGGTAATACCAAATGCGTCAACATCCCAATCAACATCAAAGAATACGCTGTCTGCTGTATCAGTGTAGGCCTGATTGCGCATGAATACTTGCTGAATATAGCGGCCATTGAGATCATGAGGGTTCAAACCCGTTGTCACAAAGTTGTCCCTTTGCGTAGTTGGGTCGCCATCGCCAGAGTCCAATAAACCTTGACCAACAATGGTGCGGCATTTACCGTCAGAGCAATCGTAACCAACCGGCTCAATTTCACTGGAGGAAACACCATAGAGCAAGGCTGAACTAACGTAGTCGCCGTTTATGGTATTAAAATCGAGGAAAAATTCGTCTTGTACATCGGTTTTGGAGCGCCCTGCCCTTAAGTTCAAGGTAAAGTCACCCAACCTTTGCTCTATGTCTAAACCAAGAATAGTGTTGGTACTATCCACTTCTGCATCTGTTTTGTGCACGCGACCAAAGCCATTTCTGCTGAGGAATTTGGTAAACATACCCAATTCCGTATCAAACACGTGCCAATCTCGAAGCGGATCACTAGCAGGAGGATTTGCATCCCACACTTCTTGTCCCCAAATATCGACAACGGCAGATTCTGCAGCATTATTCATCAAACCAGTAAACGAAAAGCTATTTTTGTCTTCAATCGTCGTTTGTACTGAATAACTTGCATCAAACTGAATATTGGTCGAATCCGTGGGTTGATATTGAATACCAAGCGTACCGCCCTGTCTGTTACGCTGATTAATGTATGCCTCATGGGATGCTGAGCCAAAGCCAATACCAGTGAAGTTTTGGATGACTTCGCCACCCTGCCCGTCAGATTCTACTCGGGTTAAGGGATTACCATTTTGATCGACAACTTGGTCGGAGCGAACTTGGTATCGGTCTAAGCCGCCCATTGACACCTGATCTTTTCTGATTGTTTGGGTTTCATCAAACAGCGTAGTCACAATACCGAGAGTATCGTCCAAAAACTTGTGAGAAAACGAACCACTTAATTTGTGATCATTGGTTTTTGCAAGATCGTGATACCGATGCTGAATTTCTATCGAGCGTAGGTTTTCTTTAGCATCTAGTGGTCTAAAGGTATGCAGCACAACGCCACCCCCTAAGCTACCTTCATCCTGATCGGCACTCGAAGTTTTATTGATTTCTATTCGAGACAAAATATCGGATGAAAAGGCGCTCAAATCCACCGTGTTACTTGCACCCGGACTGGTGAGCGAAATACCATTTAATGAGATATTGTTTAACGAGGGCCCCGCTCCGCGGATGGATATGCTTGTGCCTTCGCCATCTGTTCTTGACAAAGAAACACCCGTCACTCGCGACAGTGCCTCGGCAATGTTTTGGTCTGTTGACTTACCAATATCTTCTGCATAGATACTGTCTGTTACGCCTTCGGCAAAACGTTTATTGTTTATTGAGCGGACTAAACTGGCTTTAAAGCCTTGTATTTCAATAACCTCAAAGTTTGCATCCTCTTTGCTCTCTTCATTTGAGCTATCTTGCGCAAACACATTATTAATACCTAACGCAGAAATAACTGCGACTGCTAAGCTGGTTTTCTTTAATTGCATATTCATAGATTTTTCGTTTTGTGTGTAGTTGGTGTGAGTAGCTTTAATGTATACATTAAAGCAGTTTGAAAAATCCGCTCAATTATTAAAATTTCTTTAACAATTAATTTAATTTATCTCTAATTACATTTACAAAGTTATTACATATAAAACTGAGTAAGGAGAATCATTTGTCACGATTGTGTATCGATATCGATACTTTTTTATGGCTTTTATACTTATTAGCTTTCCCACTGAATACTACAATGTTAGTTTTCGGTCATATTGTTAAAGATGACGATGGAGAATCTGTATGAAATTTATTGCCGTGGCGATATCAGTGGCTATTGCGAGTGCAGGCTTATACCCCGTGCTGGCAGATGATGGCATTGCCACTCAGAAAATTTCTCTGCAAGAAACTCAAACTAGAATGACAGTAGTCAAATCGTTTGATAACCCAAGTAAAACCCACAATCGGGTAAAGTTTAACTTCGAACCCAATTTACCGGCCGGTGAATACACTTACATTGTCGAACTTGTATCCCCTGCCATTGCGCAAGATACAAAAATGGTCTACGCACTCAAACAGCGTAAGGTAAGCCGTCACGCCAATTCAAGTACCAATCAGCAAGTAAACAAATTCATCCTTGATTACGAAAAAAGCCTTAAAAACAAACAAGGCAAAATGTTGAGCGAAATGCGATCAATAAAGGGCGATTTAAAAGTATTGCACGCTTACACCTATGCCCTAAACGGCTTTGCTGTTGAGATGACACAAAAGGAAGCCTTGAAAGTATCATCTTTAGCCGGTGTAAAGCGCGTGAGTCGCTCAAAAGTGCGAAGAGTCGATACAGATCGCGGCCCTGAATTAATTGGCTCGCCCAGCATTTGGCAAGGGCAACTCCCTTCACTACCGCAAACACAAGGTGAAGGCATTGTCGTCGGTGTGATTGATTCGGGCGTGAACACAGACCACCCGTCGTTCGCAGAAGTCAGTGGTGATGGTTATGTACACACCAATCCCTTGGGTGATGGTGTATTTTTAGGCGATTGCGCAAGCAACTTCCCCGAACTCTGTAACAACAAATTGATAGGCGTGTACAGCTACCCAGTGATCACCAACAATTACACCGATACTGAGGTTTTCCCTGAAAACCTAGCGCAAAATGGTGAAGACTATGGAGGGCATGGCTCCCACGTCGCAGCTACCGCCGTAGGTAACGTACTTAACAACGTAAACGAATCCATTCCCGAAGCCAATGCTGAAGAAAGTGATGGCGTACAGACAGAGTTTGTCTTTGACCAAATCAGCGGCGTCGCACCTAGAGCAAACCTTATTTCTTATCAAGTTTGTTTTGGCGGTACAAGTGCTGATGGCGACACTTATGCTGACTGTCCGGGTGCGGCTATTGCCGCTGGGATAGATTCAGCGATTGCAGACGGTGTTGATGTGATCAATTTTTCGATAAGTGGCGGCGGTAACCCATGGAATGATCCCGACGAATTAGCTTTCTTATCTGCCATGAATGCCGGTATTTTTGTTGCTACTTCTGCCGGAAACAGTGGTCCAAACCCTCAAACCAGTGAAAAAAATGCCCCTTGGTATACTTCAGTTGCCGCAGCAGAACATGGTCGCGAAAACGCTTTTGTTAAAGAGTTGACCGACTTTTCTGGTGGCAACACACCCCCTCCGCCATTAAGTGGTCAAAGCAATACAGGGAGTATTACCGCTTCCATTGTTTACGCGGGAGACTTTTCGAATCCCAATGATCCTGGCAATGACCCTGCTCAATGCTTGCAACCTTTTCCTGCCAACACTTTTGCTGGGCAAATCGTTGTATGTGACAGGGGGCAAATAGCAGGAGTAGATAAAGCGATAAATGTAGAGGCTGGTGGTGCCGGAGGCTACGTGCTCGCAAATGTAGATGGCGGCGATACATTTTTAGCAAATGACCAATATGTGGTACCCGGTATTCATATGAATGCCGAAAATGGTAATCGTTTGAAGGCATGGTTAGCCAGTGGCAGCAATCATCGCGCAACGATCACCACCGGTATGCCTAACCAAACATTGGATCCAGAAAGAATCGATAATTTAGCTAACTTTTCTTCCCGCGGACCCAACGCTACCAACAGCACTTTGACGCCTACATTGACCGCACCCGGCGTGAATATATTTTCAGCCTATGCAGATCAGCAATTTGGGCATGATGGACAACCTCCCGCCGCTGGCGACTTTAGTTACTTATCCGGTACATCTATGTCAAGCCCACATGCAGCAGGTTCAGCAGCGCTACTCAGTGCGCTTCACCCTACTTGGACGCCAGACAATATCCGCTCAGCTTTGTCTATGACAGCCAACACTCAGCTTAAACGGAATAATGCAACAGAAACCGCTGATTATTTTGATATGGGTGCAGGTCGCATTCAAGTTGATCAAGCTGCCCAAGTTGGCTTGGTACTTGACGAAAGCTTTGCTAATTACGTTGCAGCCAACCCTGCTAGGGGCGGTGATCCAAGACAACTCAATTTACCAAGTATCACGGATTCCGAGTGTCGAGGCATTTGCGAATGGACCAGAACCTTTACCGCGACTCAAGACGGCAGTTGGGAGGTGTCTGCTGAGAGTTTTGACAACGACACGGTAATAACGGTAGAGCCTACAAACTTTAATATTGTGGCAGGTCAATCTCAAGATGTCCGAGTCACCATCAATAGTTTAGCCGCCACAAAAACTGAATATATTTTTGGCGCACTGCGTTTATCGGCATCAAATAGTCCAAATTTGAGCTTACCCATCAGCGTTTTATCAACTTTAGGCGATATTCCAACAACCTCAAAAGCTACGGCTAGCCGTGCAGTGGACGAGACGCGGATAGAAAATATAAAAGCGATTTCTATTCCTGAATTTTTTGTTACCTCGTTCAGTCTTAGCAAAGCAACTGTCGTCACAGATGAAGTCAGTGAAGATTCTGACAACGAGGATTACCTCGATAACATTCAAGATGGCGTCGTTACTTTTCCAATAACAGTGCCAGATAATGCAAAACGTTTAATCACTAAGATTGTGAGTTCAAGTGCCGTCGACCTAGATCTGTTCCTACTGTTTGATGCAGATGGTGACGGCGAGTTAGTGAGCTCTGAAGAAATTGCTCGGAGCACCTCACCAAACGAGATTGAAGAAATCGCTGTCAACTTTCCAGACGCTGGTGACTACGTCATTGCCGTACAAAGTTTTACAGCGTCTAATGCAGGCACTGATGCATTTGAGCTGCGCTATGTGATAGTGACTGACGATCAAAATGACACACTTCAGGTACAGGCTCCAGCAAGCATTGAAGAGGATGTGCCATTTAATATTGATGTGGCGTACAAGCTTGATGAGATACAAAATGGCGATGAATACTTTGGCGCTATTGGCTTGAGCAACAATGCAGCGATTGCAGATAAGCTCGGTCTCATCGAGCTTAACTTGGATGTGGGTGACTTAGACACCCGACTTATTGCTACCCCCAGCCGTTTGCAGCAGGGTGATAGTGCACCACTTACCATTCAAATAGCCGGCAACAATACTGATAAAAGCAGAAGCTACCGTGTGAGTCTAGCTATTCCAAATGGCACCAGTATCTCAGATACAAATAACGCAGAAGGCCTGACAATCAGCGATGACAATTTGATCTGGCTTGTCACTAAGGCGACAGGCGATACGCAAGTATCCACATTGGATTTATCACTGCAAGTGAATGCAAATATGCCACCGGGTCCGATTGCACTTAACTTGAGCAGTGCCTTGCTAAATCGAGATTTTGAGAGCGTGCTAACGCTCCCGAGTTTTGATCAATTGCAAGTCGAAGGCGCACCCCAAATTACGTTTACCGGTATCGCCAATAACCAATTACAAGTTACGGAAACCCAAACGCTGACCATTCCTATTGTCGTCAGTGATCCCAACAATGATGCAGTAACAGTTTCATTTATCCAAACAAGTGGAACAGATACAGAGGTGATTCAAGACGAAAACGGTACTCGCCTTATTGCGCCCAGCGTTGAAAACGACGAGACCCTTGTTTATACAGTGGTTGCCACTGACGCATTTGAACAAGAGACAAGCCAAACTCTATCAATTTTGGTAAACAACAATCAAGCACCGGTTATCGAAAGTATCACCTCTCCTGATAGTGGCAACGGTGGTGAACAAATAACCCTGAGTTTCACGGCTAGTGATCCTGAACAAGACAGTTTGAGTTTTAGCATCAATGGTATAGCTGGAAGTAGTCGTACCTTAACCCTTCCGAGAAACAGCACAAGCTTAACAGTAGAGTTTGCGGTAAGTGACGGTGTCAGCACCACGACTGAATCGCGCTCTATCAGCATTGTGCAAGCGCCTACTCCACCGCCGTCCTCAAATGGTGGTGGCGGTAGCCTCTCGTTATGGCTATTTGGCTTACTTGCTATTATATCCAGCTTGAGGGAAATAAATGTGCGCTACGCTAAGCGCTAGGCGCATCATGCTCGCAGCACTGAGTGCTGCTTACTGTTTGCCGCGTATTCAACTTTTTTTGTATATACAAGACTCGGGCGGTCATCATAATGGCCGCCGAGCTTAAGCCCACAATAAATCCAATCCAAAACCCCTTAGCCGCCATTTTAGGTACAAGCCAATCCGTTAAACCCAAGGTTAGGGCAACCGGAAATCCAATCCCCCAATATGCTATAAGGGATATCAACAACATGGCTTTGTTGTCTTTGTATCCGCGTAAAGAATTCGCACCAATCACTTGAATTGCATCAGGAAATTGAAAAATAGCCGCTAGAATCAGCAAACTAATCGCGAGTGAAATTACTTCTACTTCAGCGGTATACATCGTCACTATCCAAGAAGCATTCACTACTGTAAACGTAGTAGTAAAAAATACCGTACTGACAGCCATCGCCATGGCAGCCTTGTAGGCCATTTTTGCTTGTTCCCTATTGTCCTCGCCAAGTGAGTAGCCAATTCGTATCGCCACTGCTAAGCCAATACTCAGTGGTAACATAAATATCAATGCACTGAAATTTAAAGCGATTTGATGCGCAGCGACCGTTTGTGCACCAAATGGAGAAAGTAAAATTGCACTTATTGCAAATAGTGTCACTTCAGCAAGCAAGGTAAAGGCAATAGGCAAACCCAAGGACAAAAGCGTTTTAGCTTTGCTCAGCGAAGGTAAGCACCAGCGCTGATATAGCTCATACTGACGCAATTCTTTTTGCTTTAAGGTATACAAGAAAGTGGACAAGGCCATGCCATAAAAAACTAGCATTGTAGCCAAGCCACAACCTGCCCCCCCCATCTCGGGTATCCATTGCACGCCATCAACTTCTATACCGTTGATAAATAAATAATTTGCGGGAATATTGATGAGTAAACCAATAACCATAATAACCATTGTGGGTCGCGTACGGGAAAGACCTTCACAATAGTTTCTCAGCGTTTGGTATATCGCAAAGCCTGGTGCAGCAAACAGCACAAATTGAACATAGTCCAGCGTTTCGTTTCGCAAGTCAGACGCCATATCTATCTGATTAAAGACACTGGGCAAGACAAAAGACAACAAAGTAAACACGATGCCAACAAAGGTCACTAAGTAAAAACACTGTTGCACCCAAGCCGCCACATCTTGCGTGTTTTTAGCACCGTCTAAACGTGCGATTTGTGGGGATAAAGCAAGACAAATACCTTGCAAAAAAATCAGTAGCGGTATCGTTGCGCCATATCCAATCGCTACCGCTGCCATGTCCAATGAGCTATAGCGACCGGCCATAATCGTGTCAGAAACACCCATCAGCATTTGGGTAACTTGCGCAATTAGCAAAGGCCAAGCCACTGCCGCCAAGCGTTTCAACTCTAGGTAAAACCCTGCACTTATATTTATCACCGTAGCCTTTTTTTGTCATCGATAGCTAATTTGAACAGCCGAAAACCATCGCACATTTCCTGAAAAATTTCAGCTATTAATTTAGGGTCTGTTGACCTTTGGTGTGCAATTTTGCAGCGGTTTGTGCTTCATTTATACAATGCAGAGCGACTGTCGTGTAGTTGTTCTACATCAAGGAGCGATAAAGCAGTAGAAATGAAGCACAAGCCCTGCCCAGAAGGGTTCAATTATAGTCTATCTGCTCCTTGTTGCAGCCTTTTGACTTAAGCCATTAGGCCTGCAAGTCTGCGCCGCGATCAGATAGACTATAATTGAACAAAACTTGCACACCAAAGGTCAACAGACCCTAATAACATATAGCAAAAAAACACTTTCGTTTTTGGCATGAGCGCATAAGCTTAGAGATGAGAAAGAATTGATCAAGGCTACGTGCAACAACGTAGTCGTTTATTATCAGAACAAAAGGACAGAAAGAATGAGTGTATTTGATGATGCATCCCTATCCATTGGCAACACGCCACTAGTTAAATTAAATCGCGTAGTCAGCGGAAATGTTTATGCCAAAATAGAAAGCCGTAACCCGAGCTTTAGCGTAAAGTGCCGAATCGGTGCAAACATGATTTGGGATGCAGAAAAAAACGGAACACTAACCAAAGACAAAGAGATCATTGAAGCAACAAGTGGAAACACGGGTATCGCCTTAGCATTTGTTGCCGCATCTCGTGGGTACAAAATTACCTTGACTATGCCTAGTAGTATGAGTTTGGAACGCAGAAAACTGCTTAAAGCCCTTGGCGCGACACTCGTTTTAACTGAGCCACCAAAAGGTATGAAAGGTGCCGTTGCCAAAGTACAGGAATTAATGGACGCAAATCCTGGTAAATACGTGGCAATGAATCAATTTGACAACCCTGCAAACCCAGCTATTCACGAAGAGACAACAGGGCCAGAAATTTGGGAAGCGACGGACGGCAAAATTGATGCTTTTGTTGCTGGCGTTGGCACAGGTGGAACAATCACGGGTACCTCTCGTTATATCAAAAATACGAAAGGTAAAGCCATCACCGCAATTGCTGTTGAGCCTGTAGACTCGCCGGTTATCACGCAAGCATTAGCGGGTGAAGAGCTAACTCCTGCACCGCACAAAATTCAGGGCATTGGCGCTGGTTTTATCCCAGGTAACTTAGACTTGGATATCATTGACGAAGTCGAGCGTGTATCCAATGAAGATTGTATGGAAATGGCTCGCCGACTCATGAAAGAAGAAGGCATACTAGCAGGTATTTCTTCGGGAGCTGCCGTGGTTGCCGCTAAACGCTATGCAGAACGTCCAGAAAATAAAGACAAAACCATCGTTGTTTTGCTAGCAAGTGGCACTGAGCGTTACTTGAGTAGTCCTCTATTCGCGGGTGAATTTACTGAGCAAGAAGAAGTGCAATAAAAACGCCTATTAAGAAAACTGAAACGGCCAACACTTGGCCGTTTTTTTATGCGTACAGTATGATCCGGCTGAATTTACATGCCAAAGGTCTTTGACAGACCAACTAAGCCTTGAATATTAGCATTTAGCTTAGTCGCGTTTTCCTCCATTTCCATCGCAAGTTGCACATTTGTGTCTGTGCTTGAGCGCATGTTATTCACACTACCGCTTATTTGCTCGCATTTATTGTCCTGAATTTCAGTTGCTTCCACAATACCGCTCAAATGGCTTGAAATACAGTCGATCATGCCATGGATTTCTTTTATTGAATTTGCCGAATGTTCAGCTTGTTCGGCACTTATTAGCGCGTCATCACTGCTCTGTTTCATTTTATCTACCCAATCTTGCAGAGTATTACGCATTGTCTCCAAACTAGACATAATATTTGTCGCAGATTCTTGGGTTCTATTTGAGAGTGCTCGCACCTCATCAGCTACAACGGAGAATCCTCGACCGCTTTCACCCGCTCTAGCTGCTTCTATGGCTGCATTCAGTGCTAGCAAATTTGTTTGATCGGCAATCGCGTTTATTTCACCAATCGTTTCACTGACCTTGTCAGCAGCTAGCAAAAGCTCTGCCGCTGAGCATGAAGCTTTCGATACAACAGTGGATAAGCGATTAACATCATTTTTACCGGCTAAAATCTGTGTACGCGCTTGGTCACACTGCGCATTGGTATCTATCACTTCTTTATTTGTTGTTTCGGTGCTTTGAACTACTTGCCGACTATTGCTAGACATGTCTTCTACCGCTGCTTTTATTGCATGCATTTCTCTTTTTTGCGATTTAATGCTAGCACTCGTGCTTTTCACTATCGTCATTGTATGTGCTGCTATATCTTCGAGCGCTTGGCTAGCATCAATCGTGCGACCCAGTATTGTTCGTCTCATTGCTTTTTGTAAGCCCAAGTGAAATTCAAATACACCTGTCAAGCCCTCACCACACAAGACTCTTCGACTAATGCTATCGTAGTCTCTCGTTAAATCTTGGGCAAAACGCGGTACCGCGAAAAGCTCCTCTCGAAATAAAAATAAACTCAGAGAACAGAATCCCAAAAATATAGCAACAGTTAACCAAGATGAGGTGATCGAAAAATACAGAAGCATCGCCGCCATAGCGCAACTAAGCAATAAACGTTTTTGAAACGCAGATAAAGCAAAGATGCCGAGCTCTTGCCCTGCATTAATCTTATTGTATAAATGCGTAGCTCTTTGGACTTGCTCTCTTGTCGGTTTTACGCGCACGGATTGATACCCAATCAGTGTATGGCCTTCAAAAATAGGCGTAACAAATGCGTCTACCCAATAGTGATCACCATTTTTGCATCTATTTTTAACGATACCTTGCCATGATTTACCAGCTTTCAAGTGTGACCACATATCTTTAAACGCACTTTTCGGCATATCCTGATGCCTCACAATATTGTGATTTTTGCCTTCTAGCTCATCCTTACTATACCCCGCAACCCTACAAAAAGCTGGATTTGCATAGGTGATCACCCCCCTATTATCAGTAGTAGAAACTAGCTGCTCTTGCTCGCCAAAAAGCACCTCGTTACCCGTGTTAAACTGATTTCCTCGCATTCGTTCAATGAATCCACATTAACTAACTATACTTTAGTCTATATCGACAAATAACAGATATGCCTTACTAGATATTGTTTCAAAACACTTGGCTTATGAATCTGTATTGAATAAGATATCAAATGTAAAAACATAGTTTCAAATACGTAAAATAATTATTTTTAATATTTCAACAGAAACCATGAGGGTGTTTTTTGAGCTCAAAAAATAAGCGCATAGTAGTTCTTGGCGGTGGCACAGCTGGTTGGGTAAGCGCAGCAGTATTCTCTAAAGATTTAAAGCATTCAGATTATAATGTAACCATTGTCGAATCATCAGATATATTACCTGTTGGAGTTGGCGAAGCTAGTATTCCCCCTATTTATTCACTAATTGAATATCTCGGACTAAATGACAGTGACCTGATCACCAAAGTTGATGGTAGTCTAAAATACGGTATTCACTTTGAAAACTGGTCTAAACTTGGCGACCACTATATGCATGCTTTCGGAGAGTTAGGGACGCCCTTTAAAGATGTTTCATTTCTTGATTTTTGGATGGCAGCGGGAGAAAGTACTGGCGTGCATGGCATTACTCCCTTTTTTCCCACTGCAATAGCGGCATACAACAACAAATTCGCCCCCCCAGCACCACGTCCCAAAAATACACCAGAGTCAGCGTTTTACCCGCTTTGCAATCTTTCATATGCCTTGCATTTTGATGCTAAATTAATGGCTAACTATCTTAAAGATTACTCGTTGGCCAACGGAGTTAAACATATTTCTGCAACAGTACAAAAAGTTGAGTTAACTAGTACAGGTGAAATAAAAAGCCTCCATCTTGAAAGCGGGCAATCTGTAGAAGGTGATTTGTTTATTGATTGTTCTGGCGCTTCAGGTCGACTCATTCAACAAGAGTTGAAACGTGAAATCGAAGATTGGTCATCTTATTTACCCTGTGATAGAGCCATCGCAGTTCAAACTAAAAATTCTGAAACTGAGTTACCAAGCTACACTAAAGCTATCGCGATGAAGGCGGGTTGGCGTTGGCAAATTCCATTGCAGAGCCGAACGGGTAACGGTTATGTTTATTGCAGTAAATACATTTCAGATGATGCGGCAAGAGCTGAGCTTTTAAATACTCTGCCTGATGAACTGCTCACTGAACCCAGAATAATACCTTTTAAAACTGGTTGTTTAAAAGAACCTTGGTATAAAAATTGTGTTGCTATTGGCCTATCAAGCGGATTTATGGAGCCAATGGAGTCTACCAGTATTCACTTAATTTACTACTATGCCATGTATTTGCGAGAAACAATCGAAAAAGGAAAGTGGAATGACCAAGCGTTATTTAACAATACTTTTAGCTTTCAAACTGAACGAATACGTGACTTTCTCATAATGCATTATTACATTAACCAGCGGAATGACGAACCTTTCTGGTTAGACTGCCAAAACATGGCTATTCCCAACTCATTAGAAAAAAAACTAGACGAATTTAAAAAAACAGGAAAAATCAAAGTGCACTCCAGTGAATTGTTTAGTTTCGAGAGTTGGGTTCAAGTACTAATCGGCCAAAACTATTTGGAAAACTATGATCAGTTTTACAATGTCAATATCCCATGTGATGCTGCGAAACAGTTTTTCCAAAATGTATATATTGCTATACAAAATGAAGTAGACAAATTACCCAGTCACCGAAAGTTTTTAAGCGATCTGGCGAATAAGCAAACTTTGGAGTGAACTTGAATGCATATTAGTCAAATTCCACTTCATCAAAATGTGGATTTTCCACCATCACCTTTATAGACGATATGTTATCCATGACGACGATGTCGGAAGAAGAGTCGTTTTCTAGGCGCAGACATTCTTGCTTTGAGGTATTTTTTTCTATGCCGCTGGCAAGGCCTTCAATGGTTTCACCATTCTTGAGACATATTTTTAGCGGAAAACGAAACATACAAGCAATTTCTATATAGTCATAGTGTTCGCATTTAATAGCCATAGTCGTTGAGTTCTTCTTTTAATAAACATCCTACACTTTAGCATCAAGTTCATTTACCTCAACTACGAATACAAAATAGCTTAAATAAGAATAAGCTGAATTCAGAGTAAATTTAATTATTCCATTCAGAAGAAAAGATATTCGCCGATATAAACCTTGTTCAGTGCCTGTTTATGTTGTTTGCTATTTGTATCGAAGACAGCAGTCGCTCACATGTAAAGGAGCTAAGCTAAATGAAAAAATATGTATCTCTATTACTGCTTGCCGTTATTTTTATCGTCGCCTGTGGGTCAGAAGACGAGAAAATACGGGCAGGTCGCTATGGTATGATGGGTGAAGAAACCCCACAATATGCTGCTATCATGTTTATGAATGCGGTTTATACTGAAGATACACTAGATAAAGCGGTAAAGCTGTCTACTGAGCGTTTTGGCAAAGTTCTCTCCGCCTACTACACACCTAAAACAGTGCAACGACAAGTATTCAATTTGCGTTTAGACGAGATGGAAGCGGAGCCAGTTTCAGGTGGTGCTTTACTGCTTTCCGAAGCGCAAGACGAGGCTGAAATTGAAGTTAAAATAATCGGTTACTATCAAAACAACAAAGTAACCGAGCTTAAAACCTTGTCAATGATAAAAGTAAAAGGGAACTGGAAAGTCGCAAAAGTACGCAACACTGTCCCCTAGTAGTTTTTTGCGCTTACTGACCTACTGCAACACCCTCGCGCCTTGGATCTGCGCCTCCTTTCAGTGTGCCATTGTCAACGTGAATTGCGTGAATACCACTATTTAAATCTACCAATCTAACCTCATGCCCTTTTGCTTCCAATGCAGGTTTTATAGCAGCTAAGGACGTACCTTTTTCTAGCGCCGTGTAGCCATTTCGATTACTTATTCTTGGCGCGCTAATCGCCTCTTGCACATCCATTTCAAACGCTAATACATTTACGATGGTTTGCGCCACGTAATTAATGATTCTGCTGCCGCCGGGAGAGCCCACAACCAAGTGAACCTTGTTGTCTTGATCAAAAACAATGGTTGGCGACATACTGCTACGTGGGCGTTTTTTGGCCGCAACCGCATTCAAAACTTGCTTGCCATCTCTACTCGGCGACAACGCAAAGTCGGTAAGTTGATTGTTTAGCATAAAACCACCCACCATTAAGCCCGATCCAAACATGAATTCAACGCTAGTTGTCATTGAGATAGCATTGCCAGCTTTATCTATGATACTGATATGACTGGTACTGTTGAGTTCATATGCATCGTCTTGCGCATATGCAACATTTTGATAGGGCAGACCGGCTTCCGCCTCTTCCCACTTGTTTGACAATTGAACTTGCTTAGCTCTTTCGTTCAAGTAACGAGAGTTTACTAAAGGAACAGGGGAAATACCTAAAAAATCTAGATCAGCGATATATTCCTCTCTATCAGCAAACGCCAAAGCACTGGATTGTGCGAATAAGTGAGCAAACTCAGCACTTTGCGCGCCGTATTTATCGAGCCCCTTGTTTTCCAAGCCCTTTAATATTTGCAGTACGCTCACGCCACCAGAGCTGGGCGGTGCCATACCACAGACTTTATAAGTCATGTACTTGCCACATAAAGGACTTCTTTTGATCGCTTCATAATTGCTAAAATCTGAAAGTGTCAGCGAACCTGGGTTAATCTTAGCGGTGTTAACCGTATCCACGATTTGTTTGGCCAACTTGCCCGTGTAGAGGTAGTCCGCACCCTCTTTTGCTATCTGCCTGAGTGATTCAGCTAAAGCGGGATTTTTGCGTATAAACCCTGCTTTTAAGCTCTCACCACCGGGTTTGAAATAAGTGCTAGAAAGCGGAAACTCATTCAAGCCTGGGTGGTAGTCCAATGAAAGCAATCGCGCCAATCTTGGCGATACTTCAAACCCGTCATCAGCTTGCTTGATCGTATCGTCAAACAAGTCTTTCCACTCTAGAGTGCCATGTGCGTTGTGAGCCATCTCAAGTGCTTTCATAACACCCGGTACGCCAACAGATTTACCGCCAACCACGGCATCTCGCCATGACATGGGTTTTCCGTCGACCATAAACATATCGGAAGTCGCTTTTTCTCCTGCGACTTCTCGACCGTCATAAGTAAAAAGACGTTTTTGCGTATTGTCCCAATACATAATAAAGGCGCCACCACCAATACCTGAGGATTGAGGCTCAACCAAGCTGAGCATAGCTTGCACGGCAATAGCCGCATCTATTGCGCTGCCACCGCGTTCAATAATATTTTTGCCCGCCCATGAAGCATATGGATTAGCCGCGACAACCATAAACTCCTTTGTACTTACTGAGGTTTTATTATCAAAGCCAGTTGCCGCTTCGGGTTCGCGGTCTTCTAAAACGACTTGTTGAGCAAATAAACATGGCGATAGAGCCAGTATAAAAACAGATAGGATTCTTTTCATAATTAGTATTTACCTACAATATAATTAATCTGAGCGTTAAATAAGAAAAGCTTAGATAGATCAACGTGTCGTACATACACCACTTCGTTTTGTTTTTAAAGCGGTATAAATTTATAATACCTCGACTACCCTATGGATGCCACGCTCAATTACGATTATAAAAATACACATGCGCGTACTGCTATTAAAAATTTGGCCACTTTGTTTGATCGCTGGCGCTGCTGCCATTGGCGTGTATTTTGGCGAAACATTTATTCAACAATTTGCTTTTCACAAATCACTAGCCTTTCACTTTCCTTTTTATCAGCTTATTACAGGCCACCTAAGCCATGCAAATTTGAATCATTACTTGTTGAATATGGGTGGGCTCATTGCAATCGTTGCACTCTTTTACGAGTACGTTAACGCCAAAAATCAATGTGTTTTATTTGTAGCTGGCACGCTTTCAATCAGTATTGCAATGTATTGGCTCTACCCCAAAGAAATATATGTCGGTCTTTCAGCTTACTTACATTTTTTATTTGCATGGGCGGTCATCCAAGATTTGCAAACAAAACGCATAAGTACCTACCTATTAATGAGCGGGTTGATTGCGAAGGTCGTTTACGAACTCGGTTTTTATCAACCCGGCAGCACTGAAGCACTTATCCAAATGGATGTCGCCACAGAAACGCATGCAATAGGTGCGTTCTGTGGTGCAGTCGCTGGCATAATTCACATTTGGATCCGCAGAAAAAAATCAGCGTCTAGCACCTAAGATTGCTAGAGCCTGTTTATCACAAGTTTTCTTCAAACAACTTAAAAATTCTTCTGTATTCGTCTAACCATGAACTTGGCTGAACAAAACCATGAGGTTCTACAGGATAAATGGCCGTCTCAAAATTTTGTTTTTCTAATTCAATTAAACGTTGAACCAAACGTACAACATCAACAAAAAACACATTGTCATCAACCATGGGGGCGTTAATCAATAAAGGTTTACGCAAACCTTCGGCAAAATAAATAGGCGAGCTTCGCTCGTATGCAATGGGATCTACCGAAGGCGTATTCAAAATATTCGATGTATAAGGGAAATTGTAGTGAGCCCAATCTGATACTGGGCGCAGTGCTGCACCAGCTTGATACAACTCAGGCTCTGTAAATAACGCCATAAACGTAAGAAATCCGCCATATGATCCACCGTATGTGCCTATCCTTTGTCTGTCTACATTTGCATGTTCAACTAGCCAATTAACGCCATCTACATTGTCTTCAATTTCTGGCTTTCCCATATGACGATAGATTGCGGTGCGCCACTCTCGTCCATAACCTGCGGATGCGCGATAGTCCATATCCAGTACAACATATCCCTTTGACACGAGTAAGCTATGAAACATAAATTCACGAAAATAATTTGACCAACCCATGTGTGCGTTTTGCAAATACCCTGCACCATGATTAAATACCACTGCTCTGCGCTTTTCTGCAGCGAGATTTTCAGGTGTATAGAGTCGAGCATAAATAGGCTCGTTTACGTGACTGGAAGGTATCGTAATAATGCTGGGCGTTACCCAATCTATGGATAAAAAGGCTTTGCTGACAGTAGATGTCAATTTCATCGGCTCTGCAATTTTGTCCTTGTCGAGTACAAGACTATACAACTCAGGCGGCATGGTAAGCTTACTGTGAGTCAACAGCATAGTGGACTCATCTGGACTAATTTCGAAATCGCTCATCCCATTTAAATTTGTTAGCGCTTGGGTTTCACCTGTTACTGCATGAGTGCGATAAATTTCGTAGATCCCAGGGTGTTTTTTGTTTGCTTTGTAATAAAAATACGTATCATTTTTGTCGAGATAGACATCATCAACTACGTACTGTCCCTTTGTAAGCTGTGTCAAATCTCCATCAATGGGTTTGATATAAAGTTGTGAATACCCCGAACTCTCACTCAACAAATACAGATTGAGCGAATCCTCAAACCAACCAAATTGGTTATAGCGATAATTAATCCATGCTTTATCATGCATGCGATGTTGTGTTGTTAGCTTATTAGACGCTGGGTTTAAGGTAACTATCCAGCGATCTTTGTTGTCCCACGCCTCGAGCATCAATGCGACTTGCTTGCTTGAGTCATGCCACTTTATGGGCGTTTCAGTAGCGTACCAATCAAACAACAAACCAATGTCTCGCGGTAAACGATTGTCAACATAGTCCTTACCGACTTTTTTCGCATTTTCTCTTTTTACATCAGCGAGCACATCGTCGTTGTAGCCGGGCAAAGATACATAAGAAATCTCATTTTTCTCGCCGCTGTTAACATTGATTAAGTACAAATAGTGGGACTCTGGTTTAGCATCTGCCACACGTCTGCGGACTGATTTTGTTGCAATGCGGCCGTCTTCTTCTATGTAATCAGGCATGATATCCGTGTCTGCCCTCGTGCTCGTTGCTTCTCGCGTCGCCAGCACCACCCAATTTCCATCGGGAGACATACTCGCTAGTACGGTTTCGTGTTTTTTGTCCAAGTAAACAGGTGGAGGAAGTATCGTTCTATTTTCCGTCCACAAGGACTTTTCGTATGCCAGACGATCCCGCCTGTTTTTTCTCTGTACATTTTCATATTGAATAAGCCTTAACTGCTCTTGCATGATGTAGTCCTTGGCTGGCGCAAGAACTACCGGCTTGTCTTCAAACGACCATCGGATCATTTGATGCAAAAAGCCGGTTACAGCATTCACCGCATAAAAACTATTCCCAACCTGAAAAGACACGCTTTCACTGCCCATATATGCGATATTTGCAATGGGGTAAGCGTCGCGTGTTAACTGTATAACGCTTTGCGTATCTCGAAATTTTGCAAATATATTCCCTTCAAAAACCCAAGCAACAAACGACATGTCTTTGTCGTCGATATATTCATCGAAACTGTGCTCATGCAGTGAAGAAAGAGCGACTTTTTTACCATTTCCTTGCGCGACATCGGTGATATACAAGTCCTCAACAACAGAACCAAGACGCTTTCGCGTATAAGTAAATTGCTGCGTAAGCGGAGAAAACGATGGATTTTTTGGCTGCCGCCCTATCCAGTCTGGATCAGCCATAATTTGTTCTAGGCTCAGCTCTCCGTCTTTTGGATAGCTGCTTTGTGAACTGACGACTGATTGTACGTGACTGACTGCTTGCGCTTTGTTTGGTGCTTGCTCTGTCTCTGTACTCGAATTACTTTGTGAGCCTGCACAGGCGCATAAAAGCAAAGTGATGGTAAAACTACTCAGAAGTTTAGAAATTTTATTGTGATTCATGTATTTCGATTCGGGTTAGTGGACTGTTTAATATTACATCGAAATCTTATGTTCTGCTAAGTTCTTGACGCCTTTGGTCTCGTACTGCAGGCACTAAAACAGTACAAATAAAAAGGCCCCGCTTTCACGGGGCCATCAACACACTCAACTAGGAACACACCCTGACCAATGAATAGGAAACATCAGTCAGTTGTAATTATTAGTCTCTTTACATAGGGTTTGGTTCAATAAATTTTTAACTATTTTTAAAAAAATACGAAAACAAATATTAGCAATTGATTTATATGATATTTTTCTAACTTCTGTTATCTCGGCTCCGAATATCAATTGATATAAGCTTCCATTCACTCCTTGATGAACTGATCTGTTTTTTCCTTTATACTGCGCAGCCGCAATAACCCTTGTATTTAAGCTTGTATCTAACCTTGTAGGATAACTGACGATGACTGTTGAAAAATTTACCCCAAAGCAAACAACAACATTGGATGCACCTTCACGTGTTTTACAAGAACAGAGTATCGCAGTCACCGAGTTAGACGCTAATCCGAACCATCAGCGCAGCAAGCATACCTCAGCAAAAATTGGCTTTGTTAGCCTAGGCTGCCCCAAAAACTTGGTCGATTCTGAGCGCATTTTGACGCAACTGCGCACTGAAGGTTACGATGTTGTGCCAACGTATCAAGATGCCGCCTTAGTTATTGTCAACACTTGCGGTTTTATTGATTCGGCTGTGCAAGAGTCATTGGACACAATCGGTGAAGCACTGGAAGAAAATGGCAAGGTAATTGTTACTGGTTGTTTGGGTGTGAAAGAAGATGAAATTCGTGAAGTGCATCCAAATGTATTGGCGATAACAGGCCCTCACGCCTATGAAAATGTCGTGTCTTTGGTACACGAGCACTTACCCAAACCCGCTCATGATCCTTTTATGCACTTGGTCCCTGATCACGGCATCAAATTAACCCCTAAACACTATGCTTATCTAAAAATTTCAGAGGGATGTAACCACCGCTGTACCTTCTGCATCATTCCATCGATGCGCGGTGATTTGGTCAGCCGACCGATTGGCGAAGTATTGGGTGAAGCACAAAGGCTGAAAGCAGCAGGGGTAAATGAGCTATTGGTAATATCCCAAGACACCAGTGCTTATGGTGTTGACGTTAAACATAAAACTGATTTTTGGGATGGAATGCCGGTTAAAACACACATGCAACAACTGAGTGAAAAGCTCGGTGAAATGGATATGTGGGTGCGTCTGCATTATGTCTACCCCTATCCGCATGTCGACGACATCATCCCGCTAATGGCGGAAGGTAAAATCCTGCCCTACTTAGACATACCATTTCAACATGCTAGCAAGCGTATTTTACGATTAATGAAACGCCCCGGTAGCGCAGAGAGAACGGTCGAACGCATAAAGAAATGGCGTGAAATATGCCCTGACTTGGTGATCCGTTCAACTTTTATTGTTGGCTTTCCGGGCGAGACTGAAGAAGAGTTCGAGGAGCTTTTACAATTTTTACGAGAAGCACAACTCGATCGTGTCGGATGTTTTAAATACTCTCCTGTCGAAGGCGCAACGGCTAATGCATTGCCCGATCATATCAGTGACGATGTCAAAGAAGCACGATTGCAACGATTTATGCAGGTACAATCAGAAATTAGCTACCAACGCTTGCAAGCAAAAATTGGCAACGAATACAATGTCGTAATTGACGAGGTGACAAGCGAAGGTGCTGTAGCTCGAAGTTTTGGTGAAGCCCCTGAAATAGATGGCCTAATTCACATAAATGACTACTTTGAAGCCAGTCCTGGTGACCGCCTATGGGTAGAAATTATACACACAAACGAACACGACATGTGGGCTGTACCGAGCGAGCAACAAGACTAAAAGCTATTGTTCTTTATTGTAAACGCGCCAAATCTTCGGGTGTATCGACACCGTGTGGCGGCGCAGCCTTGCTCGTTTCCACATGTATAGAATGACCATTTTCAAGCACACGTAATTGCTCGAGTGATTCCGTAGTTTCTAAGCTTGATGAAGGTAACAATACATACTGTTTAACAAAACCAGCGCGATAGGCATAAATACCGATATGCCTGTAATAGCTTGTAGGTAAGGCTGCTAAGGGTTTGCTTAAACCATGATTTTGCACAAAGCCTTGTGGATAAGGAATCGGCGAGCGCGAAAAATATAACGCACTGCCGTTTGTATTCTGCACCACTTTAACCACATTTGGGTTAAATAAATCTTCGTCACAAGTAATCGGAAAACAAAGTGTCGCCATCGGGTAATCAGCATACCTCGCAAGGTTTTCAGCCACTTGCTGGATGTTTTCTGATGGGATAAAAGGCTCGTCACCCTGTACATTGACAACAATTTCGTCATCAGCAATGGCACATGTTTCTATCACTTCACTAATTCTGGTTGTGCCGCTAGTGTGATGTTCGCTAGTCATGCAAAGCTCTGCACCAATGTCCTTTACCAGCGTGGCGATGCGCTCATCATCTGTCGCGATGATGACGCGTTTGGCACCAGATGCTTGCGCTCTTTCGTACACATGGGCGAGCATGGGTCTGCCGTTAATTTTTGCCAATGGTTTACCTGGAAAGCGCGTACTAGCATAACGCGCGGGTATGACAACAATAAAAGACATACTACGCTAATTTTTCCATTTCTTCTTGAGACAAGGTTCGACTCTCTGAGACTAACAACACAGGAATATTGTCTTTAATCGGATAAGCTAAGCGCTCAAATTTACTCACCAACATTTCCTCGCCATCTATAGTCGCAAGTACCAACTTTCCTTTGCAAACTGGACAAGCAATAATGTCCAAAAGTTGCTTATTAAAGGCCATTAGGCTTTTCTCCAAGTAGTGGTTTTATTTTATTATCTAATGCCGTAAAAAATGCTTGCGGCACATCTGCTTCGACACGTAAATACCAACAGCCATCATGCGCAATTTCTTTGCACTTAACCGCATCTTTCTCAGTCATCAGTACGATAGTACTTGAGGGAATATCAGCCTCAGTAAACTTTTTGTGATCGGCAAAGGCATGGGTATGTTCAATCTTTATTCCCAGATGTCGCAAGGTCTTAAAAAAGCGCTTTGGATCACCAATTCCCGCCATCGCCTCTACTTTTAAACTAGCAAAATATTCTATGCCATCTTCAAGGCTCATGGCTTGTTCATCAAATACATTAACCCATTCAACGCCTTGCAGCGCAAAGCTAGAGATATCAGTTTTGATTTTGTTCAGGCATGTCAAATTACTGTAGTCATTGCCATTAAACAATACGTAATCGACAAGGTCGAGGCGCTCTGCTGTCTCTCGCATGGGTCCCATTGGCAACAAAAAGCCGTTGCCGATACCTCGCCCATCCATGACACAAATTTCCATATCTCTTGCGAGTGAATAGTGCTGCATGCCATCATCACAAATAATAATATCAGCATTGGTGAGCGATTGAATAAATGCCGCACCGCGAGCGCGTTTGGGGTCAATCACCACTGGAATATCAAAACGATGCCTTATTAGCGAGGGTTCGTCACCAACTAAATTTGCTGGACATTGCTTGCTGACCAAATGAGGAAAACTCGTTTGTTCTCCGCCATATCCACGGGATAACACAGCCGGTGTTAAGCCCTTGTCTAAATAGTACTGAACCAAGCTTAAGACAATCGGGGTTTTACCATTTCCACCCATGGTAATATTACCCACAACGACAACCGGAAGTGAGCTTCGGTATTGAGAAAATATGTTCAAGGTATAAGCCGTGCGCCGCAATACTTGCACCAGCCAAAAACAAAGAGAAAGCGGCGAAAGTAGCCACAACCATGTCGGCTTTTTGTACAGTGCTTTACTCAAGGACATCCTAGCGTACCCATCTACTCAGGAAAATTGCAAAGCATGAAGTTGCGCGTACATGCCATTTTTTTCAAGTAAGCTTTGGTGATCGCCAGACTCGACAATTTTTCCTTGTTCAATCACCAATATTAAATCAGCGGCCTCAATTGTGGATAACCGATGGGCAACCACTATACTGGTACGTGTTTTTTGCAACTCTTCTAGTGCTTGCTGGATAAATTTTTCTGACTCAGTATCTAAAGCTGAGGTCGCTTCATCAAGTATCAATATCGGTGCATCTGCCAATATCGCACGGGCAATCGCAATGCGTTGTCGCTGCCCACCTGATAACATCAAGCCGTTTTCGCCAATTTCAGTATCGAATCCCTTAGCTTGCTGCATCACAAATTCGGTCACATGCGCAATATTTGCCGCTTCGATAATTTCTTCACGGCTCACTTTATCTTGTCGACCGTAAGCGATGTTGTTTGCAATAGTATCGTTAAACAAGGTCACTTGTTGAGAAACAAGAGCAAACTGCTGACGTAAATTACGCAGTTTTAGGTCGACAATGTTTTCGCCGTCGATACTAATGATACCCTCATCTGCTTGATAAAAGCGCGTCATCAAACTAGAAATTGTCGACTTCCCGCTTCCCGAGCGCCCAACTAGTGCAACCGTTTGCCCGGGTTTAACCTCAAAGCTTAAATTCTCAACCGCGGGTGTATCTTTACTTGGATAGGTAAAACTCACATCTGAAAACTGGATATGCCCACTGGCTCGCGCCAAGGTTTTACTGCCCGTGTCTTGTTCAATGTCTTCATCCAATATTTCAAATATACTGGCGCAGGCTGTCATACCTTTTTGAAATTCAGTGTTAATAGTCGTAAGCTGTTTTAACGGTTTTAGTAACATAACCATGTAAACCACCACACTGACAAATACACCCGCAGTGAGGGCATCAATCATGCCCGGTACACTACTGACAAACAGCACAACCGCAAGAGCAATAGAAGCAATCACTTGTATAGTCGAGACACTCAAAATCTGAGACGAAACTAATTTCATAGATTGTTGACGATTGTGGTTGTTTTTGTCGGCGAAGCGTTTTGACTCAAGTGCTTGACCATCAAACATCAACACTACTTTGTGACCTTTGACAGCCTGCTCAACACTTGTCGTCAACGACCCCATCGCGTTTTGAATAGCCTTACTTACCTTTCTGAAGCGCTTACTGACAAAAGCGACAATGACCGCGACAACAGGGCCAATCAACAAAAATATCAGTGACAACTGCCACGAGTAATAAAACATCAAACACAACAAGCCGACGACAAACATGCCCTCTCTAACAATAGTCAACACCGCCTTGCCAGCGGCGTAACGCACTTGTTCAGTGTCGTACAGAATTTTTGACATCAAACTTCCTGTAGAATGATGGTCGTGAAACTCAACAGGTAAATGAATGTACTTTTCAAAAAGTTGCTGGCGGATCCTCATCACCACTTGGGTACTCACATATTCTAGAGTATAGGTACCGATGAAGTTACTCACGCCACGCAAAATAAAGAGAGGAACAATAATAATCGCGGCAATTCGCAAATAATTGAGATTGCCTGCATTCAAGCTACTGTCAATCAAAGGTTGTAACTGCGAGAAGAAAAACACGTCAATAGACGCATAAGCTACCATCCCTAAAACGGCCACGAATATCAGTAATTTATGGGGTGATACGTAGCCTAAAAAGCGTGTAAACGTGGTGTTTTTGATGTCAGTTTTTGCCATAAAACCGGCGTATTCCTTTTAGTTTTCTTATTGGCTATATCTAAAAATACGCAGGAGAGCCTCGGCATATTCCAGCTCAATACCGTCTCACTACGATTTAAAATACCACCGATTATACAGGTGTTTACGATAACTCGTTACCTTAATTTGAGGCTTTGTTAAATCGAATGTCACGGCGCCTTGTTCGCCAATATGAACAAGCTCAGCTCCGACCGAGCGGTAGCGCGCAACAACATCGGGATGCGGATGCTCCCATTGATTGTTCTTTGCGGTGGTGATCAACACGTACTTAGGTCGAATTTTTTCGACAAATGCTTGAGACGAAGACGAGCGACTGCCATGGTGGGGTGCTATCAAAATATCTACTGACAAACCATCTAAACGCCCACTTGCTAGCAACGCTTGCTCAGCTTGCTTTTCGATGTCACCTGGCAGCAGTAAATTTGCAAAAGGGGTTTGGATATATAGTACACAGCTTTGGTTATTTGTTTCGCCATTTGTTATTTGGCGTGGCCACAAGGCTTGAATCGAAATCGTCATGTTTTGCTTTTGTCGCAGATAAGTATGACGCCACTCGCTTCCCTTCACACAGGTATTGGATGGCGCGTGAAAATTATCTATAGGTATTGCCCGACGCGCGGCATAAACACCACCGGCATGATCTTGGTCAAAATGACTAATAAACAAGTGAGTCAATTGAGTGATATTGTTAGCTTGAAGGTATTTAAAAATAATTTGGTCAAATAGGCTGAATTGATTGGGCTTACCTGCCCCTGTATCAAAAAGCGCGGAAAAATCTTTGGCAAAAAGTAAAGAAGCATTGCCATGACCAACGTCAAAGACCTGAAACACAATCTTGTCTTCATCTGACCTGTTCGCATGTGTAAGCGCGATGAGCAATAGTATGGCTGTGCCCGCCATGATCCGTTTTTTTGCTAATAATCGAGGTAAGCTCATAATCAATAAGGCCACCATAATGAGTAATACACTGGGCAGACTTATTACAAGTTCGACAGGGTAACTCGGTAACTTGGCATGAAAATAGTGCAGTACAACAAGCACCATCTGCATCAAAAAATCAACAAACGTAAAATACCAATCAATCTGGACATGCAAAGTGAGTAGCAATAGCATAAACAGGTTGGCTGGCAGCAAAATCAAACTCACAAACGGTACCAGAATTAAGTTTGCGGCCACCGCACTGAGCGAAATCGAGCCAAAGGCATAAAGGACAATCGGTAATGTGGCGACACTCAAAAAGCATTGAAGCTTGATCATTAACCACATTTTTGCTTTCCATGAGGATAAATCTGAAGAAGGAAAACGCCATATAAACAGTAATATTAGCAGCACCGCCAAGAAGCTAAACCAAAAACTCAAACCCAAAATACTGTAAGGAAACAAGAGACAAAAAATGAAAACAAGCACGGTAAAAATCATGCGCGAAGGCCAATTGCTACCCGCGATTGAAAACACGCTCAATACTATCACGGTGATCAATGCCCTGATCACGGGTACCGCCATGCCTGCAATCCAAGCATAAACAAAGCAAGCAAGTACGACCAAGCACCTATTCGCCCATACCATGCTTCGATTGTGTACGTTAAAGGCAGCATAAAGACCGCCTAGCAATGGCTTCCCAATCCAAACAGCGTACAAAGCGAATAACGCTAAATGCATCCCAGAAATAGAAAACAAATGCGCTGTACCGGTTGATTGTAAAAGCTGCCAATCTTGCTGGCTTAATTGATTTCTGTAACCCATAGCTAGTGCCGCTATCCAAGCTTTGTGAAACAGATCTAGGTCAAAAAGTCGATTGACCAGCGTTTGCCGCAAACTTGGGCAAGCGTGTAAGATTCGGTTTGAAGGACTGACGATTACCCTTCCGGTCGCAACGATGTTTTTACTGGCTAACCATTGTTGACGATTAAATGTATAGGGGTTGGCTTTGCCACTGGTATCTTTAATGGCAATAAACAAGCGTACTTTATCACCTTGTTGTAAAGAAAAGTCTGGCTTAAACCAAGACACCAAAATTTTGGGTTTATATATTCGGTAACGTTCTACGCCATATTGACTGACTTTTAATAAAAAATTAATTTGATCTGTTTCGCTCTCGTCCTCTATGATGCTAGCCACATTAGCTTCCACAAGGACTTGTTGGTGTAGCTGCGCAGCGGACAGCTGCCCATACAAATACCAACCTGCACTTAAGTTTGACCATATAAATCCCAGTAATGCACCGGCTAAAATTGTCGATACATTAGGGTAAGTATTCGCATAACGACCAAATAAGCAAGGAATCGCAAAGACTATGGCAATAATTGAGAGTGAAAAGTGGGGTAAAGTAGGCCATAATGCACTGGTAAAAAATATTGCTATAAATGCAATCACGAATTTTTCTAGTCTTGTCAGCATTAGCGTTAAATGAGCAGTCCGTTGTATGCCTAAAAAATTTATCAGACGGTTTTTACCCAGCCACGAGCAAATCAAATCTCAAAAAGCGCTAAAACTATTCGGTGCACTTTTGCATGATCCCAACTTGTGGCATTTAAACCGCCGTTCTGCGAAAGGCGCATTTGGCATTGGCTTGTTCTTCGCTTTTTGGCCTGTGCCTTTTCAAATGTTTTTATCTGCGGGCATGGCTATCCCCTTGCGTGTCAACTTACCTTTGTCTGTCGCAACGGTCTGGATCACTAATCCCCTAACCATGCCTCCCATATTCTATGCTGCCTATCTAGTCGGGAGTACTGTACTTGGGACGGAAATGTCCGCGTTTCAGTTTGAGTTAAGCTGGTCTTGGGTCGTCGAATCCTTAAATACAATTGGCCCAGCTTTTTTACTGGGCTGCTTTATATGTTCAATTGTTGCAGGACTGATTGGCTATTTTGGTTTGGATTGGGTCTGGTGTTGGTCCGTTAGGCAGGCGTGGAAAACACGCCGAACCGGAGAGAACACCTCGAAAACTAGAGACTGTTGATACCCGTAACTGCTAATTCGGGGTGTAAGTTACATATCCTAGTTCAGCTTACTTAGATAATCGACAAATTGTTGTTCATCCCAAGTTTCAATACCTAACTCAGCGGCTTTCGCTAATTTTGATCCCGCTTTTTCGCCGGCAATCAGTAAATCAGTTTTTGCCGAAACACTGCCTGTCACTTTCGCGCCAAGTGCCTGCAGTCTCGCTTTCGCTTCACTTCGTCCCATTTGACTTAAGGTGCCTGTGAGTACAATGGATTGACCAGCAAAAGGTTGTTCGTCTTCATTGGGTGCCTCTATCTCAGGCCAATGAACACCCGCATCACTTAATTGACGAATGATCTTAACGTTAGCCTCTTCTCCCATAAAATTAACGATATGCTCGGCGACGACGCCCCCGACATCATTAACTTCGATTAGCGCGTCATGATCAGCAGCAATTACCGCATCCAAGGTTTTGAAATGCATGGCTAAGTTTCGCGCGGTTGCCTCCCCTACTTCACGAATACCCAAGGCATATAAGAATTTAGGCAAGGTCGTCGATTTCGCAGCATCGATGGCTCTTAATAAGTTAACCGCAGACTTATCTCCCATTCTTTCTAGCGCAACCAAATCGGGTAGCGATAAATTAAAGATATCTGCAGGTGTATTAATGAGTGCTTTATCGACGAGTTGATCGACAATTTTGTCGCCCAAGCCCTCAATATCAAAGGCTTTTCGCGAAGCAAAATGCTTAATTGCTTCTTTTCGTTGGGCTTGGCAGACCAAACCACCGGTACAACGCGCGACTGCTTCTCCTTCGAGCTTTTCAACATGTGATTCACAAATTGGGCAAGCCACGGGGAATACAATATCTTTAGCATCGCTTGGCCGCTTGGATTGAATGACTGACACCACTTGTGGGATCACGTCACCTGCGCGACGAATCACCACCGTATCCCCAATTTTAATATTCAGGCGCTCAATTTCGTCTTGATTATGCAAGGTTGCATTAGATACGGTCACGCCACCTACAAAAACTGGTTCGAGTCTCGCAACGGGTGTGATTGCACCCGTACGCCCAACCTGAAACTCAACATCATTTAATATAGTCATTTCTTCTTGGGCGGGGAATTTTTGCGCCATCGCCCAACGAGGTGCTCTGGACACAAAACCTAATCGCGCTTGAAGTGACAAATCATCGACCTTAAATACCACACCATCTATGTCGTAAGTTAGGGTATCTCTTATCTCAGCGACACGCTTAAAATACCCTAAACACTCGCTCGCGCCGCTAACTTTGCCACTTTCTGGGCATATGGGTAAGCCCATTTCTGCTAGCAAGGCTAAACGCCCGCTATGAGTCTGTTCATTGGCAATATCACCACCTTCAAGCACGCCTACCGAATAGGCGTATAACCTAAGAGGGCGACTGGCGGTAATTTTGGAGTCGAGCTGTCGCAATGCACCTGCTGCTGCATTTCGAGGATTGACAAAAAGTTTTCCTCCGCTCTTGCGTTGCTGATCGTTTAGCGCCTCAAACCCTGCTTTCGGCATAAACACCTCACCCCTGACTTCTAGGCGAGTGGGAATAGATGCGCCACGTAGACGCAGAGGTACATTGGCTATGGTTTTGACATTCTCGGTTATGTTTTCACCAACTTGACCATCACCTCGGGTAGCGGCTTGCACTAGAATGCCGTTTTCATAAAGAATGGACACAGCCAGACCATCCAATTTAGGCTCACAAGCAAACGTGATCGTTTCGCGCTGATTTAAGCGATCCTGTATCCGCTGTTCAAAGTCATGCAGATCTGCATCCTCAAAACCGTTGTCCAGAGACAACATGGGTATTTCGTGCTGAACTTGCTCAAACTTTGACAAGGCTTTACCCCCCACTTTTTGAGAGGGTGAATCAGCTGTTTTGAGTGCGGGATATTGCTTTTCAAGTGCAATCAATTGGCGCATTAAGCGATCGTATTCCGCATCAGGCACACTGGGTGCGTCTAAGACGTAGTATTGATGAGCAAATTCTTCTAATTGTTGTTTGATATTGTCGTAGTTAGCTTGTTGGCTTTCGATTGTCATGCTAGGTAATAGTGTCAATGTGAGTGTTTATGCGGTTAACTATTGTGTTAACTTACGGCGTTCAAATTCGCGAATGCGCTCTGCGTATTGTTGCAAACTTTGTTTGCTAATTGGGACTTTGTTCCCGTCAAGTATTTTGCCACCAAATTCTTCCGATAGCTTACGCGCGGCATTATGCATCATGTTAAACACTTGTTGAGCGTCACCGTCAATGGGTAACATCATGAACAGGGCAATACCTTGGGTAGAAAAGTTTTCCATATTATCGATATCGAATACGCCAGGTTTAAACATATTCGTCAAACTAAACAGTATGGGACCTTTTCCATTAGTGTTCACGTGTCGATGAAAAATATCGTGCTCACCAAACTTAAAGCCAAGAGTAAGCAGCATCGGTAATAAGGCCGCACCCGAGATGGCTTTGTCGTTGGGAGTTTGGACATTTAATATTAATACATCAGAGCTGACTGTCGATTGACCCTTATTGCTCGCCGCGCTTCTTGTACTATCGGTGTTCTGCTTACTTTGAGTATGCTCTGCTTTGGCTTGTGTACTGTCAAAATCAATTCGCATCTGATCATCTGCGGATTTTTTATCGGTAATAACAGGCTCTTTTCTAATTTTTTCAGCCACTGTTTTCTTATTCCGCCGAACAAAACGCTTGGCTTGCTCAGTCAAGCTGAGCTCTTTTTTGGGTTTCTCTATTTCGTTTTTTTCAGTATTTTTTGCTCGCAATGAAGCGACAGTCGGTTGCTCGAATGCTTCAGCATCCAAGCTGAATTCTGGGCGCGGCATTTCAGGCGTCGCGGCTTTCGGTGCAAGCGGTTTATCTGTGTTCGCGCCCTCTTCGTCAGCTATTGAAGACGCATGCTGAACAGCGTCTTTTTTCAATAAAAACGCGGGAGGTTCAGGTATGTTATCATCCTGTATCGCTGACTCTACCCTATTTTTCGCAAACTCAGGTTTAGGTTGTGTCACAACACCCGAATATATCGGGGCTTGTACTGAGTTTTCTGTTTCCCCTTCTTCAGGTATTTGTGTTACTTCACTTTTATCGCTACCTTGCCCGTCCTGAGAGTCTGCAGAGTCAAGCGCATCTTTTGTCTCGCTGTTATCGAAATGTTGGCTTGTTGGCTTAGTTTCTACTTCACTGTCTTTAAACGTCTCATCCTTATTACCCTCTTCACTCTCATCCTCGTTTGCAATTGCACTCTCCGCCTTATCCTCAGTGCTTTCTATACCCGATACAGGTGTGAATGAGTTAGTGAGTTTGTCGTCTTCCCCCATACTGCTTGTTTCAGTGTTGGAAGACAGCGTATCCACGGTGTTAGAAGACGCTGACGAACCTGTTTTTTTGCTCGGATCGTCAATGACCCTAGCGGAACTGATCACCACATCATCATATTCAATGTCTTCATCGCTCTCACTGAAGGTTGGTTCCCAATTTTTACGTGTCTCGTAGTTGCTTGGGTTGTGGCGTTTATTGTTTCTTCGAGTAGACCAAATACCGTGTACTAACACACCAATAATAAACAGACCGCCGATGATAAACAGTGTAATTTGCAGCTCTTGTTGCATAACAACCCTTTTCTTTTACTTCTTATTCTGCAATTGCTAAGGCTTCTTCCATATCTACAGAAACCATTCTAGAAACACCAGGTTCTGCCATGGTTACACCCGTTAGATGTGTTGCCATTTCCATTGCTACTTTGTTGTGTGTGATATAGATAAATTGCACCGTTTTCGACATTTCTGCAACTAGTTTACAGAAGCGCCCCACATTTGCATCATCCAGTGGCGCATCCACTTCGTCGAGCAAGCAAAATGGCGCAGGATTCAATCTAAATATAGCAAACACTAATGATAATGCGGTTAAGGCTTTTTCTCCACCAGATAGTAACTGAATTGTGCTATTTTTCTTTCCTGGTGGTCTTGCCATAATGGTGACACCCGTTTCGAGTAAATCATCTTCCGTCAAAGCTAAATAAGCAGAGCCTCCCCCAAACACCTTGGGGAACAGTGATTTTAAGTCGTCATTTACCTTGTCAAACGTTGCCTTAAAACGGCTGCGTGTTTCTTTGTCAATCTTGCGCATTGCGGCCTCTAACGTGTCAAGCGCCAGTGACAAGTCGTCGTTTTGAGAGTCGAGGTGTTGCTTGCGTTCTGCTTGCTCTTCGTACTCTTCTACTGCTGCTAAATTAACGGCTCCAAGACGCTGCAATGCAGCGCTGACTTTTTCGAGTCTGTCTTGGTATGCCTGTTCATCTGCGTCCTCGGGTAAGTTATCCAATACGTCTTTGATAGACTGCTTCATTTCGGCTAATTGCTCGATAAACGACTGTGCGCGAACCCTCGCTGTTTCGCCTTGCAACCTTTCACTTTCAATCTCTGCTTTGAGCGCATCAACACGTGCATTTATCCCTGCTTGCCCTTTTTCAATATCACTGATTTGTTCTTCAACTTTTGCAAGCTGTAATCCTTCAGAGCGCTGCTTTTCAGCCAATGACTCTTTTTCTTGCAACATCGTCTGTAGCTTTTCATTTTGCCCTTCTGTAGGCATCAGCAAGGTTTCTGCTTCTTCCCTTAACAAACTGAGCTTTTCAGTAAAGTCGTTCATTTGTTGAGATTTGTTTCGTTTTTGTTCATTCAACATTTGATACGAATTTTGCAAGCGCTGCGTCATTAAGGCCTGTTCGTGCGTTTTTCTTTGTATTTGATTGTGTTGTACATTGATGTCTTGAATTTGTCTGCTGCGTTGCTCGCGCACGGCATCTCTTTCCTGCCGCTCGTCCTCTAATTCTGCGACTTGTACACTCAGCTCTTCAATCTGTTCATTGATGAGCGCTAAGCTTTCTTGTTCTTCTAGTAAGGTTTGTGTTTGCTTGTCTAATTCTTGCTGAACGCGTTGTCGGCGTTGCTGCTCTTGCTGTTGACGCATTTTCAATAATTGCCATTGGCTTTCTAGATGCTGCGCTTTTTGCTGAGACTGCCGCAGTGCCTCGCTAGCATTATCGAAAACAAGCTGTGCACGGCTAACAGATTGTCTACTTGTTTCAAGTGTGGCTTCTGCGTCTGATATTGATACATCTAGGGCATAGAGCTCTGCTCGAATGTTTCGCATGGTCGCCGCACGTTCCACCTTGCTGTCTTGCTGCAGCTCACCGGTAATCATAGTACCAGTAAAAATCCATCGCCCGTCTTTTGTTATTATGCTTTGCTCGGCTTGTAATGACGTATAATAATTTTCTAGCGCAGACTCGTTCGAAGCGACAAAAATACTGTTAAAAAAAGCGGGAACGCGTTCTTGAGTGATTAATGCTGCTAAAGTATTCGGCGTTTTTTCGACAGTAAAGTAGCGACTAAATAAGACAGATGTGCTCGTAGATACAGACAAATCCATCTCTAATTGCGTATCGCAGACAAGCGCGTCACCAAACAGGCGTAACACGGTCTCAAGTGCTTTTTCATAGCCTTCTGGCACACTAAACGCTTGCCAAACTGGACGAGACACGTCTTGCAGATTCGCGGGTAGCTTGTTTTTGTTAGAGGCCTGCATCGCCGACAAAGTATTGTACTGCGCTTGCAAAGTTAACTGCTGCTTTTCCAGATCACGATACCTGGCTTCGTTTTCAGTTTCGTTTTTCTTCACTTCGTTAAGTGCTGACTGGGCGCTGTCTTTACCTTCTTCTTGTGTAAGCAAGACGATGTTTGCTTCCTCGATTTGTTCTTTCAATAAGCAAGCTTCTTCATCTCCTTCATCAACAAACTCAGCCAGTTCATTATTTAGCTCGGTAATTCTCGTTTCTGTGCGCTGTTGCAAACTCAAGGTTTGTTGCATATTTCCATGCAATTTCTGCAATGCTTGTTTTTGTTGTAAATACGCTTCATCTTGCAGTTTGTATTCTCTATTTAAGGTTTCCAATGCTGATTCAGCGTCTTGTTTACGTAGGCTAATATCCTCCAATTGCTCTTCGAGTGTGAGTTGTTCAGGCTCTGCTTCCATGAGTTGCTGCTCGGTATTGTCTAACTCAAGATCAAGTGCGGACAACGCCAGTTTTACTTCACCTGATTGAATCGATATCTGTTCAATTTCGACTTGAATTTGTGAGCCACGTTTTTTTGCAAATAACTGAGATTGTTCTAACTTGGTAATGTCATTTCCCAAAGCGTAAATCTGCTGCTGAATATCACTGATATTTTGTTTGCACATGACCTGCTCATTTTTTAAAGACTGCAAACCAGATTCATCCTGTTGCTTGCCAGCCATCAAATCATTGAGCTGCTCGCGCAATGCCAAAATGATTTTATCTGATTTTTTTACTGATTCGGTCTGTGCAAGCCAACGCAGCGTTGCTAGTTGCGCTTTTAGGCTCCGCTCTTCTTGTTTTAATTCTTTATATTTGGTCGCCGCTGCTGCTTGCCGTTTTAACTTTGCTAATTGTTCACCTAGCTCGGCACGCACATCTTCCAAACGTGCTAGGTTATCTTTGGTATGTTGAATCCGCGTTTGTGTTTCTTTTCTTCGCTCCTTGTACTTTGATACTCCTGCTGCTTCTTCAATAAATACTCGTAGTTCTTGAGGCCGAGATTCGATTAGCTTAGAAATCATGCCTTGCTCAATAATGGCGTAGCTGCGAGGTCCCAAGCCGGTACCTAAAAATAAATCGGTTATATCGCGACGGCGGCACTTAGCGCTATTGAGTAAATAAGTAGAAATCGCATCTTTGGTGACGATGCGTTTGATGGACAGTTCGTTATATGCAGCATATTCGCCAGCGATCCGCCCAGAGGTATTGTCAAAAACCAGCTCTACCGAACATTGCGAAACCGGTTTTCGTGCGCTAGAACCGTTAAAAATGACGTCAGTCATGGCATCGCCACGTAAGTTTTTTGCCGAGCTTTCGCCCAAGACCCACCTCACCGCGTCAATGACATTCGATTTTCCGCAGCCGTTAGGCCCGAGTATCGCTGTCATATCACCGGGGAAAGGAATAGTCGTCGGATCAACAAAAGATTTGAAACCCGCTAGTCGAATTCTTTTTAGCCGCATTATTAACTTAGTTTGCTTGAAATTTGCGTTTAGCTATTTCTTTAACTGTTGTTTTCCTTCATTTTCTGCAAACTTTCAAGTGCTTTTTGTTGTTGTTCGACTCGCTAACGGTGATTTTTTCAAATTTTTGCCTTTGCGCTTGTGTTTCTCTTGAACTTTTCAGTTAACACAAGGCGAGCATCCTTTACTAATGCTGAGTTAGTGGCGCAACACCTGAACGATTTCGTTCGCGCTTTGTAAGCGACGAATATCATTGAATAATACCTCTGCTTCTGAATACTGTCGCTTCATGTACCCTAACCACTGTTTGATGCGGTTAGGGTAGTACCTACCCTTATCACCAAAAATTTCGTATCCAGAATAGTCGATTAGTAGTTGCTTAACCTCTGCCCACTGCATAGGATTTTGATTAAATTTAATACACGCGGCTAAATTTGGTAGTGCAAGCGCGCCTCGGCCGATCATAAGATGAGGGGTGTTGGATTGTTCAACACAGCGTTCGGCGTCAGATTTCGACCAAATTTCACCGTTTGCAATTACCGGAATATCAATAACTTGGCGGATTTTAGCAATCCACTCCCAATATGCAGGGGGTTTATATCCTTCTACTTTAGTGCGAGCATGCACCGTCAACAAATTTGCACCGGCTTGTTGTATCGCATATGCGTTTTCTAAGGCCAGTGCTTTATCGTCAAAACCAAGCCGAATTTTTGCACTTACGGCTTGGTCTTTTGGCACAGCTGATCTTACGGCCGTAACAATCTCATACAGTACATCGGGTGTTTTCAGTAATACGGCACCACCTTTTGATGTATTCACCGTTTTAGCCGGACAACCAAAATTTAAATCGATTCCCGGAGATCCTAAGTCAACCGCTCTAGCTGCATTTTCGGCGAGCCATTCGGGGTGTTGTCCAAGTAATTGCACTCTAACCGGTGTACCTGAAGGGGTTTTTGCACCAAAACGCAGTTCAGGACATATTCTGTAGTACGTTTTTTCGGGAAGCAATTGCTCAACTACACGCACGAACTCCGTAATGCAATAGTCAAAACCACCTAAACGCGTGAGCATGTCTCGCATGAGATGGTCTACTACCCCTTCCATAGGCGCTAAATACACTTGTGACTCAGAAAACATAGTTGTGACTCGCATAGTGAATGAGAGTAGTCGATGGCTAAGCTTAGTCGTAACCAATACTTACATACAAAAAAACCACCATAGCGGTGGTTTTTTTGTATTTGGCGTCCCATAGGGGATTCGAACCCCTGTTACCGCCGTGAAAGGGCGGTGTCCTAGGCCTCTAGACGAATGGGACATCAACTTGTTTGCAAACCATGGCTTGCGTTCACCGCACAGATTACAGGCCTAGTGTAAGTGTGCTGAATATGGCGTCCCATAGGGGATTCGAACCCCTGTTACCGCCGTGAAAGGGCGGTGTCCTAGGCCTCTAGACGAATGGGACAAAAATCTTTAACTTAAAATGCGCTGCATTTTAGATTTTTGTAAAACTAAGTATTTTATTAATCGCTGAAAGGCCTAGTTTTCAGTTAGTCTATACAGACAAATTACTTAGCGTTACGGCTATCACCCTGCTTGAATTACAAGCAATTTGGTGGAGCTAGACGGGATCGAACCGTCGACCTCTTGCATGCCATGCAAGCGCTCTCCCAGCTGAGCTATAGCCCCAGTCTTTGGAGCTGTTTTCTTACCTGAAAAGTAAGTTTGCTACAGTTCCGTGACAGCGGGGCGCATTCTAGGCATCAGGCCGATTTATGTCAACGGTTTTTTTAAGAATTTTCGCGATTTTCAATAAATTCTATCGCTTTGCTTATTCTTTCTACAACTTTTGTTTGTTCAAGCAACACAAGGGTTACATCCAAGGAAGGCGAGTTGCCAGAGCCTGTTACCGCCACCCTTAAAGGCATACCGACTTTGCCCATGCCAACCCCCAATGCCTCTGCGGTTTGATTGATCGCTTGTTGAATGTTTTCTGCCGTCCAATCCGATAAAGCAGCCAAATTTGCACTCACCGCAAGTAAGTTTTCTTTTACTACTGGACGCAAATGTTTTTTAGCGGCAGCAGCATCAAACTCTTCAAAATCCTCATAAAAATACCGACTGATTTGCGCAAGTTGTTTTAAGGTTTCTACGCGCTCGGCTTGCACAGATACAACGTCCGATAGAGCCGGTCCTTGACTTGTATTTATCCCTTGCTCAGAAAAATGCCAAGCTGCGTGCTCCGCCACCTCTTCTGGCGGCAGTGTTTTTATATAATGCTGATTAAGCCAAATAAGCTTTTCGCTATTAAATGCGCTGGCAGACTTACTAATATTATCTAGACTAAATAGCTCTACCATTTCATCCACGCTAAATACTTCTTGATCCCCATGCGACCAACCCAGCCTGACTAAATAGTTGATTACCGCTTGTGGCAAATAGCCATCATCGCGATACTGCATAACACTTACCGCGCCGTGACGTTTAGATAGTTTTTTCCCATCATCACCAAGAATCATTGACACATGCGCATACTCGGGCACTGGTGCATTGAGTGCTTTTAATATGTTAATTTGACGAGGCGTATTATTGATATGGTCTTCTCCACGCACAACGTGTGTGATCCCCATTTCCCAGTCATCAATCACCACACAAAAGTTGTAAGTGGGTGCGCCGTCAGTCCTGCGAATGATCAAGTCATCTAGTTCTTCATTGGCGATGCGAATTTCCCCTCGCACGTGATCCTTAAAAACAACCTCTCCTTCTTTAGGATTTTTAAACCTGATCACATATGGCTTGCCAATAGGATGGTCAGTACGATCTCGCCACGTGCCTGGGTAGCGAGGCTTTTCTCCACGCTTTTCTTGCTCTTCTCGAATCGCATCCAGCTCTTCGACTGTCATGAAGCACTTGTATGCTAATCCTTGTTCTAATAGTAGGTCGATATAGTGCTCATACCGGTCAAAACGAGCGGTTTGATAATATGGCCCTTCGTCATGCGTCAGACCTAACCACGTCATCCCGTCTAGAATCGCTTGTTTTGCATCTTCAGTTGAGCGTTCTATATCGGTATCTTCAATACGCAGTACAAACTTCCCACCTTGGCTTTTTGCATACAACCAAGAATAAAGCGCTGTGCGCGCGCCACCGACATGGAGATAACCCGTTGGGCTGGGGGCAAATCGAGTAACTACAGACATTTATTTTTCGTCTCTTAATTCTGTTGAACATAAATTGGCGGGCATTTTACCCGTTTATTTACGTATTCTAAAGCCTTATACCGCGCAAGATGTAAAGTATTGCATGGTGTCGAAACGAAGAGGGATGGCGTTTTTTTATTCACTCAAACGTTTTTTTTAACTTAGTTATTGACACGCAAGCGTTCAACTCTATAATACGCCTCCACTTGCTAGCGACAAGCTAATAGCAAGTAACGGACGCTTAGCTCAGTTGGGAGAGCACCGCCCTTACAAGGCGGGGGTCACTGGTTCAAGCCCAGTAGCGTCCACCACTTCTTCTCTACCCTCTAGAGTTGAAGAAAATTCTGAATTGGACGCTTAGCTCAGTTGGGAGAGCACCGCCCTTACAAGGCGGGGGTCACTGGTTCAAGCCCAGTAGCGTCCACCATCTTTTATTTCAAGAAACATTCTTAAAATGAATTAAGGCCATAATTCTTAGTCCTTTAAACGAGGCTGGCTGAAAACCCTGTTAAAGAATAATATGATTAATATTAAGTTTTTGTATTTACGTGGCCTTATTTGTTTACTTCTTCTTGTCAGTGCTATTTTTATAGATGTAAGTATATTTGTAAAAGCGGTAGCGTTGATTATTTTTGTTGTTAACGCAATCTGGTCATATAAACAAATACAAAAAAGTATTGAATCAAAGTAAAGTCGACAAAGGCTGGCACGATCGCTTTTGCAAAAGATGCCACCTTTGTATTCTATCGCTGCTAAATAACCTCAACTAGGCATAAGCAACTCCGTCCAGCCACACCCTAAATACCAAACTCTACACATCCCACTGGGGACACCAATCTTCATCGACTAAACGTAAGCCTCGTTCTAGTTTGCGAATAGCTAGGATTTCCTGCTTTGATAAGTGTATGTCAGTCGATGCTAAGTTTTGCTGACTGCGCCACTTATTGGTAGATGAGGGAATAACGATATGCCCTTCTGCCAATAAAAATGCCAAGGCAATTTGTCCGCTGCTAGCCGAATGATTTTCAGCTATTTGACAAAGGACTGTATCGTTTATCAATGCCCCTCGCGCTAGAGGAGAATAAGCGGTTGTGCTAATACCTAACTGTTTGCAATAGTAAACAATCGGTTTATTTTGCATATAGGCGTGAATCTCAATTTGGTTATTAACAATAGCATCGCGCCCTAATACGTCGATAGCGGTGTCCAAATATACTCGTGTAAAATTGGAGACACCTACATATTTGGCATAACCAGCCTCATATGCCTCGCCCAGTTGACTGATGTAGTCTTGCGCTTGGTACTCATCATGCAACGATGGAAAATGCAACAATAGCAAATCTACCTGCTCAACTTGTAAATCAGCCAAGCTTTTTTCTACACTGGGTTTAACACAGTTTGGTGCGAAATTGACGGGATCTACTTTAGTGGTAATAAAAACCGCTTCTCGACTTATACCCGAAGCTTGTATGGCGGCGCCTACTTCTTTTTCGTTAGCGTAAGCCTGCGCGGTATCTATGTGTCGGTAACCCAATTCAATTGCGTCGGACACTCCCGCATATGCTTCATCACCAGAACGATTCCATGTTCCATAGCCCATTGAAGGAATACTTTGTCTAAAACTACTCATTTTTTTACTCTCTGAAGCTACTGGCACTTTATTTCATCACCAACATATGATGTATTAGATAAGGTCTTGAAGTAGCCGTACAAATTAAAATAATGATCAATCATCCCTTCTACATTGGCGAATGGCAAGTTACTCCCTCAGAAAATGCGCTTCGCAAGGGCGATACAATCAAACAGCTTGAGCCAAAGGCAATGGATGTGTTGGTCTTGTTGTGTAAACGCAATACCGAAGTCTTGAGTGCCGATACCATAATTGATGCTTGCTGGGGCAACGCAGATGTTGGTGACAACCCTGTGCATAAGGCCATCACGCAAATACGCAAATCGTTGGGTGACAAAGCTTCAGCGCCGACTTACATCGAAACCATTCGAAAACGCGGTTATCGCGTTATTGCGTCACTTAGCTTTCCTTTTGAGCAAGATAACACACTCGTTAAAACGGTATGGCGAGGTGGCTCACCTTTTCCCGGCTTAAGCGCGTTTGAATCAAAAAATGCAGATGTATTTTTTGGACGCAGTGAACAAGTTGTCAAGGTTATTGAACGTATATCCCAACAAGTCTCTCGCAATTATGCCTTTACGTTGATCCTAGGCCCCAGTGGAGTTGGCAAATCCTCGCTGATTAACGCAGGGATATTACCCGTACTTTGCCACCCCAATGGTTATAACGGCTTTAGAATACTTAGCCACGTTAGTATTGATTTTGCTGTTCTTACCGCGAGCTCTGTTTTCTTGGATATAGCTGGTGCGTTGCTGGACTGGGAAATTGATCAGATTCCAATTTTTGAAGGTTATAGCGCCACTAAGCTAGCGACAGTGTTGCAAGAAGACCTTGAGGGTGTCATCGCTTATTGCCAAAAAGCATTGGCTTTGAATAAGCCAGCGGAATCATTCCAAGCCAATAATATACAAACAAGCAAGCAATATTTGAGTATTTGCTTCGAACGCTTGGAAATATTCTTGTCTTCCTCTGAATACTCAACAGAATTGCGTCAAGCAATACTGCAAATTATCGAGCGTTTTGCATGTTCTGGCTGTATTCTAGTCATCAGCGCTTGTCGAAATGAGTTTTACCCTCTGCTCGCTAGCCATCCAATTTTAATGGCAGGCAAATCAGGCGGTTCACATTTCGACTTGGAAGCCCCTGACTATGCCTCTCTCTCGCAAATGATCAGGCTGCCAGCATCTGCCGCGCAACTCTCTTGGGAAAAAGACGCGGTAAGCGGTGTGCATTTAGACGAAATGATTGTAAAAGACGCCTTTAACAATCCAGATGCACTACCCATGCTCCAATACACACTTCAGCAACTTTATTTGAGGCGTAACGACGACAAACAACTACTCATCAACGAGTACAATAAATTAGGTGGATTAGAGGGGGCAATCGGGCAAAAAGCCGAAGAGGTGTACAACACTTTACCCCAAAATCATCAACAAGAATTTAGTTTTGTGCTCTCACTTCTGGTAAGTTTACAAGTCAGCGACGAGAGTATTACAAGCAAAACGGCTTATTGGTCACAGTTAAATACCGCAAATCAACGTAACTTTGTGCAAGCCATGATTGAAAGCCGCCTTTTTACGTCTCATTTATTCAAAGGCGAACCTTGCTTTAGTGTGGCACATGAGGCACTGTTGCGATGCTGGCCTCGCGCCAATCAATGGATAGCGGCGCACAGAGAAAACATTTTACTCAAGCGGCAACTTCACGAGCAGTCCACTCATTGGCTGAAGGAGAGCAAAAGCAAAGCCTTCTTGCTGAGTAGTGGTAAGCCTTTGCAACAAGCCTTATTACTCAAAGCAAATAAAGCATTTACGCTTGAACCGCAAGAACACGCATATATTGATGCTTCAAAAGCGCGCAGCAAGCAAAACAAATGGCTAAAACAGGCTGTGATTGCCCTGTTGTGTGGGCTAACAATTTTGTCTGTTGGCATGAGCTACAAAAGTCAACAAGTAAGCTACTTGGCGCAACAAAAACAGCTTGAGGCAGAAAATTTGCTTGGCTTTATGGTCGGCGAATTTGCCGACAAACTGCGTAGTGTAAGGCGAATGGATTTACTAGATGGTATTAGCAATAAAGCCATTGAGTACTTTGCTGCGCAAGACACGGCATCTACATCAAGACTGCCTTGGTTGTTTGACAATCAAGTGCATGGCTTTAATACACGTTTTCAACACTCTCAAACCTTAGCGGCCATGGGGGAAGTCGCATATTCTCGTGGTAAAACAGACGAAGCGCGCCAAGCATTCGAAAAAACCAGCGCGATTTTGCAAGCACTCTTACTTGAACATCCCAATAATCTTGAGCTCTTAAGGGTTGCTGGTGCGAATGCCTTTTGGCTGGGGCAATTGGATTACGATGACAACAATTTAAAACGCGCCGAAACGTTTTTTTTAGCTTACTACGAATACAGCCAACGCATGCATGACATCGCGCCCGAAAGTGAAGAGACTATTCAAGAATTATCAGATGCCAATAGCACCCTAGGCGCTTTGTATTTTCAACAGTTTGACTACTTAAAAGCCAAAGCTTCATTTAGTAATGCTCTGAACTACGCGAATTTACTACCGAGTTCAGAACATGGTAATGGAACGGTATTGTCGAATAAAGCTGGAGTATACAATTGGTTAGCTGAAGTAGAATACCAATTAGGCAATCTTAGACCAGCTTTGGTTTATCACCAAGAAGCGCAAGCACTCAATGAGGAAATTTTACGAGCTTCCCCAAATGATGCATACGCCCTAGAAACCCTCGCCTATTCACTGTGGTATCAATCACTGCACTTGTATTTACTGCAAGACTATAAACTAGCCGCTCAAAAAGCCGCTATGGCGCACAAAGTTTTATCTGAAGCTTTTTATCAAGATCAGGGCAATAAGGCATGGCAAGAAGAAACCCGTAGATTGTTACTCTTCAAGTTATTGCTTTCAAGCTATAACGACAATACGCTATTTGACAACTTAGTAAGTGACTTACAGGAATTGTCTGTAGACAAAGTATTTTGGCACCCTACGCCCACAAAAGAGTTGATTTATTTGACGAGGGTCTACCAAAAACACGGACGTTGGGACTTAAGTAACGAACTCTTATCAACAATGAGCGATAAGTACACCGCATTAACCGAGCAAGCCAACCCAACTCTGACTGAATGGCTTAGGTTCGCGGAATTCAAATTGTTAGAAGCCAAACAATATCAGTACAAAGGTAAAGCATCAAAAAAAATAGAAAGCTGCCATTTGGCAAAAGACTCACTTGTTTCATCAATGAATAAAAGCAATGACCCAATTTTATTGCTAGCGTATGTCCGTGCAAATATCTGCACCAATACTTTAGACGACGTCGAGGAGGAGCTGGAGATTTTAGAAAACATGGGGATTGTCGATATTGCTCTGTAGGCCGATTCAAAAAAGTTGAAGCTTTATCTAAATTCACATCAACCTTAAATAGGATACAGAGCAGTAACATGAAAAAAATTAAATTTGGCACCACCGTCGACACATCAATTGTTCCACCCATTTTTACCTTTTACAACGAAGACAATCAAGCAACCAATGGCAATGTCACCGTATACCATGGAGAAAAAGCGAGTATTGATTACACACTAGATACCCCAGGTTACTATTTTGTAGTACCCGCGATTACCAATAATTTTAATCAGGATGTGGAATATGTAATCTCAGAAAAAGCCCAAAAACTCAGTATCTCCTTTACGCCCAGTGCAGACTATGAAGATATCGGCTTACAGTTGATCATTCAGCACATTTGCACGGGGCAAAAGTATGCGAGCCCTGATCCAAAAATTAAAGCAAAACCAGGCAGAACATAAGCTCTAAATCACGCATACTCAAGTTATTCAAGCCACCGCAAAATGACGATTCTTTTGCGGTAGTTCCCTCACATCCCCCTTTAAAAATAAGACTTTTGCCTTTATCTCGCCGAATGCGACGATACAAAAAATATATTTTTCTTTTTATTTTCAAACAGATAAAAATCAGAAGGAAACAGGAAGGTAAACAATTCACAGATTTAATAGATTAAGCGCTCATCTGGTGTTCACTATGTATTATTCACTATGAGGGACTCGCTTTGACGAATTGTAAGCAATGTAATCTTCAGGCCATATCTGCATCACAATCTACATCGACGCATCCAAATAAACCTGAAACTTCCGAAGTTCCCAGAGGAGACACGCTAGATAACTTAGCCTCAGCTTTGTCATTGATTTGTTCTCAAGACTCAAACAACTTTTTAAGCGCTTTATATCAGATCATCAATGTGCTTGCAGTCGGTGTATTTATTGTTGATGAGAACGGTCAAGTAACTGTCGCAAACGCGCATACCGCAAAAATAGTTGGCAGTTCAAAAGAAGAGCTGCTCGGCAAACAGTGGTGTGAGGTATTAAATGACTGCCACAGAGATGAATACAAGCAACTTTTTAACACCCTAAAACACGATGCTAGTAAAAAACTTAGCCACGGCCCCAAGGAGGTCGTGATTAATCGCAAGGATGGTAAATTTAGCTATGCGGATCTATCCATATCTCGTCTTCCTCAGACAATGGTAAATGCGCAATCAATGTTTATCGGGGTGTTGCATGATTTGTCTAGCCACCACGCCAAATACATGAAGTTAAAAAGACTCTCACGCACCGATCACCTTACCGGCCTTGCTAACCGTAATGCCTTTGATGAAGCATTGAACGAATTATGGATAGAATGCACCAGCAACAATCAGCCCATCAGTGTTTTATTTATTGATATTGATTACTTTAAACAATTTAATGATAGCTATGGTCACGTAAACGGTGACAAGTGCCTCAAAAAGGTAGCAAAAACAATCGCATACTGCGTGCCGTCTCGAGATTGTGTAACCGGTCGATACGGTGGCGAAGAATTTGCGATGATCCTCCCCCGTTGTAACGAGCAAATTGCCGAAGTGGTGGCTAAGCAAGTCCGCAGAAGTATTAATCAACTCAACTTTATTGACCAAGGGCTTCAAGCTCATGCAAAAGTTACCGTAAGCCAAGGTATTGCCTGTGCGGAGAAAGGCAATTTTGAGCAAGTGGAATCCTTACTGCACAGTGCCGATAAATCCTTGTATAAGGCAAAATCAAATGGCCGCGATCGAATAGTGTGTAGCTCCAATCCTGCGATCAGTGATTAGGGTATCGAGGGTACGGAGATAAAATACGACACCTTGCAAAATAAACCACGCAATGGTAGCGTCAATCTAGTTTAAACATTGCCGTTCAAAACATGATTCGACTGATTCTACCTCTGTGCATAGCTGTATTTCTCGCTGGTTGCTCCTCCAATACAAGCAAAACCGAAGACAATAAAGACAATAATAGTATTTATACGCAAGCAGATTATGACTACTTAGCGATTTCAAACCCCGAGACCATGAGCTTGGCGTCAAAGCGAGCGTTAGAGAGAAATTACCATAAATATGAAGAGTGGTTTGGCCGCTTTTATGAGCATGATTTAGGTGGTGACTTTGCGTATGAAAAAGGCGTAATCAGACGAGACCCTTCAAGAGTTTTATTCATCGATGGCTTGTATTATACATGGTACACCCGTTCTACAGGCGAAACATTGGGTTTTGGAACAGGCGACCCTGAGGCCAAAGTTTTCCCTTGGGACAAATCAGAAATATGGTACGCGACCTCCAAAGACGGCTGGGAATGGGATGAGCAAAAAGCAGCCGTTGTACCCGGCGTTAATGGGCGCTACGACGACCGCAGTGTTTTTACCCCCGAAGTCCTCGCGCATGAGGGAAAGTACTACTTGGTATATCAAGCTGTTAAAGCGCCCTACACCGATCGCGTAAAAAACACCGTAGGCATGGCGGTTGCGGACAACCCTGAAGGGCCTTGGCAAGTATTGGATACGCCCATTTTAAGAGCGGCGGATAATGGGCAGTGGTTGGGAGAAGAAGACAATCGCTTTGCGGTGGTCAAACAGGGAGACTTTGATAGCCATAAAGTGCACGATCCAACACTCATGTATTACAAAAATAAGTTTTATCTCTATTATAAAGGCGAGAGAATGGGCGAGCGCATAACAGCTGGCGGACGAGAAATTCGCTGGGGTGTAGCCATCGCAGACAACCCCCTTGGTCCATATGTTAAATCGCCTTACAACCCGATCACCCAGAGTGGCCACGAAATCTGTATTTGGCAACACAAAGAGGGGATGGTGATGATTTCGACAGACGACGGTCCAGAAGCAGGTACGGTACAATGGGCAGAAGACGGCATCAACTTTGAAATTCGAGCCTATATTCCTCATACTCCTGAAGCCATGGGACTAGTCGAATCACTTGATGACGATGCACACCCTATGTCTGCTATTAGCTGGGGCTTGTCTCACCAATACATACTAGCCCCCAATCAACCATGGTGGGCGGGCGACAATGTTATTCGACGTTTTGAGTTTAATCCAATCCACCAGTAAACCGGTTTACGGTTAAATATAGTTACTGCAACAAATGGTATAAGGATAATTTACTCCAGCTTCTTGACATGGTTTAGCTTGGCTGACACTTGAATTATAAACAAGCTGTCACTATGTCTGACTTTCTATACAATTTGACAATTTACTAAGAGTGATTGTTTTTGCGCCCATCTAGATTTCCGCTCAACGAAAATACTGACTTCAATTGGAAGATCATTCGTAAACTCTGGCCTTACCTGCTTGAATTTAAATCTCGCGTTTGGCTGGCTATGTCATGCTTAATTGCAGCAAAACTCGCAAGCATTGCGCTACCCTTTGTACTCAAACACATAGTCGATGATTTAAACACAGACAACGCCATGACACAGGCTATATCTGCAATTGTTGGTCTAATCGTTGCCTATGGTGCTTTGCGGTTGGCAAATGTCTTATTTGGCGAAATCAGAGATACCCTATTTGGCCGAGTCACCGAGCGCGCCATGCGACGCTTAGGGCTGACTGCATTTAAACACTTGCACAACTTAGAGCTGGAGTTTCATCTATCTCGGCAAACCGGTGGTTTGTCTCGCGATATCGAAAGAGGTGTTAGCGGCATTAGTTTTTTAATGCGCTTTATGGTTTTTAATATTGGCCCTACCCTCCTAGAACTCGCTATGGTTGTGGGTGTATTACTCTACAACTACGGCTTTACATTTGCTGGGATCATCCTCGCTTCTGTCGTTGCTTATGTTTGGTTTTCGGTAAAGGCAACAGATTGGCGTACAAAGTATGTAAAAGCACAAAACCTGGCTGATAACGCCTCTAGTACTCGAGCGATTGACAGCTTACTCAACTTCGAAACCGTCCGCTATTTTAGTAACGAAGCCTTTGAAGCCAAACGCTATGATCAAGGCTTGGCGGATTGGGAAACAGCGCGCCGAAAAAACCGCTTATCTTTATTTGCCTTAAACGGTGGGCAAGCCCTTATTATTGCACTAGCCATGACATCCATGTTGGGTCTGGCGGCATACGAAGTCGCGCGTGGTAATATGACGATTGGCGACTTTGTGTTGGTCAATGCCTTTACTATGCAAATATTTATGCCCTTGAATTTTTTAGGCTTTGTGTACAGAGAAATTCGAGGCTCGCTGGCGAACATTGAAAACTTGTTTGAACTGCTCGAACGCAAACCCAAAATTGCCGATATGCCTGATGCACCCGCCCTGCAAGTAACAGAAGCGAACATTAGATTTTCCAAGCTATCATTTGCCTACACGCCTGAGCGTCCAATACTCAAAAATATTGACCTCACTATTCGCTCAGGGCAAAAAGTAGCGGTTGTAGGAGAAAGTGGCTCAGGCAAGTCCACCTTAGTTAAACTCTTATTTCGGTTTTATGACGCACAAAGCGGTAGTATTTTGATTGACGATCAGGATATTAAAACCGTCAGCCAGCTAAGCTTACGAAACGCCATTGCCATCGTGCCGCAAGATACCGTACTGTTTAATGATAGTTTGTACGAAAATATACGCTATGGCCGCCCAGACGCCACTGATAGCGACATTCAGCAAGCCATTGAATTAGCGCACTTGACCCACTTTATTGAAAAGTTACCCAAGGGTCTCGACACACCCGTTGGTGAACGTGGTTTAAAATTATCAGGTGGCGAAAAACAACGTGTCGCCATTGCCCGCGCAGTACTCAAACAATCCCCTATTTTGGTCTTTGACGAAGCCACCAGCTCGCTCGATTCGCAATCAGAAAGCGCCATACTAGGCGCCCTCAAAGCGCTAGCCAAAGGGCACACAAGTCTGGTAATCGCGCACAGACTATCAACTATCGTGGATGCCGATTTAATTGTCGTCATGCACCAAGGAGAAATCGTCGAACAAGGTAGACACGACGAGCTGCTAGCGCAAGGAGGAAAGTACTACGATTTATGGCGCAAGCAGCATGAAAAGCAAACAAGTGATTAAAATAGTATTGCTGTTAATTACTGATAATCGAAGCACCAAATACTGAAAACTTGACCTTATCCTATTCAAATATTAGTGACATGTTTAGTTAATTCCTCTACAAGTCACCCCAAGTAATTTAATACTATCGCCCGTATCAGCGCGCTGTAGATAGCATGCTTCTTGGCTTGTATACAAATTAAACGTGATAGTTTTTACTTTCGTTTGGGGGTTATTCAGCAACTTTCCCTGTACATCATTATTATATGCTTGTTCAACACTCACAGAATGGCTCTGCGTAAATGCTGATTGAGAAAACCTGATATGTCGTCCAAACATGAGCTTACTTGCTGCTGCCTCAATGCTCTGCTTTGTGTCTAGTGAGGTTTCCGTTAAGACTGCAGGAGTTGACTCCGCCTGCGAGGTAAGCTCACAAGCAGTAGTCAAGGATAAGACAGCCATGAATAAAAATGCGTTTTTCATCGTTCCTGCTCACTCGGCTCTTTTACGTCAATGTAGATACTATTTTCTAATAAAAACGAACGATAACGCGCATCATATATACTGACATCAGGCCTTTTTTCAGAGACTTTTTTGGATGCAAATGCAGTCGTTGTCTGGCTTGAAAACACAGGACAAGTCCTATTGTTTATGTGGTGTAATGCAGTTGCGAGCATAGCCTCGTTTTCGTTACCTAACAATTGCTTGAAATCATCGTTTGCGCGACAGCCAGGCAATTCGTCATCAAAACGTGGATTGTCACTAACTTTAAAGCCATCAGAGAACTCACCAAAACCTTTGTCGTTCACACCTTGAAACTGAATAGTAAAATATGTGGTTCCACAATTGTCTGTTGGTTCGAAACCAAAGGGTTTGCCGCAGGTAGTACCACCAATTTGTACGACCTCAATATCGATGCCGCGTAAGCCATTAATTAAAGACTCACTCGCTGAACAAGTGTCTTCAGTGGTGATTACGTAGACTTTGGACAAACCCAAATTAGGTAACGTATTATTCGTAAAGACACCATTTTCCCAATCGATTTCTCGGTCAAAAAACGGGATAGGACGGATTGTGTCGCCTGTCAGCGGATCAATAGTTGGGTGTTGGTCATTAAACTGAAACAACTCAAATACTCGATTATTCGTCTGATTTGGCCCCGCGATCATGTACCCCAGCTGTGCTGACATCGCCACTAATCCGCCGCCGTTGTAACGTAAGTCAAGAACCAAATCGGTGACATTTTCATCAACAAAATACTGAAATGTGTTAATCAACGGGGCTTGAGCCGTGCGTTGGAAACCATCAAAGCGAACATACCCAGTCCGACCGACATCAGTGTCAATAACCTTTGCATTGTTAACGAACGAACTGATAAATGTCCCCGAGGTCAGCGTGACACTATATTGGCTGCCATCTGTTCTCTCAAACGTGAACAAAGTTTCGATACCATCTTCGCTTGGAAACAAAGCCTCATTTATACTGTCAATTTCAGACTGAATATCACTTTCAACAAAATCGATGCTATTGATTTCTACTATTTTATCGCCTCGTTGAACACCGCTGTTTGCATTAGGTGAACTTGCCTCAATAGACGAAACTGTGAAGTTTCTGGGAGGTGCACTTTCAATGAATGCCCAATTGATGCCATAGCCTGAACTACTGCCAGTTTCTGCAAAGGATTCGAACTCTTCGGTTGGCTGAGCAAAATGAAAATTGTCTTTTCTAGCGCCAGACATCGTTCGTTCATTTGTAACTAGCACATCAAAGTATGCCAAGGGAGTCTCAAAGTCCTCTGGGTCTCTGTCAGTAATTTCGTCATACCACAGGTAGGTATTGTTGCTCCATGAACGGAGCCACATTTTTTCGTCAAAACTTGTACCTCGTGTGTCAGGGTAGGCTTCACCATTGATATCCGGCATGGTTCTAACAATTTCGCACTTGTCTTTAAACTCAGACTCGTCGGGAAAAACACCGAATTGCCATTGATTGCCATCAGGCGCCACTGGAGGTGGGTTTGGTGTGGTGGGTTGACGAGTTTGTGATGCACTACCGCCGCCATCGCCGCAGGCACTTAAAAGTGCAGAGAGAGAAAGCGCAGCAAGAATTGGTATGATTTTCATAGAATCTCCGTAAATCCATTTTATACAACATCCTTACCCGCAATGAGCAGGAAGTAAGAAAAGTATACTTAATTCTGCTCGGGTTACAACATTGCAGCTTTCCAACTGAAGCTTGAAAGTCAGCTTCATGGGTGCATTGACTCAAGCGTTTTCAATTGATAATTACTGCATATTCCGTTTTTAACCCCGCCTTAGCAAGTGACAAATCACTATCATCACTTCCACGGCGGTAAAGTATCAAACTTAGGCACATTCTCTGGAAAAATAGCCCATGGCGGGGCAGAGGCAGCGTAGATAGACATCTTGGGCGTATAAGTATTTTTCTTAAGTGAAGTTGCGGCAACGGAATAAAAATTACCCGCGGTAACTTCGGCGCACAACACCGTGCTGCAAGAGTCACAAAAGTGATAGTTGACCGCTTTACCTGAATCACCAACACGGCTGTACAACAATGGGGTACCTTTGGTAAAAGTAAAGTTATCTTTTGGTATCCAAAGCCCAAACCATTTATCTGCTCCTGTGAGAGCTTGGCAGTCTTTGCAATAGCAAAAAATTGAATTAATCGGCTTGTGAACAAAACAAAATTCAATGTCACCACAGTGACAGCTTCCAATTTGTGTTTCCATAATTTTTCCAATTTGGCTTATGTATAGTGGTTATGGGATAAAAAGTTATAATGTTTACTTTCTATTCCAAAGGGAGATTCCATACTAAATTGAATTTATATATGATAAAGAACATATATTAATTTATGACGGCAAAGGCAAATGCCTTATTCAAAAGCACATAAGGACAAAACCCGCGAAAAAATCCTTGAAAACTCATTTGTTCTGTTTGCTACAAAAGGTTTTGAAGGTGTGACCATCGATGAGTTGATGAAAGATTGCGGACTTACCCGAGGGGCGTTTTATGCGCACTTTGCCAGTAAAGCAGAGCTTTACCGAGAGGCTTTAAAATATAGAGCCTGCAGTACCAAACTGGCTAATCTTAAGCCGGATAATACATCCAATAGACAATGGTTAAGCTTGTTACTTAATGCATATCTAAGTTTGGATCATGTCAACGGAGAGCGCACGTTATCCTGTCCATTGGCGTTTTTAGCCGCAGACATAAATATGCAGGACGACACAATAAAAACAGCCTACGCAGAGGTCTACTACGGTATGAATACGGCCATTTTAGAATATGCAATAGGCTACTGTGATTGTGACGAACAGGATGTTCTATCTGTGACGGCAATGATGATTGGCGCGGTCGCGATCGCCAGAACACTTCAAGACAAAGCATCGATTGATAATTTGCTCTGTGCATGCCGGCGAGAAGCCGGCATCAAATTGGGAGGGATATGACCTTGAATAAAGTAGAGGCTGTTTTCATTTGCAATTTTTGCCTTTCAGTCGAGTTTTATTTCTCATCCCAAGTTTAGCTTACTGACTAAAACTCGTACACCTCGGCTTTACTCAACAAGGTATCGGCTTTGATTTTGCTTTGAACACAACGCTTTACTTGTTCATTTGAAAAGACATAGACGCGGTCTTTATTTTTCTTTGCAGAATCCAAACTAAAATTTTGCAATACAAAGGTAATGTGCTCGTCATTCGGCAAAGCCTTTAAGCCACCACCAAAACTACACAAAGCTTGGCTAACTCGGTCTTCGAAGCTTACTAAGAACGACTTGTAGGCTTTCTCACGGGCTTCTTTTTGCTTAGTTACTTGCTCCTTTTTTACGGTCGCAATCTTCTCAGCTCGCGCTTTGATTTGTGCTTCTTTTTCTTTCACTTTGGCAATCGCTTTCTCAAGTGCTTTGGTTTCTGTGTCTAATTCTGCCTTTGCATTTCTATCGGCTGCTCGTTGGCGGAAACGCAAGTCCCTAAGCTCGCGCTCATACTCGCGTGATTCCCAAGCCAGTTCACGGCTCTCGTTTTTCAACTCACGCAAGTGCTCACTCAACTCATGCATGCCCTCTTCAATTTCGATCATTGCATCCGCTGTGACTTCATTCCAATCGACATCGGTTTTAACTTCAAATGAAAAGTCTTCCCCACCGTTAGTGTTAATAGAGAAAATAGGGGTATTAATACCCTCAGGGAAGAATTCGATAAAGCGTTCTGTCAGCCCATCAGAAAAAATAAAGCTGCTCCCAGTGGTGTTAATTTTAAAAACCACGCCTTGTTTTGCCAAGTATGATGCATCAATTGAACGATACCTGACGCCCTTGGGGTCGCTTTCTTGTTTTAAGCTGGTATGAATAATGCCAGACATAATTTCTAGTTCATTGTCCAATCTTTCTAAGTCAGCAGATACAGCCTGATTGATTGCCGCAAGGCTTAACAGGCTAGATAAGGTGAGTGCTCTGATCATGATGATATACCTCGGCTTATTCTTCATTTAAGGTGTCGTTCACTGGTAGCAATGGATCCTGATACGGCGTATCCAGTGAATAAATTTCTTGTTGCAATGAGTTGAGTTGCCTCGCGTAAAAGCGCTGATCATCTTCTCGTTGCTCATTGATAAACTTAATTAATTCGGCAAAATCTTCTCTGCGTTCTTGGCGACTTGAGCTCAATAAATACTCTGTGAGCTGAGCACTACTTTGCTGTTGTTGAGCAGTAAGAGCTTCCACGTATTGCGAAAACATCGCCTGATTTGCTTGCTGGTAGTCAGCAATTTTTGTATCAACGAGTGCTGTCATTTGCGCTTGCGAGGGTGCTGACTGAAATCCCATGGTGATGCGCCCTGCTTCAACATGGATGTTAAAGCCCGTCACGACCATTGCTATCGCCAACACTGACATCGCCATTGACGTTACTGGCATGCCACTCCATTGCCACCACTTTACTCGCTCGGTTGCAATAAAGGTGCTTTCCTTATCCCACGCAGGAATATCACTTTGTTCAAATTGTTGTGCGGTAAACGCAACACTGTTAGCCGTTTCGACATGCTGAGAAAAGCGCTTGTCATGTAGACATAAGTACTCAAATGTTTGTCGCTCTTGCTCGTTTAAGTTGTTCTCCAACCATTTTGCAAGCAGCAGCTCGCGGTCAATATCAAGCATTTTCGACCTCCAAATCCAATTTCAATTTTGCTAAGGCACTGTATAGACGGGATTTCACAGTGTTCGGCGAAATCCCAAGTTGCGCAGCGATTTCATCAAACGTGAACTGACCAAAAAACTTGAGTTCGATGATCGCTTTTTGTGCCAGCGGCAGTTTTTGCATGGCATGAGTTAAGGTCGCACTCGCACAGTCACTCAACATCGTCTGTTCAGGCGTTGCTGCTTCACACGCGGCCTCTGGAATATCTTCATATCCCTGCTCAGGCTTTTTACGCCGATAAAACTCCATACAACGATAATGCGCTATCCTAAATAACCAGCCCTTAAAAGCGCCTTCATTACGGAAATTGCCCAAGCTTCTAAACACCGATACAAAGATATCCTGCATTAAATCAGCGGCATCGTGCCGATTCCCCGTCATCCTCAAGCCATAGTGGAAAATAGCTTGTTCATAGCGCTTTATCAGTGCGAACCAAGCTTTTTTGTTGCCCTTTAGAGCCTGTTGAACAAGCTGTTCATCACGCTTTTCAAACACATTCCTGTCCTAAAACCCGTTTATTGTTTGAATATAATGTCGATGTCATTGCGGATAAAGTTTGATTGTTTTGCTTTTTTTTGAAGTCGGGTGGTGGTCGATGTAATGGTGGCATTACGCACCCATCGATTTTACTGTGCGCGCGCAGTACTATTGATCTCCCCTCAACTGAAACTGCTTGGGAGACACACCCACGACTTTTTTGAATACGCGAGCCATAGCTGAACTATTTTCATAGCCAATCGCTTCAGCCACTTCATTTACCGGTTTTCCCTTTTTAAGCATTGACCTTGCTAAGGTCATTCGCCAGTCCAGTAAATAACTTGCAGGCGTTTGTCCAATCACGTCTTTAAATGAAGCGGCGAATTTGGCTCGCGACATAAACGCTTCGGCTGCCAGTGAGTCCAGTGTCCAATGCTTTGCTGGCTCAGTGTGAATGGCCGCCATTGCCTTCGCTAACTTAGGATGCGCCAATCCCGCCATTAAACCTGTGGTAATTAAATTGTTTTGCAAACATGTACGCAGTATTTCAATAAGAAACAAATCGAGCCAGCGATTAATGGCGGTAATACGTCCATATTCTTCGCTAAACGCCTCCGCAAAGAGTGCATCGCAGATAACCGGAAACTTGGGATATGCTTTCATGGGTAACAATAAATGCGAAGGCAAAGCTTTAGCGATAGGGCTGGTACTTATCTTAGCGTATTCCAAGGTTGCGCATACCAAATCTGCACCAGATTCGGCATCTGGAATAAACCGGTGCTGCTCTCCTCTTGGGAAGAAAATTACGGTAGGCTCTTCTATTCTTAAGCGTTTGCCACGCTTGTCAATGAGGTCAAGGGCACCAGATTTGAGAATGTGTAAGTGCCCGCGCTGACCACTCTCTTCAGAAAAATCTTGAAGGTTACACAAATTACCCGTGAAAAAAACGTCAGCCCTCACGCCAAAGGTTTGTAAAACTAAAGATAAAGGATCCATATCGTTCCAATTATACTAACTGCACACTTTTATAGACCAATTGCGGTTTTATGTCTACAAAAAAACGTATCTTATACCTCGTAGTCGTTGAACAACTTATTTAGCAAAAAAATCACACTTACTAATGAGAGGATATAAACATGAAATTATCAGCCATATTAAAAGCAGCAGCAGTAGCTTCTACACTTACTCTTAGCTCTTTTGTTTTTGCAGCCGACATCGATATGAATGCAGATGCAAATGATGTTGCCATTAAAGGTTATGATACTGTCGCGTATTTTACGCAAGGTAGTGCTGTAGAGGGCAGCAGCAAGTATACGGCAACGTATAAAAATGCCATTTATCAGTTCTCATCAGAAAAAAATCGCGATCTGTTTCGCAGCAACCCAGAAAAGTATGCACCCCAGTACGGCGGTTTCTGTGCCTTTGGCGTAACAATGGAGCGCAAGTTCGATACTGATCCTACAGCATTCAAAATCGTGGATAACAAATTATACTTAAACTTGAACTCACAAGTGCAAGAACGCTGGCTAACTGATGTGCCTGGATTCATCGGCTCAGCTGACGGTATTTGGGGCGATATCAAGTCAAAAACAGACGCTGAATTAGAAGCAGAATAAGCACGCTACAGACCCACAATAAAAAGCGGAGTACAGGTGTAAACAGCCCTACTCCGCTAGTTTATTTTTGGATTTAGCTCTGTCATTGATTCGAGTATTTCCTTTAAAAACTTTGGCCTTGCTCGATGCACCTTTAGTCTTTGACACTGATTAAAAACCATAAACCCTTGCAACTCTCTCCTAAAAGCATGAGCAAAGGCTTCTATTTTTGTTAGCCATGGTTCGACTACAAGATGTTTTATGTTCAGGGTGCCCGTCACTCTATTCACTTTACAATCCACCCTCGCTGTTAATCGCCCATCCCACAATATAGGCAATGAGAAATACCCATATTGCCGCTTAACTTCAGGCACATAACACTCAAGTGTGTAGTCGAAATCTTTTGCCATTAAGGAACCTTCTTCTTTTATGCGCGTTAGCACGTGGTCAATAAGTGCATCGTTGCGGGGATACCAATGCTTTAGGGTGCCGTTTTTCATGGCGTGTTTTCTCGGTAGGCTAAAGCGATAGTCTCTCATGGGTAGGTAAGCCGCGGCATGTGACCAGTATTCAAATGCTTTACCCAATATGATCAGCTCATCCAATTCTTGTTTTTTGTATCGTGAATTTCTGCTCCACAATGTGTGGTGATGCGCTCGCTCGACGACCGATATAGTATCGATTTGGACATAGCCCAAATGCTCAAGGGCTGCGAGTGTTGCGTCAATACTCCGCCCCTCTATGTTATTGTGTGTTAACTTTTGTGATAACAAAACAAGCTTTCTAGCTTGTACGACAGAGATCGATTCGGTCAAAGTTTCATCCTTTACAAATAGTGTATCAACCAGAAATCAGGGTTAATTGTTCAATTTACAAGCACTCACCTTGTGCTATAGTAAATTCAACAATAATTTAACAATAAACCGCAATATACGTTTTACTTAAGGTCTGCTTATATTTTTTTCACTTATACATGGACACCAATAGCGCCGCAGATGACTGTATGCTCTCACATAGGTATAAATTCCACCAATATTAGGGTGTACTTTACTTTATGAGAATTGATTTTGGCATAAAAGCCATTTTCATATTATTGATATTGACGCTTTGCGCTATATTTTTGCATCGAAGTGGTGCCCTAATAATTAGTAAAAATTTATTTGAAAACAATACCATACTTGGATTTTACAAAGTAGATGTTGGAGGTACGCAGTCTTTTTTAGACGACAGCCAGGGCTACTATATTAGTCGTTGTCACATCGACACTTTTGTAGAGGCATACGCGCATTGCGGCTTTGTTTTAAAATTCAGTGATACCGACGAGCAAGGTATTAATCTATCTCATTACGAAAATATAAAAATTGAGGCATCAGTCGAAGGGCCGGACAAATCAATACCTATTCGCTTTATATTACGCAATTTCAACGACAACTACTCTAAAGTCGATGAATATGAATCGCTCAAGTACAATGCACTCGAATACAACCCCAATGACGTGCCGCAAGTCGCTTCTGCGCCTTTGAGTGCCTTCCAAGTGGAGCGATGGTGGATCAAGCAGCGTGACATCCCTTTTGACGAAGCTCAGCCAGAGTTTACCAATATAGTCGAACTTGAGTTAGTCACCGGTGCGCTGAAAGAAACAGGTACCTATGTACTGACCTTAAAACAAGCCACTTTTTCCGGCAATTTAATATCGGAAAGCTCACTTCTCAAACTAGTTATGGTTGCTTGGCTGATGATCATTTTGATCATCAGTTTTCATCAACACTCTCAACTTGAAAAAATTTCGAATACAGACTCTTTAACGGGCTTACTTAACCGAAGAGGGATCATAAAACTATTCGAAAACAAGCGTTTGAATATTTTCTCCAAGCAAAAGCTAACCATGTTTTACTTTGATATCGATGATTTTAAAAGTATCAATGACACGATGGGACACTTGATCGGTGATGAACTGCTGATTAATTTTGCCAACAACATAAAGCAACTCATCACCCGAGAAACTAAAAAAAAGTCCTTATTCTCCAGATTGTCAGGAGACGAATTCGCACTAATATTATTTGATTTTGACAAACAACAATCCTGTGAACTTGCTGAAACAATCATCTCAGAGGTAGCCAAGCCTATTCGCCTGAGTTCGTGCGAATTTACCGTCCATGCGAGCATTGGCATTGCCTCTAAAAATAGCCAAGTAAGTACTTTTCAAGAGTTAATGGGACATGCCGATGCGGCAATGTATCAAGCTAAAAAACTGGGAAAAAATCAGTACAAATATTACGACAAGGAAGTCGAAGAAGCAGTGTACTTGCGAAAAAAATTGGCAGAACACGTTCACAAAGCGGTAAATGAAGGGATGTTCAATTTGCTATTCATGCCTATTGTCGATACCAATACGAGAACCATTGAAAGGGCTGAGGTACTGATTAGGAGTGATTACCCGCCGCTAAAAAAAGCAGGCCCCGCTGAGTTTATTCCCGTTGCTGAAGAATATGGCATCATTGAGAAAATAGATTTGTGGGTATTGGAAAGCGTTTGCAAAATCATCCAAGAGAATACAAAAACCTTCAGTCGATACTCCGAATTTAAAATATGCGTGAATATATCTTCTGTCGAATTACACAACAAACAATTTGTCGAACAAGTTAAGCTATTGTTGAAAAAATATGCAATCAATCCTCGCTTCATTGAGATAGAGATAACCGAAACAAGTTTGGTGTCAACCGATCAAATGAGCTGTGACGTGTTAACTGAGCTCAACGAACTAGGCTTTTCTTTAGCGCTTGACGATTTTGGAACGGGATACACAGCATTTAGCCAGCTCGTCAATTATCCCATTCACTGTTTAAAAATCGATCGGAGTTTTGTGTCTGAAATTGGCAATAAGACTAAAGATGGCGCAATTGTGATCAACGCGATATTGTCCATGGCTAAATCTTATAAACTGGAAACCATAGCAGAAGGCATTGAAACCGACGAACAGTATCAGTATTTAAAGCAACACGGTTGCATGATGATGCAAGGCTACCTATTTTCAAAACCAATGCCGTGGGACGATATTCATCAGTTCATCCTGTAATCTCCCCTAAACTACGGCCTGTTTTCTCGCCATCACTGAAAAGGAATATAGCGGATTGCTTTTATAACATAGCATTCACATTTGAATAAAATAAGCGCATACTGCTAACACCATAGACAACTCAATCGTATTGTTTGACATGAACCTGCTATCTCGGCATTTTGTTCACAAGTGCTTATTGTTTTTTACTTCATTTCTACTATTCGCTTGTGGTGGCTCGTCAGGCTCTACGGATCAATTAGAACAGCCGGCTCCAACACCCTCCCCACCCTCTGCCCCACCGTTAGAAACGCCTGAAGTGCGTGTGGAACTGGAGAGTTGGACTAACACCGGTGGCACATATGATGGTTTTGGTCGTTACGACTTGAGCAATGGCGGCGCGATAAATTTTAATCAGGCAGGTGATTTTGGCGAATACGAAGTGGAATTGCAAAAAGGCCAGTATAGAGTGGTACTTGAGGCATCCACACCAATCATAAAAACACCTACCCAAGTCCAGTTACACATCAACGACTGTTTGGTCACGACGGCAAATGTGCGGGGTACTGAGAGTTGGAATTTATTTGAAGACAACCTCGTTACTGACGAACTTGTGGTCAATACGTCGGGCAAACACACGCTAAAAGTGATTGGCTGGGGAGAAGCAGGTACTTGGCAGTGGAATGCTGATCGCTTAGTGATTACGCGCTTGGGTGATAGCCCTTCAGCCCCTCCTAGCTGCGTCGAACCGCCGGCTTTACCGCCCAAAGTACCGACTGTAGAAGAGGGTTATGATTATGGCGAAATCGTTACTGGGTTTTCTATTTCGCCGAGTCAATATTCAGCTTCATATGCCTATCAAGTATATATCCCCCACACCTACAATATGGATACCAACAAAGGCTTCGATCTCATTATTGTGACGGATGCCGAATGGCATTTTGATAGTTTTGTACGTAATGTTGATCGTCAACAAAGGCAGCTTATTGTGGTAGGCCTAGAAAATTCAGGCCGGAGGAACACTGATTTTAGGCTGCCTTTTGCGCCTACATATATTGATTTTCTCAGTGATGAATTTTTACCTCAAGTATTGAACGCATACAGGGTTAAACAAGACAATATTACTCTAGAAGGCTTTTCTTTCGGTGGTCTAATGGTGGGTTTGGCTTTGCTACTTGATGACACAGAGCAACCCAAATTTAAAAATTTACTGTCTGTTGACGGTGCATTTTGGGATCGTTCAAGCGAGATAAATACGCTACTACAACAAAGGCACGCATCAAATGAGGCCTTAAATGTAAAGGCGGTGTTCGTTGGTGCCAGCACGCAACAAGGAAATGGTACTGTTGTGCGTTCCTTTGCAAACAGCTTAAGGCAAGCCGGCTTTATGGGTGTCGATATTCAAGAACTGTATTATGACGTACCCCACGAGCAGGCCGTGGACATCAGTATTAATGAAAGTTTGAACACGATATATGGTTCTGGAGGCCCTGAGTAGAATTGTGCCAGAATAATTGTTTGGCAAGACTATTGTCTTTTTAAGTGTTTATACTCGCAAAGCACTTAGCTTTTGACAAAATGGGGCGGGACTATTCTTTTATTTGCATATGCAGTAAAAAATAGTCCCGTTATCGTTTTATATAAATATTTGAATTAGAAATGCTGGCTAAAACCTCTAATTACACTTTTGCATTTTTGAGGTAGTCAGCAACCAAAAACGCCATTTCAAGCACTTGATCTGCATTCAAGCGTGGATCACACTGCGTTTTATAAGCCTCAGCTAAATCATCGTCACTAATTTGGTAAGCGCCACCAGTGCACTCTGTAACATGCTGACCGGTCATTTCTAAGTGGATCCCACCCGCATGCGTCCCTTCTGCCGCATGAGCGTCAAAAAATTGCTTAATTTCTCGCAAAATCGCATCGAAGTTTCTGGTTTTAAAGCCACTTGATGCTTTGAAGGTATTGCCGTGCATGGGGTCTGAACTCCACACAACGTGACGTCCCTCCGCCTTTACCCTACGTAACAGTCTTGGTAGGTTATTTGCTAAGTTATCCGCGCCCATTCTTGTGATCAGGGTCAGGCGACCGGGGATATTATCTGGATTTAAGGCATCAATGAGTTGTATCAACTCATCTTCACCCATAGTTGGACCGACTTTGACACCAATTGGATTGTTGATTCCACTAAAAAATTCGACATGCGCGTGATCGAGCTGACGCGTGCGCTCACCGATCCATAGCATATGAGCAGAACAGTTGTATGGCTTGCCTGTTAAGGTATCAATTCTTGTTAGTGCCTGCTCATAGTTTAACAGCAAGGCTTCATGGCTTGTGAATAACGAAGTCTCGTGTAGCGCTGAAGTGTTCTCACTGTTTAGACCTATCACCTCCATAAAACCAAGTGTATCTTGAATGCGCTCGGCTAAATCTTGATACTTATCTTTTAGAGGATTGTTCTCCAAAAACGTCATGTTCCAGCGATTAACTTGATGTAAGTCCGCTAAGCCACCTTGGGCAAACGCCCTTAGCAAATTGAGTGTAGAAGCACTGCGGTGATAAGCGTCGAGCATACGTTGCGGGTCAGGTTCACGCGCTTCTTTAGTAAATTCAAAGCTATTGATAATGTCACCGCGATAGGAGGGTAAGGCAACGCCATTTATTTCCTCAAAATCAGCAGAACGCGGCTTGGCATATTGCCCTGCCATACGCGCGACTTTAGTAACAGGACATCTACCCGCAAAGGTTAACACGACAGCCATTTGCAGCATGACTTTAAAGGTATCCCTGATTTTAGGCGCATTAAACTCGTCAAAAGACTCAGCACAATCCCCCCCTTGCAGTAAAAAACCATGTCCCATTGCCACGTCGCCAAGTTGCTTGTAGAGTTGGCGCGTTTCTTCTGCAAATACAAGTGGCGGATAGCTTGCCAGTTTGTTTTCAACCTCAAGGAGTTTAGCTTTGTCATTGTATGAAGGTTGTTGAAGAATAGGCTTTTGTCGCCAGCTGTCTACACGCCAATCAGTCACTGTATGTCCTCTTAAAATGTTGTGCCAAAATTTGGGCGATAAAGGATACCACAATATGATTAAAATATCGTATCAAGCGGTGAATATTTCTTTTTGAATGTAGGGTTGGATTATCCTTTAACAAAGCATTAATTGCGATTCTTGGCGAGTAACGGGTAAATCGTCTAAGTCTGCACTAAACGATTTGTCTAGCTGATTTAACAAATCAATCAATGCACGCCCCACGGCATAAGCAAGGTTTACTGGTACTGCATTACCTATTTGTTTATATTGAGCGGTTATGGAGCCACTGAATGACCAATCGTCAGGGAAGGTCTGAATACGAGCATATTCTCTAACAGTCAAAGGCCTTGTCTCCTCAGGATGACACCTCTCAGTTTGTTTTTGTGCTGGTGCACAAGTCAAGGTCAAGCTAGGCTCATCCCATGACAATCGCCGTGCCATTCCGGTTTTTCCACCGCCTAGAAAGTAACTTTTTTGCATATATTCACGTTGGATGTCATCTGGCAAGTCTCGCCAATAACCGCCTTGAGGGACGAGTGCCAATATCTCTTTTTTTCTTTTTGGGTATGATTGACCGATTGAATCAGGAACATCTGTCGAATACAAGACGCCTTTTTTCAGTGCATCTTTTAAGGTCAATATTCTGGTGAAAGGTGAAGGCCAAGTAAACTTGGCGTCACCAGTCAGGTCTTTTCTAATACCAACCAAAAATAAGCGTTCACGCTTTTGAGGGACTTGGTAAAATACAGCTTTAAGCACTCTCGGCTCAATCAATTCATAGCCAAGTTCATCAATCACGTTTTTAATAGCACTCAGAGTTTTTCCGTCTTCATGATTCAATAATCCTCTTACGTTTTCGGCGACAATGACTTTCGGGTTTGTTTCTTTCACTGCTCGAGCAAATTCAAAAAACAGTGTTCCTCGAGTATCTTCAAAGCCTAGTTTTTTTCCGGCATAAGAAAAAGCCTGACACGGAAAACCGCCCGACAATATATCTATCTTATTTTTGTATGGGGTAAAATCGATATCTGCCACATCACCTTCGACCACGTTCCAATTTGGACGGTTCGTTCTCAATGTATTACAAGCATGCTTATCAAATTCGTTTAAAAATACAGATTCAAACCCTGCTTTTTCGAGCCCCAGAGCTAAGCCGCCTGCGCCTGCGAATAACTCTAACAATCTATAATTTCTATTCGGTTTAATAGAAATTTCGTTATCCCAGTTACTGTTAAACAGCACTTGAGCTTGTTCAAAGTGTTCTAATTGCGACTTATGATATACCCGATAATTGTTAATTGGATGACGTTGAGGAATGAGGGTGCCATTGTTGTCCCATCGACGCAAAGTTTCTTTAGAAACACTTAAGATATCTGCCACTTCGGCAATTGAGTAATATTCTGGAGACATAATAGTAGGGACATACTGCTAAACTATGATCATGGTTACAACTGTATAAAGTAACAGTTGTTTTGTCAAACCTTATTCATGGTTATTTTTCTATGTAGGCATTGACGAAATACTGCTTAAACAAACTTTTATCTTGTATTTCAAAATTAGGCTCGTTGAAGTCGTTTCGATAAATGTCTTCTATGATATCTGGCAGTGCTTCATACAACTCTGATAGCGCATTTTTTCTTCCAGTCACTAGCTGATAAAAACTTGCACCATCAGTGATTCTAATTAACTCATTCGGTGGGCATTTAATCCCTTTGTCTTTGTCAGATGGTTCAAAAGTCGTATCAAATCGCTCTGGCTTTTTAGGAATTATATTGACAAAGTATGAGGTATAACCTTTATATTGGCTTGCTTTTGGCGTCACCAAACGTTCTAGGGAGTTATATTGATCTGCTAGCTTTCCACCAGTTACGGTATTGTATTTATTTTTTACTTCCGCAATAATTTTCTTTTCATGGCAAACTAAATCTACTACACCACCGGTGCCCAAATCTTGCCAACCTACAACACTACCAAGTATTTTTTGGTGTAAATTACCTATGTGATTGGTTAGTGTTTTTTGACACTGTCGAACCATCTCAGAATTTTTCCACGTTTCGTGGTTTACACCTGACACTGCTGAGTCGAATAATGAAGAAAAAGGATCAATGACGTTTTTTTCGAAATCGCGAATAACAGCTTGCTTTTTTTTGCGGCCGATCATCAGTACGTCTTTGACTAGGCCTTGGATAATTTCATCTTTTAAATAAGGGAGATATGCCAATTCATTAATTTCCTTATCTTTTTTTGTTTGTACACGACGTGATTATAGTTTGAAGTTTATCCTCTTTCGTCGCAAGATTTATTTTTTATGGATAAAACATCAAACCCTATATGATACTCGCAGTGGTTTTGCTTACAATGCTGAGGAAGTCCGCATACACCCTGTCTTTTCAAAAGTATATGGCATATTCGCACTACAGGCTATCATCTGCGCAAGCTAAATTTGCATATTGCTACTTACAAGCTTGCTTAAAGAAAGTATGTGGAGTGAAATTGAATTGGTCGGTGTGAGAGGATTTGAACCTCCGACCCCTGACACCCCATGACAGTGCGCTACCAGGCTGCGCTACACACCGACCGAAGGCTGTGAATTATATTGAATATTTGCGCTATGGCAAGACATTTGTTGCAGATTATTCAATGCCTTAAAGAAATTTATTTGTTCGTTCAATATTCGTACGAAAAAATGAAAAATCCATGCTTAATGCTGGATTTTTCATATAAATATAGGCGTGTTAGCCTGGCTCTATTTGTATTCGACTTCGCTGATTTCGACTTCGACGACACCTGCTGGGGTATGAATTGACACAATATCGTCGAGTTCTTTGCCAATTAAGCCTCGTGCAATGGGTGAATTTACCGAAATCAGACCTTTTTTAATGTCAGCTTCGTCATCACCTACAATGCGGTAGCTTGTTTCTTCATCTGTATCAACGTTAATAAAGGTGACTGTGGTGCCAAACACAACTTTGCCTGTGTTTTGTAATTTAGTTACGTCGATTACTTGTGCATTAGACAATTTGCCTTCTATGTCTTGAATTCGACCTTCACAAAAGCTCTGTTGTTCACGCGCAGCGTGGTATTCGGCATTTTCTTTTAGATCACCATGCTCGCGGGCTTCTGCAATTGCAGCAATAATACGTGGGCGCTCTACGCTTTTTAGATGTTCTAACTCTTCGCGCAAGCTTTTCGCGCCTTCCGCTGTCATTGGATAGGTTGTCATGTTTCTTTCTCTTCTTATTCGACTGCGATAGTTACAGATATTCAAAGGCTTTGAAGCAGCAGACATAAAAGAATCCAACTACTAAAAAGCAAAACGAATGCAATAAGCATTCGTTTTATTAGATTTATAATTTTGCGTAAGTATAGTGCAAAATTAGTTGGGTATCATTCTTTTTTGCGCTATTTGATAGACTCTACCCGCTTGTGTAGCTCTTGCACAGACTGCACATTGGATAAAGCATCTGAACTGTTTGAATTCAAAGTAGCAAAAGCTGCATTTAAGGTAGTCGTGTAAGCACATTTGCTGAGCAATGCTTCGCGTCGGATATACACCGAATCGTTTATCGCTTGACGTCCTTCAGTTGTATTCACCACGTAACAATATTGACCATTTTTAATCGCATCAACAATGTTAGGGCGGCCTTCACTTAGTTTGTTTACTTCTTTACAGTTTATCCCTGCAAGCTCTAGCGCTTCTGCTGTACCTTTTGTTGCTTCAAGTACAAAACCTTTATCGAGCATGAGTTTCGCTAATTCAATCAAGCGCACCTTGTCTGTGTTTCTTACAGAGAGCAGTACTTTACCTGCTTCTGGTAAAGGAGCAGAGGCGCCTAAATTAGCTTTTGCATAGGCTTCGGCAAAATCTTCGCCCACTCCCATCACTTCGCCAGTAGAACGCATTTCAGGTCCTAACAAGGGGTCAACGCCTTGGAACTTAGCAAATGGCAAGACGACTTCTTTTACCGAATAGAATGGAGGTAATATCTCTTCAATAACGCCCTGCTCTTTCAAGCTGGTTCCGGCCATCACGCGCGCGGCAACTTTTGCCAAAGGCACGCCCGTTGCTTTAGACACGAATGGTACGGTTCGAGCAGCTCTTGGATTGACTTCAATTAAGTAAACTTCGTCGTCTTTAATGGCGAATTGGGTATTCATCAAACCAAACACGCCAAGTTCAATCGCCATTTGTTTCACTTGAGCACGCATGACGTCTTGAATATCCTGCGACAATGAATAAGGCGGTAAGCTACACGCAGAATCGCCAGAATGCACCCCAGCCTGTTCTATGTGTTCCATAATACCGCCAATCACCACATCTTCACCATCACAGATGGCGTCGATATCCACTTCTATCGCATCATCTAAGAAACGATCAAGTAATACGGGCGAGTCGTTTGATACTTTTACAGCTTCATTGAGGTAACGCTGCAAGTCTTTGAGGTCATACACAATTTCCATGGCTCGGCCACCCAAGACATAGGACGGGCGAACAACCAAAGGAAAGCCAATTTCTTCGGCTTTATCCAAGGCTTCTTGCATGTTGCTCACGGTCGCATTTGCCGGTTGTTTTAAACCAAGCTTGTTGACCATTTGTTGAAAACGCTCACGATCCTCTGCTTTGTCAATCGCGTCAGGCGATGTACCGATTATTGGCACGCCGTTCTTTTTCAAGGCACGCGCCAATTTAAGTGGAGTTTGCCCACCGTACTGAACAATAACGCCCGTTGGTTTCTCTACTCTGACAATTTCGAGTACATCTTCTAAAGTAACCGGTTCAAAATACAATCGGTCTGAGGTGTCATAATCGGTGGAAACCGTTTCTGGGTTACAGTTAACCATAATGGTTTCGTACCCGTCTTCTCGCATCGCCAAAGCCGCATGTACGCAGCAATAATCAAACTCGATACCTTGACCGATGCGGTTGGGACCGCCTCCCAAAACCATGATTTTCTTCTTGTCTGAAGCTTGGGCTTCACACTCTTCATCATAGCTGGAATACATGTAAGCGGTTGAGGTAGAAAACTCAGCCGCGCAAGTATCAACACGCTTATAAACAGGCAAAACGTCAAGCTTAGTTCGATGGTCGCGCAAATCGTCTTCAGCTACTTGGGTAAGCTCGGCCAGACGGGCATCAGAAAAGCCCTTGCGTTTTAAGTTACGCATCAGCGTTTCGTCAATACCGGTTAAGCCCAATCGTTCAACGAGTTTCTCTAGCTCAATCAACTCTTCGATTTGCACTAAATACCAGCGATCAATATTTGTTAGGGCAAATATTTCGTCAACAGACATACCCATTCTAAACGCATCGCCAATGTACCATATGCGCTCAGCACCCGGCTCTCTTAACTCATACACCAACTTATTTCGTGCATCAGGATCGTCTGGGTCGAGAATAGGATCCAGCCCTGATACACCTACTTCAAGACCTCGAAGGGCTTTTTGTAATGATTCTTGCTGGTTTCTGCCAATTGCCATGACTTCACCCACCGACTTCATTTGCGTGGTCAAACGATCGTTTGCACCGGCAAATTTTTCAAAGTTGAAGCGTGGTATTTTGGTCACAACATAATCGATAGATGGCTCAAAGGAAGCAGGCGTTAGGCCTCCTGTAATATCATTAGCAAGTTCATCTAAGGTGAAGCCAACCGCTAATTTGGCAGCAATTTTGGCAATCGGGAAACCGGTTGCTTTTGAGGCTAAGGCAGACGAGCGAGACACGCGCGGATTCATTTCGATAATGACCATGCGTCCATCTTTGGGGTTTACCCCAAACTGTACATTTGAGCCGCCTGTTTCTACGCCAATTTCACGCAACACAGCCATTGCTGCATTGCGCATAATTTGAAACTCTTTGTCTGTTAAGGTTTGTGCAGGTGCAACAGTGATTGAATCACCAGTATGTACACCCATGGGATCAAAGTTCTCAATTGTACATACGATAATACAGTTGTCGGCTTTATCGCGCACCACTTCCATTTCATACTCTTTCCAACCTATCAGCGATTCGTCGATAAGCAACTCAGAAGTGGGAGATAGGTCAAGCCCTCGGGCGCATATTTCATTAAATTCATCAATATTGTAAGCAATCCCGCCGCCGGTTCCACCCATAGTGAAAGATGGCCTAATGATACAGGGGAAACCAATGCGTGAAAGCACATCGTGTGCCTGCTCCATCGAATGAGCAATCTCGGCACGGGGACAAGCTAAACCAATAGATTTCATCGCTTTATCAAAGCGCTCGCGGTCTTCTGCTTTGTCAATCGCATCTGCAGTCGCGCCAATTAGCTCAACATCAAACTCGTCTAACACACCGTGTTTGTTTAAATCTAGAGCACAATTTAGTGCTGTTTGTCCGCCCATCGTGGGTAATATTGCATCAGGTTTTTCTTTCGCGATGATGTTACGAACCACTTCCCACTGGATTGGCTCGATATAAGTCGCATCGGCCATTTCCGGGTCGGTCATAATTGTGGCGGGGTTAGAATTAACCAATATTACTCGATAACCTTCTTCACGCAGCGCTTTACACGCTTGTGCTCCTGAGTAATCGAACTCACAAGCTTGGCCTATAACAATTGGACCAGCCCCTAAAATCAAAATACTTTTGATATCGGTACGTTTTGGCATGTAATCTTCCTATTGTTTAGACTGTTTAATTAATTCAATAAAGTGGTCGAATAAACCCTCTGCATCGTGAGGCCCTGGACTAGCTTCGGGGTGACCTTGGAAACTAAAAGCCGGTCGGTCAGTAAATTCTATGCCTTGGAGAGACTTGTCAAATAAGCTGATATGCGTGACCTCAATATTACTTGGGAGCGTTGATTCGTCAGCAGCAAAGCCGTGATTTTGACTGGTAATCATTACGACATTCTTTCGCAAATCTTTTACGGGGTGGTTGGCACCATGGTGCCCAAACTTCATTTTTACGGTTTTTGCACCAGCCGCCAAGGCAAGTAGTTGATGCCCCAAGCAAATGCCAAAAATAGGCAACTTTTTATCTAAAAATACTTTGATTGCGGCAATTGCATAATCACAAGGCTCTGGGTCACCTGGGCCATTGGATAAGAATATACCATCCGGATTGAGTGCAAGTACCTCCTCTGCGGGTGTCTTCGCAGGCACAACGGTTAGCTTACAGCCGCGATCAACGAGCATACGCAGTATGTTTTTCTTGGCGCCAAAATCATAAGCAACCACATGAAAACATCCGTCTTCTTTGTTTTCATCGTAACCTGAGCCTAAATGCCAAATGCCATCTTGCCATGAATGTACGGCGCTACAAGTTACTTCTTTTGCCAAGTCCATGCCTTTTAGACCTGGGAAAGCCTTGGCTGTGTTCAATGCAGCTTCAATAGCCTGCTCTAAATCTTCTTTTTCGGCATCGAAAGTAGCAATACAGCCATTTTGTGCCCCTTTATCTCTGAGGATACGTGTTAAGCGGCGTGTATCTATATCAGCAATACCAAGAATATTGTTGTCTTTTAAATAATCTGAAAGTGTTTTTTCGTTTCGAAAGCTACTGGCAACAAGGGGTAAATCGCGGATAACCAAGCCCTTAGCCCAAATATTGTCTGATTCCAGATCTTCGGCATTAGTGCCAGTATTTCCAATATGAGGGTAAGTTAACGTAACAATTTGTTCGGCGTAAGATGGGTCAGTAAGAATTTCTTGATAACCTGTCATCGAAGTATTAAAAACCACTTCTCCGACAGCGCTTCCTGAAGCGCCAATTGCGGTTCCTTTGAACACAGAACCATCGGCAAGTACTAATAGGGCAGAAACAGCCAAGTCAACCTCCAAAAATGAGAGATAACTAAGATAAACTTACTTAAAGTAAGAAAATCTATGGTATTGCTCTTTTTTAAGAAAAAGAGAGCAACGTGTCTCCACCAAAATATACAGCATGTTGAGAATAAAAGGCGCTGTACGCCTTGAATTTACTGACTATTTGACAAACATGCCAAACAATCTAACAACACTCAATAATTATTTTTGGCAAATTCCGCGCATTATATACAACAAACTTATATTGGTCTACCGCTTTTTAGCAATAAACCAAATATATAAAAATAGCCTGCTAAAGATAAAATGCCGATGTAATACCTAAAAACTACACTAAACCTAGTACATCCTGCATGGAATACAAACCTTTATTTTGTTCTTTCAACCAACATGCCGCTGTTAATGCGCCTTTCGCGAAGGTCAGCCTTGATGAGGCCTTGTGTGTTATTTCAAGCCTTTCGCCTAGTGTGGCAAACAATGCCGTGTGGTCTCCCACGATGTCCCCTGCTCTTACTGTTGCAAAACCAATAGTTTCAGGACTTCGCTCACCACTAAGGCCTTCTCGACCGTAAATTGCACATTTGCTGAGGTCTCGCCCTAAGGTATTGGCAATGGCATGACCGATAGCCATCGCCGTTCCTGATGGCGCATCCTTTTTAAAACGATGATGCCCCTCGATAATTTCGATGTCAGCATCATCCCCCATGACACTAGCCGCATGTTGAACTAGGTTTAACATCAAGTTGATACCAACACTATAGTTAGCGGCAAATACCACAGGGATGCTTTTAGCAGCCTCGTCAATAAAATTTAGCTGCTCGCCAGTTAAACCTGTCGTACCGATAACAATGGGCTTATTAGCTGCAAGAGCCAATTGTAAGTTTTGCTCTAGCGCTTCAGGTAAAGTAAAGTCTATTAGTACGTCTGCTGTTTTGACAACTTCGTCTGAAAGGGCAGATACCATCACCTGCTGCTTTGCTATACCGGCAAGCTCTCCCGCATCGACACCAATAAAACTCGAACTTTCTCGGACGCTAGCAAAGCCCAACTCGGTATTTACATGACCATGTACAGCTTCTATCAGCACTCGCCCCATTCTGCCATTTGCACCTAAAATTCCTACTTTGATCATCTGTTACTCAGCTTCATAAACAATTGCGCGTATTGTGCATGATGTTCAATAAAATGATAAGTCCAATCTGTTATTGAATAGGCTATTGATAATGGATAATAGCGAACTAATTTTGCTACACTGATTCAAAAACTACGCTATCAACCCTAAATGGGGAAATAGACAAAAACTAACTGGGTTTTATATGCATAAAGTCATTGTTTGGGACTTCCCTACCCGCGCCTTCCATTGGTTGTTGGTCGCTGCATTAGTGTTTCAATATATCTCAGGAGATATACTTGATGACGCTATGCAATGGCACTTTTACATAGGCTATTTTACACTGGGATTACTTATTTTTAGACTTGCTTGGGGCTTTGTTGGTCATGTATATTCTAGATTTGGTATGTTTATTCGCTCCCCCCAAGCAACCTTGTCTTACCTAAAAGGAAAGGATCAACAAGTCTACCTCACTCATAATCCTGCAGGTGCGCTATCCGTCGTTGCCTTACTGACTTTGTTTTTAACCCAAGCGGTTAGCGGACTATTTATGACGGATGACATATTTTTAGAAGGGCCATGGTACGCTGCAGTTGACAAAGAGGTGGCAGATGTAGCCAGCTTTCTACACGGCCAAGTCTATATAGTTCTCATGGCTTTGGCGCTGATTCACATTGTGGCGGTCTTGTATTACCAATTTAAGAAAAAACAAGCCTTAGTACAAAGTATGGTTCACGGTAAAAAAGAAAGTAATAGAGAAGGCCATAAGCCAGTTAAATTCAATAATTTAAAGGCCTTGATAGTGATAGCTATATCGATCCTAACAGTGTATCTGGTGGTGGAGGTGTTACCACCTCCAGTAGACGATAGTTTCTACGACTACTAATCTTTTTTGTAGTCGTCGTGACAAGCTTTACAGGTTGCGCCCACTCCACCAATTGCTTTTCTGTAATTAGCTTCATCTTTTGCTGCTGCGACTTCTTGTAAGTTTTTCGCTGCAGCAATAAAGTCGTTGGATTTGGCTAAAAAGTCAGCTTTGTTAGTCCAGATACTGTCTTCGGCGTCAGAGGGCACTGCAAAAGCGGTAGTATCAGGCACAAAATAGTCTTCAATCATTAATCCTAACTGTTCCATGCGAACACCGTTTTTTTCCATTACCAGTGGATCATAAGGGATGTTACCCTTAGCCATCGCACCTAGTGGCCCCATGTTTGAACGAATCAATTGAAATACAGCTTTGCGGAATTGAATAGCGGTTTTAGCTTGTTTTTCACTTTTAACACCATGCTCATCCGCATTTGCCATGCCTGAGACAGACAAAGCCAACGCGCAACAAATGCCCAATCCGATTTTCTTCATAATTATGTTCCTTTGATGAATAGGTAGTAAAGTATGGTTTGTTGTTCTTATTCGACGTTCAATATAACTAAAGACATTAATACTTACATTTGCAAGCATCGGTTTATTCAAAAGTAATATTTGACCCAAACCGAGATCAAACAACTTGAACTTGGGATAAATATTATGGGTATTTTAGATAAATAACAATAGCTTGGTAATAAGTTGCAAGCTGGGACATAAAGGCAAATGCTGCCAAATACAGTTCCACAGCGATCAAGAGAGGGTTTTCGTTGTTATGTTGTTAATAGGCTTCCCTGCCTTTCCAAGCTTATATTGAGCTTGGTGATATCCCATTTAATTGCTTAACATTCCTTTTAAGTGCTTTCCGCACAACGCCTTTCAAGAGAAACATAGGTTGGAGAAATGCATAAGGCGCTAACAGCGACTAATTAGTAAGGTCGTCAAAGAATTTTTTCACGCCATCAAAAAAGCCTTTTTCCTTTGGGCTATGCTTTGCCGCTGAGCCTGTAATCGAGGCTTCAAATTCTTGCAGTATTTCCCTTTGTTTTGACGATAAGTTGACAGGTGTCTCCAATACAACTTTACAAATCAAATCACCCACTGCGCCAGTTCTTACTGATTTAACACCTTTGCCACGCATCCTAAACATTTTGCCCGTTTGCGTTTCAGAGCTTATCTTAAGTTTAACTTTTCCATCTAAAGTGGGGACTTCAATTTCGCCACCCAAAGCAGCTGTGGTAAAACTAAGTGGAACTTCACAATATAAATTATTGCCATCACGGGTAAATATGTCGTGATCACGCACATTGACTTGTACGTATAGATCGCCCGCTGGTGCGCCATTTTCACCGGCTTCGCCTTCGCCAGACAGTCGAATACGGTCACCTGTATCGACGCCTGCAGGCACTTTAACCGATAGTGTTTTCGTTTTTTCAACGCGCCCTTGGCCTCTGCACGATGAGCACGGGTCTGAAATGATCTTCCCTTTCCCAGAGCAAGTTGGACATGTCTGTTGTACGGCAAAGAAACCTTGGCGCATTTGCACTTGCCCAGCGCCTTTACAAGTCGGACAAGTCGTAGGAGAGGTACCTTTTTTGGCACCCGAGCCGTCACATACCTCACACTCGACAAGAGTAGGCACACGAATTTCGACTTCTTTTCCGCGCACCGCTTCTTCAAGGGTCATTTCTAGATTGTAACGAAGGTCAGCGCCTTGGCGTGCTCTTGACTGGCGACCTCCGCGACCACCACCAAAGATGTCACCAAATACGTCCCCAAAAATATCACCAAAGTCGGCACCACCGCCGCCAAAACCACCCGCACCGCGATTTGGATCAACACCGGCGTGACCGTACTGGTCGTATGCGGCACGTTTGTTATCGTCGGTTAATATTTCGTAAGCTTCTTGGATCTCTTTGAATTTTTCCTCCAAAGACTTATCGCCTTGCGTCCTATCGGGGTGATATTTCATCGCAAGCTTTTTATAGGCTTTTTTGATCTCGCGTTCAGTGGCACTCTTGCCAACGCCTAATACTTCGTAATAGTCTCTTTTGGACATACACTCAACATCCTAGCTTTTTTATACCGATTTCACAGTATCTACAACACAACAGGCGCTAACTTAAAAAGCTGCGCCTGTCGAAGGTCTTACATTAAGTTAACGTTCAACTTATTTTTTGTCGTCGTTAACTTCTTCAAACTCAGCATCAACAACATCATCATCAGCTGGGTTTACTTGCTCAGCACCCGCGCCACCTTCTGGCTGACCAGCCTGAGCTTTGGCTTGCGCAATTTCAACCAGCTTTTGAGAAGCTTGAATCAAGGCTTGACTCTTAGCTTCTATTGCATCTACGTCATCGGCTTTACGTGCTGTTTCTAACTCTGCAATAGCCGCTTCGATAGCTTCTTTATCAGACGCTTGAAGCGCATCACCTGCTTCCTCAATTTGAGTCTTAGTCGCGTGTACTAGACCATCAGCTTGGTTTCTTGCAGCCACTAATTTTTCAAACTTCTCGTCGGCTTCTTTGTTGGCTTCTGCGTCTTGTACCATTTTCTCAATTTCGGCATCACTCAAACCAGAAGACGCTTGAATTGTAATCTTCTGCTCTTTACCGGTATCTTTATCTTTAGCAGACACGTGTAAGATACCATCAGCGTCGATGTCAAACGTCACTTCAATTTGAGGCGTACCACGAGGAGCTGGACGAATGCCCTCTAAGTTGAATTGACCCAAAGATTTATTCCCAGAAGCTTGCTTGCGCTCACCTTGTAACACATGCACGGTTACCGCTGCTTGGTTGTCATCCGCAGTTGAGAAAGTTTGTGATTTCTTAGTAGGAATCGTTGTATTCTTCTCAATAACAGGGGTCATGACACCGCCCATCGTTTCGATACCTAGAGACAAAGGTGTCACATCCAATAGCAATACATCTTTTACGTCACCTGCTAGTACACCACCTTGGATGGCTGCACCGGTTGCTACCGCTTCATCTGGGTTAACGTCTTTACGTGGTTCTTTTCCAAAGAACTCAGCCACGTACTTCTGTACCAAAGGCATACGCGTTTGACCGCCCACCAAAATAATGTCGTTCACGTCACTGACAGAAAGATCCGCATCGGCAAGGGCTTGTTTCACTGGCTCAAGAGATTGCTTAACCATGTCTTCAACTAAAGATTCTAACTTGGCACGGGTTACTTTAATTGCCAAGTGCTTAGGTCCTGAGGCATCTGCAGTAATATAAGGCAAATTAACTTCAGTCTGTTGCGCAGAAGACAGCTCAATTTTCGCTTTTTCACCGGCTTCTTTTAAACGCTGCATCGCTAGTGGATCTTTGCGTAAGTCAACGCCTTGTTCTTTCTGAAACTCTTCTACAAGGTAGTTGATCATGCGGTTGTCAAAATCTTCACCACCTAAGTGCGTATCACCGTTAGTTGCCAGTACTTCGAAGGTGTGCTCACCGTCTGCCTCGTCGATTTCAATAATAGAGATATCAAATGTACCCCCACCTAAATCGTAAACAGCAACAACACTGTCACCTTTTTTCTTATCCATGCCATAAGCAAGCGCCGCTGCTGTTGGCTCATTGATAATACGTTTAACTTCAAGTCCTGCAATACGTCCAGCATCTTTAGTTGCTTGACGCTGAGAGTCATTAAAGTAAGCCGGTACAGTGATAACCGCAGCGGTGACTTCTTCGCCAAGGTAGTCTTCCGCCGTCTTTTTCATTTTTTTCAGTACCTCAGCAGAAATCTGAGGTGGCGCCATTTTTTCGTTGTTTGCTTCAACCCACGCGTCGCCATTATCAGCTTTGACGATGTTGAAAGGCATAATGTCGATGTCACGTTGCACTTCTTTATCTTCAAAGCGACGACCAATTAAACGCTTGATAGCAAACAAGGTATTTTTAGGGTTAGTGACTGCTTGGCGCTTAGCTGGCTGACCTACTAGTGTTTCGCCATCGTTAGCATATGCAATAATTGAAGGAGTTGTGCGATCGCCTTCTGCATTTTCAATCACTTTTGCTTTGTCGCCATCGAGTACGGCAACACATGAATTTGTTGTACCTAAATCGATACCGATAATCTTACCCATGCTTTAATCTCCAGAATTTTTTCGTGTAACTATTTCTTACTAATTCGTAAGTGGGGCTAATAAACCCATTTTCAATGTGTGAATTTCACTTTTATGACAAAAATATGTCTTATAAAGGTCTCGTGATGCTCGCGCTTTTAAAAAGCTTAAGCAGTGGTATCAACCCCTTCGCTCGGTGCTCTAGACACCATTACCATAGCTGGACGAAGAAGACGGCCATTTAATAAGTAGCCCTTTTGCATCACAGCTAACACGGTGTTTGCTGGCACGTCAGCGGACTCTTGCATTGACATTGCCTGATGATGTTCAGGATTGAACGTGTCACCTTGCGGATCAAGCACGCTTAAGCCAAACTTTTCTAAAGTCGCAATAAAACTTTTTTGTGTTAGCTCAACGCCTTCTAACAAGGGTTTTAGCGCTTCATTATCTACATCGACGGATTGCGTAGCACGCTCCAAATTGTCCACAACTGGAAGTAGCTCACCTGCAAATTTTTCAAGTGCAAATTTTCGCGCTTTGTCAACATCTGCTTCTGCGCGTTTGCGGATATTGTCGACTTCTGCTTTTGCGCGGATCACGCTGTCTTTCTGTGCGGCAATAGTTTGGTTTGCTGCAGCTAATTCTTCTTCAAGACTTTTTATTTGCGCTTGTTCAACAGTTAAACCCTCAAGGCCTTCCTCTGTAGACGGTTCTGACTCTGCTGATTCGTTTACTTCGACTTGTTGGTCTTGGTTTTGTTCTTCTGCTGAAACTTCTTCGACTTTATTTTCAGTGTTTTGCTCTGTACTCATTCAACCCTTCTCCGAACGTCAAATACGCGCTATGGCGTCGGTTTTATGCTTCTTTGCTCGGTATAATGGGGATGCTTCTTTTAGCTTCAAGCATCACAATAAAATTATTCCAATATTTTTTACCCAAAGTGCAACACAGCCTACAAAAATTCGTCTATTATTATGACGATTCCCTAGCAATGTAAGGTAACTGATGGAACCCGAAACTCTGCATTATCGAGGTAGTATTGACGAGAGTTTTTTTGCCTTAGAAAGACAAAGCTTACAATTAAGCGCTGAAAAGCTGTTGCGAACGCTATGCAATACAGGCGCATTTGCTCATCTTGGTTTCCTTTTTTTATTTCTGTTAATCGATGCATACTGGTTGGCTGCGGTAAATGTGGTCAGTGTGATTATATGGTTGATCGCAGCCATACAAAATATGCGTCAAAACCAAAAATGGTGTGTGCGCCTGATTGTGTTTGAAATGGTCGCACATGCGCTCATTGTTACTTACACTATGGGGACGTATTTAGGTTTTCACTTTTACCTCTGGCCACTTACAGCATTGATCCTTGTCAGCCCTGTGAAGTCGATAAAAAAAACCATCACTATTTGTTTGTTTATCGCGATTGCCTACTTGCTGACATATATAGTGTCTCAAGAGCGTCCCTACCCTTACGCTCTACCAGAACTAATTCCTTACATTTATTCACTTAACGTTATACTTGCTATCATCCCTTTTATTATTGTCATGCTGTATTTAAAGCGTATTAGTTCAAGCAGTGCAAAGCGCTTTTTTGTTGAGGCAAATACTGACCCCATGACAGGTTGTTTTAACCGGCGTTACGTCGAACAACTGTTTAAAAGTGACGACAGTCAACGCAGACGCAATTTTGAACAATACACTGTAATCATGTGTGATATTGATAAATTGAGTGGATTGAATACGCGATTTGGTCACCAAGTAGCGGATCAAGTCATCAATGCAGTTGCCAATGCCATTCGCGATAACATCAGAGATACAGATTTAATCGCAAGATGGAGTGGCGAGGAGTTTTTAACACTGTTAACCAATGCCTCTCACGAAACAACTCATAATATAGTACAAAAAATACAGCAATCCTTAGAGCAGGACTTTGCTGTGCAAGATATGTCCAACATTCCTATCGACTTATCGTTCGGCATCGCTTCTTCATCGGGTTCAAGTAATTTTCAACATGTCGTAAACATGGCAGACGTGGATTTGTATCAAGCAAAGGCAAAAAAATTGACAGAACGCGAATTTGAAGAAAGATGACTTGCAAGTCTTTTTAGCTGCTGTACCCTTATCAGACTCAGTATAATTTGGACTTGCGGATGACATATCGCACAGTTGGATTAATTGGAAAATCCAGTCACGAAGCCACTTTCAATAGTATCACGCTACTCATCGAAGAGTTGCATGAACGCAATTGTAAGGTATTGCTCGAAAACAAAATTCAAATAAACCTCGACCATGAGGTCGAATCGGTATCTATGCTCGAAATAGGTCGGCGAGCTGATTTAGCAATCGTAGTGGGTGGCGACGGAAATATGCTGGGTGCTGCTCGCGTACTGGCCGAATTCGATATAGATGTAGTAGGTGTAAATAGAGGCAATTTGGGCTTTTTAACGGATATCTCGCCTGATGATATACCGGCACAACTTGCACATATTTTTAATGGTAATATTGCCCGTGAAAAGCGTTTTTTGATTGAGGCCTTAGTATATTCTGGCGAAACACTGGTCGATTCTCACAACGCGGTCAATGAGATTGTCTTGCACCACAGTAAAGTCGCTCATATGATGGAGTTTGAACTTTACATTGAAGATAAATTTGTATTTTCTCAGCGTTCAGACGGATTGATTATTGCCACGCCAACCGGCTCAACCGCTTATTCTTTGTCAGGGGGCGGACCAATCCTGACGCCACATTTAGATGTATTGACTTTAGTCCCCATGTTTCCTCACACCTTGAGTAGCCGCCCTATTGTCGTCGATGCGAACAATGAGATGACACTTAAGATATCAAATAACAATTCCGACAATGTACAGATAAGCTGCGATAGCCACGTGGTGATTTCGGTCAACCCCGGTGATCACGTGATCATTCGCAAAAACTTTAAACACCTGACGCTTATACACCCACCAGATTACAGTTACTTTAACGTACTGAGAAAAAAACTAAACTGGGGAAGCAAGTTGTATTGATATTTTTCAAACTACATGATTAATTGTAGCTAGATGGCATGCTAAAAAGGATATTAGTGTCAATGAAAACTACCGATACCCACCGTATTTTGCTTATGTTGAGTGCTTTACTTTGCTTAAGTAAAGCAGCATTTGCTGATCCCCCATCTACAGAAAAGAAATTACCTTGCGACAAACTAAGCGAAGAGGTCGTTTCAGACACTGATGAGAATACCGTTAAAAGCATCAGTGCGTTTAAACCAGCGCAAATCGTTAAACGAAAAAACCCAAGATACCCCAAATCAGCTGCAATAACAGGGACAGAAGGTTGGGTGAAAATTAATTTTGTTATTGATACTGATGGCAATGTGCAAGATCCAGTAATCAGCGACTCTAGTGGTAACAAAGCAATTACACGTGCAGCAATGAGTGCTGTAAAGAGGTGGAAATACTCTCCCGCAATTAAGGATAATCGAGCAGTACAACAATGCTATAACGAAGTACAATTAGATTTCACACTTCAGAATCAAATTGGTGCCTCAGGAAAATTTATCACCAAATATAAAGAGGCTGAAAAAGCAATGACTGCTGGCGATATGGAACGAGCAGAAAAGCTCATAGAAGCGATGAAAGAAAATGGCGGTGGTAATAGATATGAAAATGCATGGTTGTGGGCATTAGATGCTTCCGTAGCTTCGACCATAAATGATTTACGTAGAGAGCTGAGAAGCATTGACCGCACACTTGCAAGCAGCAACACTCATCAGGGTAAGTATCAGACATTCGACGATGAACAAATAAAATCTTTATATCAACGCAAGTTTGTCTTACACCTGCAATTTAATGAGTTTTCTAGCGCCCTCTACACAGTCGACAAAGTTAAAAAGCTGGCGAACGGTGAAGATATTCTTGCGCCTTTAAATAGCTATATTGAAAAAATAAATTCGCTCATACAAAGTGAACAAAACATTATTGTTAAGCGAAGCCTGTCTGATGAAGGTAAAAACTTTCATTATTTGGTCAGAAACAAATTTGGCTTTACAAAAATTGAAGGGCAATTGGATTCTGTGGAAGTACGCTGCGACTCTCATCACGAAAAATTCACGGTAGCGCTTGATCATACTTGGAATATTCCTGAGTCATGGGGGAGCTGCCGAGTGTTAGTTGAAGGAAAAGCAGGCACTGCATTCAGCCTTGTCGAGTTGGGCAACACTTAGACTATCAAACCTTTCTTAATTCAAAGCTTACGGCGTGAGTTTGCTGTGAAGGATAAGGCCGGCTAGAATCAAAATCAGGTATAGAACTGTTTACTTGAATAAAAATACTGTATATATTATCAGTATTCTATATTTGGGTTGCGTTCATGTTAGTTCATCTTGATATCAAAAATTTAACGGTTGTCAAACAAGTAGCGATAAGTGTCCAGCGTGGACTCACCGCTATCACCGGAGAGACCGGCGCAGGTAAATCTATCGCCTTAGATGCTTTAGGTCTGTGTTTAGGTAGCCGCGCGGATTCGGGTATTGTCAGGCAAGGGGCAGAAAAAAGTGAAATCGTCGCGCATTTTGATATTGCTAGCTTAGCACATGCTCAACAATGGCTATGTGAACACGAATTATCGCAAGATGACAGCAATGACGAATGCTTTATTCGCAGGGTTGTTAGCAGTGAGGGTCGCTCAAAAGCATTTATTAATGGTATCCCAGTCAATTTAAACCAACTAAAAAGTTTTGGAAAAATGCTGGTTAATATACATGGCCAACACGATCACCATGCCCTTTTTAAACACGATACTCAAATGCAGATGCTTGACGCCTATGCGCGACAAAGTGCTTTGTTAGAAAAATTAAAATCGGCTTACAAGCAATACAAAGACTTAGCGACTACCCTAGAAGATCTTAAAAATCAGCAACAACAACGCAGCGATAGAGTAAACCTACTAGAATATCAAGTAAATGAACTCGAAGAATTTGCAGTAACAGAAGATGAATTCCCTCATTTAGAAGCCGAATTCAAACGCCTAAACAGCCTACAAAGCTTGATTGAATCCAGTGACAAAGCCTGTTACTTGCTAAAAGATGGCGAACCCGCAAGTGCGCTCGATTTGTTAAGTCATGCCGCTAAGGAAATTCAAGCGCAAATCGACACTGATCAGCAACTCGAAGAAGCGTATGAAATGATGCAAAATGCCATTATTCAAGCACAAGAGGCATACAGTGAATTGGATCGTTACCGAAATAATGATCAAGCCGATCCAGAGAGAGTGCTGCACATTGAAAATCGCTACAGTCAATATTTAGAACTAGCCAGAAAACACGGTACCGCTCCAGAAAATCTATATCTTAGCTTTGTGGCCTTGTCAGAAGAATTACACACGCTAAAAAAACAGGAAGCGGATTTAGATACCATCCAAGAGGACACGAAACAAGCACTCACCCACTACTGGGAAATTGCGCGCAAAGTCAGTTTGGCGAGAGTATCGGCCGCAAAACGGATGTCCAAAGAGATAGAAGAAAGTATAAGACAGCTAAACATGCGGTATGCGGTAGTAGATATAGATGTTACTTTTTCGGAAGACAAAGCAGTAAGTGCCGTCGGCAACGATACCATTGATTTCAAAGTTTCAGTTAACCCTGGTCAGACGCCTGACAGTCTGGAAAAGGTTGTATCTGGTGGAGAGCTATCGCGCATTGGTTTGGTCTTGCAAGTGATTTACTCTCGAAATCACCAAATACCCACGCTCATTTTTGATGAAGTGGACACAGGCATTAGTGGACAAACTGCTTCAGTAGTTGGAAAGCTATTAAGGCAATTAGGAGAGCAAAGCCAAGTGGTCAGTGTCACGCATTTACCGCAAGTGGCTGCTCAAGCACATAACCAACTATTTGTGAATAAAATCACCGATGGCCAAACAACAGAGACAACGGTGCTTAAGCTCACGAAGGCGGATCGTGTAAACGAAATCGCGCGCTTGCTTGCCGGAGACGCATTGACAGACAGCGCAATTAAAAATGCTAGGGAACTCTTAAAAAGTTGAATGGTCGAAGACTCAAAGGTAATATCCGATCTCAATTGTAATTAAGTGGACAAAGAATGAAATTAGTTGCTGTATTAGTTGTTGCTGCGTTTATGGCAGGATGCTCAAACTGGATTTACAGAATAGACATTCCTCAAGGAAACTTTCTCGAACAAAAAGATGTCAATCAACTGCGCGTATCCATGACTCAAGAGCAAGTACGTTTTGTACTGGGTAACCCAGTAGTGCAAGATAGTTTTGATAACTCGACTTGGTACTACGTTTACGATATGAAGCGCGGTATGAAAAAGCGCGGAGAAGATTTCAGAAAGGAACTAGTGTTAAAATTTGACGATGGTCGTTTAAGCTCCATGTCTGGTGATTTTGAAACCCCCGAAGAATTCGAAATCCCGCTAGAAGGTTAGTTGCCTCTACAAAAAATAACTGCCCCAAAAGCTTAGTGAAAAAAACAGACTGAACCATAAGGTTTCGTCTACTAATGAGGCCTTGAAACCACGATTGACAAAAACAAAGAAAATCACAAGCCCTCTTTATGCTGAGGGGCTGCTTCACATACTAGAGCGATCTTTTCGTTATAAGGGGAGACAGCAATTCGGCTAACACTACGTTGACATGCTTCCCCCTCAATCAGTACCTTAGAATACACGGTACTTTCTATTCTTTTTCCTTGTACCAAAAAAGGCATTGCCACTAATGCGCCCTTGTCAGTCGTCAACAATTCCGCACTAGGCGTCCATGTAAAATATTTTGCTCCCTTAGGAAGCTTCGTTAGCACTTGACGCTCATTAGACAAGGCCGAATACCAACGCAAAATTAATGTGTCATCATTGCCTGAACGACTTGTCGTGTATGTATAGCCTCGAGTGTTGGGCATAGCATAAAGCGATGCACCAATGTTATTGTCAATCTCACTCGCTGTACCATCAGTATCACTGGGGTCTATTAGCAACAAACGATTGGGTTCACCGAGTACAAATAAGAAAACCTTGTCGTCTCTCGTCCATAAGTGATAACCAACCGGTTCGATACTTGGCGCAAGATGCTTAATTTTGTCCCCAGCAAAGCTAAACTGCCATAATTCTTGTTTACCCTCTTGATCAACTTTGACAACAGAAAAGCCGTCTCCATTGGGCATAGGCGTTGCCGAATACTCGCTGTCGGTAGACTGCGTGAGGTTACTTGTCTCTTTGCTTTGAAAGTCGTATCTAAATATATCGGTTTGTTGCCCAACCTGCTCAGTGTAATAAAGCGTGAAATCATCAAAAAAATACGGCTGATTGGTGTATGAATCTGTATGAGTAAGGCGCTCAAGATTGACTACACGTAAGCCCTTGTCGTCGCGTGTTAACTCCCCAACATAAATGTCTGATGCAGGGGGTGTTTGTGCAAAGCCAACACTCGTAAACACAAAACTTGTTAGCAACAATAAGGGCTTTATCTTGGTAGTCATACTTTTTATCGCCATACTTTAGCTAGTCACACTCCAATGCTACAACCGTATTTATCTGTCTGTACCTAACTTACGTTGGGCTTTGAAGCCGGAATAATTGGTGTGACGGACTGGACATCCTTATTTTGCGCATTGTGGCGGAGTACATGATCCATCAATACCAGTGCCAACATCGCCTCGGCTATAGGCACGGCTCGAATACCCACACAAGGATCGTGTCTGCCTTTTGTGATGATATCAGTAGACTTGCCATGAATATCCACACTTTCACCCGAAATACTAATGCTAGACGTCGGTTTTAATGCCATATGTACAAGGAGTTCTTGCCCTGTTGATATACCACCCAAAACACCACCAGCATGATTTGAGTGGAAGCCGTCTGGAGAAATTTCGTCTCGGTGTTCTGTGCCTTTTTGCGTCACAACATCAAAGCCGTCTCCCAACTCTACGCCCTTTACTGCATTTATTCCCATCATTGCATGCGCAATATCTGCATCTAAGCGATCAAATACCGGTTCACCCAAACCCACAGGCATATTTATGGCAGAAACACTTATCTTTGCACCGATTGAATTCCCTTCTTTCTTCAAGTCACGCATATACGCGTCTAAGGCATCCAATTTAGATTCGTCAGGACAGAAAAAAGGATTGGTATTGGTGACTGCATGATCGACTTTTTCAACGGCAATTGGGCCTAACTGAGATAAATAGCCCCTTATTTCAATCCCGTACACTTGCTTTAAGTACTTTTTAGCGATGCCACCCGCTGCAACTCTTATAGCTGTTTCTCGCGCTGACGATCTGCCACCACCGCGGTAATCTCTAAAGCCATATTTTTGCTGATAGGTGTAATCCGCGTGCCCTGGTCTAAAGCTTTCTTTAATCTTGGAATAATCTTGGCTCCGTTGGTCTGTATTATTAATCAGTAGACCAATACTCGTACCTGTTGTTTTACCTTCAAAAACGCCAGAAAGTATTTTCACTTCATCTTCTTCACGGCGCGCCGTAGTGTAACGTGACGTACCCGGTTTACGTCGATCTAAATCGTGCTGTAAATCATTTTCATCAAGTACCAAACCCGGAGGGCAGCCGTCAACTACCCCACCGATTGCTTTGCCATGACTCTCACCAAAGGTCGTCACGGTGAATAATTTGCCAAAGGTATTCCCCGACATATATCTGCTTACTCCAATTCATCTAGTATATCTTGCTGTGCCATGAGTTGCGCTTTACTGATAGCGAAAATACCACTGCCACCATTCGCTAACTGACACCATGTTACATGTAAACCTTTCATACGACGGTCAAAATTTACCTCGCTGTTACCGACTTCGACAAACAGCCAACCATCATCCCGCAAAAATTGCACCGCTTGAGACAAAATTTGTACGGTTAAATCGAGGCCATCAAAGCCCGAAGCAAGGGCATGTTCTGGCTCATGCAAATATTCATTTGGTAAATCTGCCATGTCTTCAGCATCCACATAAGGTGGATTGGCGACAATAATATCGTACTGCTGACCACTTAATGCACTAAACACATCTGAAGCTAGAGGGTAAACTCTTTGCTCCAGTTGATAATTTGCAATGTTAATCGATGTCACATCCAAAGCATCAGTATCAATATCTACTGCATCAACCATGGCTTCAGGAAAAGCATGCGCAAGAGCTATAGCAATGCAACCGCTTCCAGTACACATATCCAGAAGGTGCAAGGGCTCATCTTTGGCGGACAAAAAACTCGAAAAACCTTGGTTTATCAATTCAGCGAAAGGAGAGCGAGGGATAAGCACGCGCTCATCAACATAAAAAGGCATGCCGGCAAACCAAGCGGTATTACTAATATACGGCAAAGGAAGGGCTTCTTCGCTGCGTTTTCGTATCCAATCTAGTGCTTTGTGCTTTTCATCTTGGGTTAAGCTGGCATTGTACAAAATTTGCTTTTGCTCTGGCGCTAAGGTCAAAGGAAGCTGCAAACAAGTAAAAACTAACTGTTCCGCCTCGTCCCAAACATTATCGGTGCCATGACCAAAGTACACGCCGCTCGATTGCAATTGACTGATTGTATAACGCATCCAATCAACAACCGTCGTCAACTCATTCACGTTAGCAAGCGCGTGTTCTGCATTGTCAGCATCATTCATTGTTATGCATGAAACCTTGGTGTCGAATAGAAAGTGGCGGTATAATAATATGTATTCGACTTAAATTCGCTTAATTTACAGCATAAATGTGAAAAAAGTTCCGCAAAACGATGATTTTGAAAGCTTTGCCAGCCTATTCAAAGACACCAAACGTATAAAAAGCGATAAATACCTCGCGCCTCGCGCTTCAATGACTCAAAAAGCGGAAAGCTTGCATAAACGAAAACAAGCAATGCAAACAAAACAGCGCAATGCCTCTTTTGAGTTTTCAGACGGCTTTGAAGCCCACTTTGATGGCAACCAGTCTATGTTGTTTTGTCGCGACGAGCGCCACCGCGCACAAATAAAGGCACTCCGGCGCGGTGAATATGTACCCGAGCTAATTTTAGATCTACATGGTGTCAACCGCGAAGATGCCAAGCTAGAATTAGCCGCTGTTATTCAAGAAGCCTACGACAAACACCATGAATGTATAAATATTATTCACGGTGTCAGTGGCGGCGTTCTAAAGCAGCACGTTCCCAACTGGCTTGTTCAACACCCAAAAGTTATCGGCTTTCACCAAGCGCCCTTGGAATGGGGAGGGAAAGGCGCATTACTTGTATTAGTCGCCACAAGGCGCGACGAAAAACCTAATTGAGCATATGTTGCTGCCGTTTTTACGCGTTTTCTTTCACGTTTTTTAGAAACAACCAAACGTAATACATACAAATTGCCACAACGATAAAAATGCCCAAAATTGATCCCCACGCCACAGGATCACTCAACAATAGATCTAACATAACATGCCTCTTTCGGTTTTAAAAAAATAACATGGGTATTATTAGCTTTGTAAATAGCTACAGGCATGACCCAGATCAATAATAATCACGGCGAAACATATTCATCAAAAAAACATTGTTCTACATCAAACAATGACTAAAAGGCTTTTTATTTTGATTGTTTTTTGAACATTTGAAGCATATATAGAACAATTTTGTTAATTTATTTAACAAAACACTGGAAATCTGTACAAAAAAAGTTAAAAATTACACATAGATTGTAAACAATAAACAGTTTACTGGTTTACAGTTTTTTGGTGCTTTTGGTTACGGCGCACATAACTCAAAAACATCGTGTCACCCAAACAGGTGATATTTATGACCAGAGCCACCGCATTCTACTATCCATTTTTCCAGCTAAATTAAGCTATGGGGACGCAAATGAAAAAGAATAGATTTAAACTTAACGCTATCGCAGCATCTTTAATGGTTGCTGGCGCTGGGCTAGCCACTGTATCAACGGCTAGCGCCCAAGACAGCGCGACTAGTGATGACAATATCGAAGTAATCAACGTCTCGGGTATTCGTGGCTCTCTTGCAAGCTCAGCCAACATTAAACGTGAAGCTGTCGGTGTTGTAGATGCGATAACCGCAGAAGACATTGGTAAGTTTCCTGATACTAACCTAGCCGAATCATTACAACGGATTACAGGTGTGTCTATTGACCGCACCAACAACGAAGGTAATGCAGTCAGTGTGCGTGGTTTTGGACCAGGCTTTAACTTAGTGACACTCAACGGCAGGCAAATGCCTACCTCATCGGTACTTGGTCCTGCAAGAAGTTTTAACTTCCGTGAAATAGCGGCTGAAGCGGTAAAAGGTGTACAAGTAGCGAAAACAGGTAAAGCGAATGTAACAGGTGGCGGTATTGGCGCTACAATTAACATTCAAACGGCTAAACCTTTTGATTATGGCGAGTTTAAAGCATTTGCAAGTGCTCAAGGTGTAGTAGACACGAGTGTAGATTTAGGTAGCTCTGTTACACCAGAACTATCTGGTATGGTGAGCAACGTGTTTATGGATGGCAAATTTGGTGTGCTGTTATCCTTGTCTCATTCTGAACGTGATTCTGGTAGAGACCGTGTGGGTACCGATGGTTGGGTGCGCAACAGAGGTGGTGCTGTTACTGGTGCACAAATCGACACAACTGCGATTGACACATCCAACAACCCTTCTCAGTCTTATTGGCTACCGTGGACTGCGGTAACAGAGCGTTTCGACACCGAGCGCGATCGTCTAAATGGCCAATTGGTTTTACAAGCCGCGCCTACCGATGATTTGGTTATTACTGCAGACTACACGCTAACTCGCTTTGAAGAAACAAGTACTACCAATCGTTCTGCGTACTGGTTTGACAATCCATTCGGTACGACTGATGAAAACGGTACGGTAGTTAATATTTTTGATCCAGACGACGAGTTAAACTTTTGGGCATGGGAGTATTTTGAACGCAAAGAAAATGACTCCATCGGCCTAAATGTCGAATGGCAAGCAACTGAAAGCTTAAGTTTTAACATTGATTTTCATGATTCTGATTCAGTCTCTAATCCTGACGACGATCAAATATATGAACACCTTGCCAACTTAAAAAACCCGAAATTTCCACGTGTAGACGAGCAAGGCAACCCTGTGCTCGATGCTAACGGTAACCAAATACAAGACGGCGTTGATATCGGTGCTAATTTTACGGGTGAAATACCATCCATATTTGTAGATGACACCAGAATTCCAGGTTCGGCTTACGACAGAAATAACTTAGTATCTGACTTGTATCAGCGCCGCGGCTTTAAGATGGAAAACAATATCCAGCAGCTAAGATTGGATGGTATTTGGGAAAATCTAGAAGACGGTGCGCTAACCGCTATTAACTTTGGTTTCCAACAGACAAAAGTTGAAGTAGATACGGCAAGACGGGGCGAATTTGGTTTTGTTAACATCCCACTAGGATCGCTTGATATAACCACTCGCCCAATCGGTGATGCTGCAGACCAATTCCCAGGCCAAGAGAACCTATTCCCAGTTTTCTTACGTTATGACGCGAGTGATTTTATTGATATTGTTACTGCGGAAGGGCAATTAACCAATCCAAACATATCAGAAAACGGTGTAACTGAAGAAACTGACGCTCTTTATGTGAGTTTTGATTTCGAAACTGAGTTTAACGAGCTGCCAGTTAACTTGAATGTTGGCGTGAGATATGAGGATACGGACGTATCATCCTTTACCGTGGCGCAAGGTATTCAAGCTTTGAATTTCCGTAACGACCAAGAACTTCAAGTAATATTCGATGGGGTTGAAGCCGAGCAAAGTATCAGCGGTGGTTATACTCGAGTTTTGCCAAACTTTGACTTTAGCATGGAAGTGACTGAAGACATTGTTACCCGTTTCTCATACAGCAGCACTATCGGTAAACCTGGACTAGGTTTCTTATTCCCTGGAACAAATCTCAACGCGCCGCGCCCAAGAGGTCCGTTTAGAGCCAGTCAGGGTAATCCAAACCTATTGCCACTTACATCAGACAATTTCGACTTGTCACTTGAATGGTATGGTGATGACGGTAGTACAGTGTCAGTAACATACTTCAGAAAATACGTTGAAAACTTCATCGTACAAGCTGACGAGCAACGTCAACTTACCTTCGTAGATGGCACGCCAATTACAAACCCAGCACCTGGCGCTGTAGGCAGAGCAGGCTGTCCTGACGCTGCAGATCCACCTAACTCTGCATGTTTGAGCCGTCCTACGGATCCCGTTATTGATTGGGAGGTAAATACACCAGTAAACCAAGAAGACAGAGTGGTAGACGGCTGGGAGTTGAACGCACAGTACTTCTTTGGCGAAACAGGCTTTGGCGCAGTAGCTAACTTTACCTTAGTGAATGTTGACCAAGACTTTGACCCCTTCCAGTTTAGCCAATCGTTTTCACTACCTGGCTTGAGTGATTCCGGCAACTTGGTTGGTTTTTATGAAAAAGATCAATACCAAGTACGCTTAGCTTACAACTGGCGTGATGAATTTATTCAATCTGCGGGTACAGAGCCGGTGTTTGTCGAGTCATACGGGCAGTGGGACTTAAGTGCAAGCTATGATATCAATGACAACGTATCGGTGTTTATTGATGCCATTAACCTTACAGATGAAACCACGCGTCGATTTGCTCGCTTCCAACGCCAATTATTGGATGCTGAGCAGTATGGTCCTCGCTACAACATAGGTGTCAACGTTAAGTTTTAAAAACTAAGTTCTAAAAACTTTACATAAGCATCACAATAAAATAGTAAAAGCCGCCGCAATGGCGGCTTTTATGTTTAACCTTTCAGGCAAATTCCATTAATATACAAATACTATCCAAACGAAAAATAAACGGCTAAGCATATGAAAACGCAGATAAAAGACATTGTAATTGTCGGAGGTGGCACTGCAGGCTGGTTAACCGCGGGCACCATTGCAGCTAAGCTGAAAAAAGACAAAAAATCAGGCTTTACTGTCACCTTAATTGAATCACCTGATGTACCAATAATTGGTGTAGGCGAAGGGACTTGGCCGACAATGCGTCGAACACTTCGCGCGATGGGTATCCGCGAAACCGACTTTATCAAAGCCTGTAATGTATCATTCAAACAAGGGGCAAAATTTGCCAAGTGGGTAAGTGGCAAAGACGATGATTTTTATTATCACCCACTTGTTCTGCCTCAAGACTTTGACAATACAAACCTGGCTGAACATTGGATATTGGGCGAAACTGAAGGTTCTTTTTCAGAAGCTGTGTGTGCGCAGGAATATCTTTGTGAACAGGGGCTGGCGCCAAAACAAATCGCGACAGCCGAATATGCCAGTATTGCAAACTACGCTTACCACTTGGATGCTGGACAATTTTCTGTATTCATTCAGGAACATTGCGTAAATAAGCTAGGGGTTAGGCACATCCTCGACCATGTCAGCAAAGTAAATAATGCTGAAGACGGTGACATCAGCTCGCTTAGCACAAAACAAAATGGAGAGTTAAAGGGGGACTTGTTCATTGACTGTACCGGATTTAAATCCTTACTCCTTGGCGAAAACCAACAGGTGCCTTTTAAATCATGTCAGGACATCCTGTTTGTGGATAAAGCCATTGCTGTGCACGTGCCTTATGCTGATGATTCGAGTCCTATTGCTTCGCATACTATTTCTACGGCGCAATCTGCAGGTTGGATTTGGGACATAGGCTTATCCACTCGTCGAGGGGTTGGGCACGTATATTCAAGTAAGTATATCGACAAAGACACGGCCCTCAAGGAATTAAAAGACTATATAAGGCCGAGCTGCGAGAATGTGGATGCCTTGAGTTATAGAGAAATCGATATCAAAGCCGGACACCGAGAAATATTTTGGAAGCGCAATTGCGTCGCCGTCGGTTTATCAGCCGGTTTTTTGGAACCCCTAGAAGCATCAGCCTTGCTATTGGTAGAAATATCGGCAGAAATGATTTCCGAGCAACTGCCAGCCAATAGAGCCGCTATGGATATTGTCGCCAAGCGCTTTAATAAGACCTTTTTATACCGATGGGCCTGTATCATTGATTTTCTAAAACTACATTACATGCTCAATCAAAGAAACGACAATCAATTTTGGATTGATCACCGCGATCCAAAGACCATACCTGATAGCCTTACAGAATTGCTAACTCTCTGGAAACACAAAACGCCATGGCACGAAGATTTCGAATATTCACGAGAAGTTTTCCCAGCAGCAAGTTACCAGTACGTTCTATACGGCATGGGTTTTAAAACAGAAGCGAGTCATTTAGGTCTATCAGAATCAAGTCACGAGAGAGCATCAAAGTTATTCAAAAAGAATGCCCTTGAAACTCAAAAACTAGTATCCTCGTTACCAACAAACAGAGAGCTACTGAAAAAAATACATCAGTACGGCTTACAACCGATTTAAGGAATGCAACTTGTTAGCACAAACACTTTTAAATCCAAAAGAACATAAAAACCTAAAAGTCATTACGTCTCGCGGTGAAAAATACGGCGAGAATGTGAATACAATACCCGTAATTGCAGACGAGCTTCGTTCTCTCGTCACAGAATATCCTGTTTGCATACTAAAAGACCCCAACACGGGGCAATTTGCCCTTCATGCCCTAACGGGTTTTGACGCGGGTGAAAACTTAATGCTAGAAGGCGACACATGGCACGCTAGCTATGTTCCATTGCATGTGTTGCGCCAACCATTCATGATTGGTATTCGAGATAAAGAGGGCAGCAAGCCTACGCCTGACAACACCGTTGTCACGATTCAACTTGAACACAAACGCGTCACTGATGAAGGTGGTGAAGCCTTGTTCGATGAAGATGGCAATGCCACAGACTATCTTAAAAAAACCACAAATTTGCTGGGTGCATTATTACAAGGTTTAACGACAACCAGTACCTTTTTGGACGCCCTAGTAAAAGAAGAGCTACTCGAACAACTCCAGTTAACAGTCAACTTGAAAAATGGCGATAAGAAAAACTTCCAAGGCTTTTACGGCATAAATGAAGAAAAGCTCGCATCACTTAAAGGCGAAGCATTGGAAAAATTCCATAGCTTGGGATATCTGCAGGCTTGTCATATGCTGATCGCTTCTTTTGGCAATATTCAAAAGCTGATCAAGTTGAAAAATGCATCCTTGTAATCCCTTGCATAAGGCCAATTGATATTGGCCTTTCGGCGTGAATTTGTGCTATTGCTGTGGGGAATGGTTACTTAGTATCAAAATTTGTTTTTCATGGACGAAAAACTAAAGCGTATATGGATATACTTGCAGCGGTTTTGGTACTAAGTAACCATTCCCATTCCTCACAGCAATAGCATAAAATCACGCCCTATAACCAACTTAGGTATCAATTCTTAAATGAAATTCAAGCAAAATAATCTAAACTGATAATCAGCTAAATAAGCGCCAAAACCAACTTTTTTGCAATTCTTTTTCGCAAGTTTTGAGCTGTGTAGCGTAGCGTTTTGAACGCTTGTCTACTTTTACTGCTACCTTCTGTAACCACGCCTTTTTCTTGTATGACTTGCGCTTATATCCGCCCCAGCCTTCGTGATAATTAAGGTACTGCGCACCTGCATCCCACTTTGATATTCTATTTATCTTATGAGTTTTGCTGATGAACCAACCCATAAAATCGATAGCATCGTCAAAATCATCGCGAGCCGCAAAGCGATTACCCGTTTCTTTCTTGTAATCTTGCCAAGTCATAGTTTTCGCCTGCGCATAACCATAAGCACTGCTCACTCGCCCCCACGGTATCAATCCAAAAAATATGTAGTCACGTGGTGGCTTGGCGTTATGCCTGAATGAGCTTTCTTGATACATCATGGCCATAGGTACATGAATGGGTACGCCGTATTTGTCACGCATGTCTTCTGCTGCATCATACCAATCTCGTTTTTCTTCAAAGATTTTGCAGATGTTTTCCCGTTGCTCTGGAGGAGTAACCGAACAAGCACTTAAAGCAAAAACGAATATAAATGCGACACTAAAATATTTTTTGAATTTCTTTTGCATTATATTGAACTTTAAATCGCATGACACACTCCTAGTAATACATGTTTATGTTTCCCTAAGTGTGTTTTTACCCGTTGTGATTTTCCAACGGGTTTTTTTATGCCTGATAGAGCATTTACGCCTTAACGGTACTCTCAGCAAAATAGTCTCGAACAAATGTCGTAAAATCACAATCGTCCTGACTTTCAATCAGCATTTGTTTTTGTTTTGAAACAGCCGATTGAGACATAAACGCTTGTTTTTCTATATATGTATAATCAATTTCAGAAAAAGACGCCGCATATTCCTTTGCTAACTCTAAGCCCAAAGCACTGTTGTCCACGTCGTTATCTTGCATGATACCAAGCAAGCGTCCAGAAAAAGTTAACTCAGGCTTATCGACTTTTTCAACTTCAGATAATAGGGCCTGAGTATAGAGCGAGGTGTTGTTTACCTCGTCAAGAATACCCGCCACCGATTTAATATCTTGCATGAGCTCAGAAGCAACCGATTTAAGTGACTTTTCACCTTGCGACGTATATAACATAGCTAGGGGATCGCGACCTTGCAAAACCACAGTATTCAAGTTTTGCTTACTCAACACATGGTCTTCGTCGCTAAAATACGGTGAAGGAGCTACCAAACAATAGACGAGCAAAGCGTCAATAAAGCGGATTTGCTGCTCGTCGATGCCTATTTGTGAAAATGGATTGACGTCCAAGCCTCTCACTTCAAGATAGCTAACACCGCGTCTTTCCAAAGCATCAGTTGGTTTTTCTAAATATTGTGCCACTTGTTTTGGCCGTATTGGCGCGTATAGCTCGTTTTCTATTTGTAGTACATTGGTATTGAGTTGTTCCCATTCTCCGCCTTGCCCAGCTTTAATTTTTTCATATTGTGCTGCGGGCATATTAATCGCTTTTCGCACAGAGCCAACATAGTTATCTAAGCTATCCGTGCAAATTTTTAAGTCTGCTTGCGCCGAACTCGTATAACCCAAATCACTCATGCGCAAAGACGTAGCATAAGGTAAATAAAGGGTTCCCTTACCTAACTTTTTAAAGTCATGTTTGGTTTTTCTGTGGGCGATAAACGAACCGCACAAAGCAGGCGAGGCACCAAATAAATAGGGGATCAGCCAAGAGACACGGCGAAAGTTTCGCAGCAAGGCAAAATACTGCTCGGATATTGTATTCTTGTTTACTTCAAGTCCTAAGGCCGCACACCAATGTTGCCAAAAGGTATCCGGTAGTGAAAAGTTAAGGTGTACGCCAGAAATGACCTGCATCATACTGCCGTATCGGTTATGCAAGCCATGTCGATATGTTTCTTTCATTTTCGCGATATTAGAACTGCCATACCTTGCAATGGGTATGCGAGTGTTCGCATCAATAAAACAAGGCATACTCAGTGGCCACAAGCTTTCACCCTTGAGTGATTCATGGACAAACTTATGGATATCCGAAAGCTGCCCGATAGTTTTGCTTATGTCTGTTTCAGGCGGAGTAATGAACTCCATGAGCGATTCTGAAAAGTCGGTGGTGATCCACTCATGAGTCAGCGCGCTACCGAATGTGGGTGAATGAGGTGAAGTCGCCAATCCACCGCTTTCTGTTACTCTTAAGGCTTCGCGCTCAACACCGTGCTTTATTCCACGCAAACTTGCGCCAATTTCGCTATGTTTTAACAAACTTAAACGTAAAGCAAAATCACCATTTTTATAATTGTGTGTCATTCAAAATTCCAGTTGAGTGAAAGCATTACTCATAAAAACTTCTTGAGTTATCACGGTGTGATTATAGTTGGGAACACCTTCTTTTTGTCGCACAACCACTGCGAGTATATCCATATACGCTTTGATTTTTCATCCATGAAAAACAAATTTTGCGACAAAAAGAAGGTGTTCCCAACTATAACCCCACCGTGCTTAAGTTATATATGGTAACAGGCATTTCTTTGCGTTTCTTCAGCTTTCGCTAGAGGCTGTTTATCTTATTGGAGTATATCAAGATGGATTAAAAGTTCTCAATAAAATAGTTAAAATGCAGATAAAGGTATTATCTTAACGATTATGTCTTTGTTATACTTCATATTTTATACTAAAATAGGGAATTATATGAACGATTTTATGGATGCAGTGCGTGGATAAGTCTTCGGTACTCATTGACACTAATTTTGGTCTTTCTCAATTAGGAGGAAACGAGAGCCTATACCACCGCATGCTGGTAAAGTTTAGACACGAGTTTAGTGATACACCGCAGAAAGTCCTGACCGCCATTCAAAACACTGCGTTTGACGATGCCAAAATTTGTGTTCATACAACTAAAGGGATAGCAGGAAACCTTGGCTTAACCGCATTATACGAATGCAGTAAAATTCTCGATAAGCAAATTAAGAATAAAGAATTAGAAGACAGCACTATCACCTCGTTCGAAACGCTTATGTCTGAGACATGCCAAGCGATAGATGCGCTTGACATTCAACAAGACAAGCCCCTCGATCTTGATGGAGAAAGTAGCGAAGCGGCCAGCGCCCAGTTAAAGCAAAAACTCGAACGCCATGAGTTTATTGATGATGGTGAATTGCAGACTTTGGTTTCCAACTTAGCAATGAGTCGTGAAAACAAGTTAGTGCTCGTCGAGATGATCGAAGAATTGCGCTACGAAGAAGCCATTGGCCTCATTGCTCGTCAGGCTTCTTAACAAACAAGTATGCCCTACCCTAGGATATTGTTTGAAAATGAGGATTTTGTTGTCCTCTACAAACCTTGTGCGGTCGAAATGCACGATCCCGAAAACGGGATAATCCCACTGACGCGACTCACCCTAAAAACAGAAAGCCCATTGTATCTTGTACACCGCTTAGATAAACAAACAAGTGGCTTGTTGCTGCTAGCCAAGACAAAAGTAGCCGCGGCTGAATTAGGTGATCAATTTGCCAAACGCGCAGTAAAAAAATTGTACATCGCATTGGCGAGTGGCAAACCTAAAAAAAAGCAAGGTAAAATCAACGGCGATATGAGTAAAGCCCGAAACGGAAGTTACAAACTTAGCTCCAGCATGGTCAATCCGGCACTCACTCAATTTTATACGGAAAGCTTTGCTCTGAATGTTCGCCTATATAAACTCAAACCCTACACAGGAAAAACTCACCAACTTCGCGTGGCGTTGAAGTCGAATAGCACACCAATTTTAGGTGATACGCGATATTCTGGCGATGCCGCTGACCGCATGTACCTCCACGCTTGTTATTTAAATTTTGTTTCGCAAGGGCAAGCACATACTTTTTTTAGTTCTCCTGTTGAAGGTAAGCTTTGGCAAGACAAATTTACTCACAATGATATTAAACAATGGCTTGCTTTGCCTTGGCCTAAGGTCAATATGCAATCTTTATTGAACACATCTCATGATGACAAACATTAGAGCTGCTACTAAAAAAATCGGCATTGTCGGCTTTGGATGTATTGGCTCTTATCTGTGCTATTTGTTAGATGACAAACAGACAAAGGTATTTGTGAGGCGTACGGCTTCGCCTATAAAACCTACCCTATCCGTGGATGGTGAGCGAAAAGCTTTAAAGACGCAGAGATGCTATTTTTCAGAGAAATCACTACATGCTCTAGATTTACTCATAGTGCCAGTAAAAAGTTATCAAAATGCAGAATTAATCAAACAACTAAGACCTATTTTGCCTCAATCAATCCCAATATTGATATTGCAAAACGGTATTTCCGGCATCGAGGAGTTTAGACAGGCTTTTCCCTACAATGAAATATTTGCGGGCATTTCTACCGACGGTTTGTACCGTCAGTCGATAGATAGCGTTGTATTGGCGGGGCGCGGCAAATTACTAATTGGGCAGATACAAGATAAAAAACAATCTTGCAAAGGTTTAGCTTCAGCGAAAAAGCTAATGAGTAGGCACCCTCATGGCGAATGGAGTGACAATATAAAAGAGCAAATTTACCAAAAGTTATTAGTTAATTGTGTAATTAACCCCTTAACCTTTTTATACGACTGCAAAAATGGAGAAGTAGTTAAATACACCAATGAATGTGAAGAAATAATCAATGAAGTGCTCGGTGTATTTGCTCATGAAAGAGTGCATATTTCGCCTGATAGTGCATTGACAAGGGTGCTTGAAGTCATTCGGGCAACGGCGAAAAACACGTCCTCTATGTTACAAGACAAACTGGGTGAAAAACCAACAGAGATAGATGCTATTCTCGGCGCAATTATACAAAAAGCCAATCACTATCAATGCCCAGTAAAGAAAGTCGAACAACTCTACCAAGCAGTCAAACAGCAAGAGCAACGATATCTAAATACAGCAAATAGATGACAAATGGATAGAGTCTATGTTTGGTTTGTTCATAGTTTGCCTCAACTTTTGAACAGCATTACTCTGAGCATCATAATCACTGAGCATTACAACTGAAGCAATGCGCTCTGATCAGGAGCGCATGCTATTACAAGCAATCACTTACTCGGTACTATCTGTCGTACTGATGGGTTTCATATGAGGGAACAATATGACATCTTTAATGGTTGGGCTATCAGAAAACAGCATCACTAGTCGGTCAATACCTATCCCTTCTCCAGCTGTGGGAGGTAATCCATATTCCAAGGCAGCAATGTAATCTTCGTCAAAATGCATTGCTTCATCGTCGCCCGCATCTTTTTCTTCGACTTGTTTTCTAAAGCGGGCGGCTTGATCTTCAGAATCATTCAGCTCGGAGAAGCCATTTGCCAACTCACGTCCCCCCACAAAAAACTCAAAACGATCCGTTACAAAGGGGTTTTGGTCATTGCGTCTGGCTAGTGGCGACACCTCCCAAGGGTATTCGGTAATAAACGTGGGTTGATCGAGTTGTTCTTCAGCCGTCGCCTCGAATATTTCGCACAAATATTTACCCGGCCCCCAAATGCCTTCTACTTCAGGTTCTTTAATATGCAATTGCTTAGCCATTGCTTTAAGTGCTTCGAGGTTATTTTCGGGGTCATTAATCGCTTCTGCATTGGCTTCAGGCCAGTATTTAATCACGGCTTCTGCCATGCTCAAACGTACAAAGGGCTTACCAAAGTCGTATTGTTTTTCTTCAATCACCTCGCCTTCTGCATTCTTAATGGTGTTACAAACCACCGTTGTACCCAACACATCTTGCGCCAGCTCACGTAGCATGTCTTCGGTAAGGTTCATCAAGTCGTTATAATCGGCATAGGCTTGATAAAATTCCAACATGGTAAACTCTGGATTGTGACGAGTAGACAAACCTTCGTTACGAAAATTGCGGTTGATTTCGAAGACGCGCTCAAAACCACCGACAACTAAGCGCTTAAGATATAGCTCAGGCGCAATTCGCAAGTACATATCAATGTCCATTGCGTTGTGATGGGTCACGAATGGCTTAGCTGTGGCACCACCTGGAATAACCTGGAGCATCGGCGTTTCGACTTCTAAAAACCGTCTTTCAATCAGAAACTTACGGATGCCGCTGACGATTTTACTGCGAATTTGAAAAGTGTTTCTGGTATCAGGATTTGTGATTAAGTCGACATAACGCTGACGATACTTGGTTTCCTGATCAGCGAGTCCATGAAATTTTTCTGGCAGCGGTCGCAAGGCTTTAGTTAACAGCTCATATGATTCCATATTCACGTATAAATCGCCTTTTCCTGACTTGTGTAAAGCGCCCTTAACACCGATGATGTCGCCGATATCCAAGCTGCCATATTTTGCTTTTATGGCTTTTTGCACACCTTTATCAGCATAGGCCTGAATATGTCCAGTCATATCTTGTAGCAACAAAAAGGGACCGCGTTTTGCCATGACACGCCCAGCAATAGATAGAATGTTGTTTTGTTCCGCTAATTCGTCTTTTTCAAAACCAGCATAGGTATCCTGAATGTCTTGCGCGTAATTTTCGCGTCTAAACTGATTGGGAAAGCCGTTTGATTCACATTGTTGACGAATGCTCGCTAATTTTGCTCGTCGTTCTGCAATTAACTTATTTTCATCATGTTGCTGCGTTGTCATTATTTTTCCTGAATAGTAGTAAAGCCAGTTGACCTTTGTTTGATGCTTATAAACCCGATTTCAAGCTGGCGACAATAAACTTGTTTAAATCGCCGTCCAACACAGCTTGCGTGTTGCGAGTTTCGACGCCTGTTCGCAAATCTTTGATGCGCGAATCGTCAAGCACATATGAGCGGATTTGACTCCCCCAACCAATGTCTGATTTTGTGTCTTCTAAGGCCTGTTTTTCTGCATTTTGTTTTTGAATTTCAAGCTCATAAAGCTTTGCTTTTAATTGCTTCATGGCTTGATCTTTGTTTTTATGTTGCGAACGATCATTCTGGCACTGTACCACAGTATTTGTGGGTAAGTGTGTAATCCTTACCGCAGAATCTGTTCTATTTACGTGCTGCCCCCCCGCACCTGAAGCGCGATAGGTGTCAATCCGCAGATCAGCTGGGTTAATATCAATATCGATGTCATCGTTGACTTCTGGGTATGCAAAGGCCGACGCAAATGAAGTGTGACGACGATTACCTGAGTCAAACGGCGATTTTCTTACCAAACGATGAACCCCAGTTTCAGTGCGCAACCAACCAAAGGCATACTCACCTTGAAAACGAATAGTAGCGCTTTTAATTCCAGCGACATCGCCATCCGAAACTTCGATTAACTCTGTTTTAAAGCCCTGCTCTTCACCCCAGCGTAAATACATTCTAAGCAGCATATTCGCCCAGTCTTGCGCTTCCGTCCCTCCTGAACCTGACTGAATGTCAATGTAAGCATCATTGGCATCATTGGCTCCCGAGAACATGCGCCTAAACTCTAATAGCTCGAGTGCTTTAGTCAGCTCAGCCAGTTCGCTTTCGGCCTCATCAAAGGTGTCTTGATCTTCTGCTTCGAGCGCTAATTCGACCAGCCCCTCAACGTCTTCGGTGCCCTGTTCGAGCTGTATAATCGTGTCAACCACCTGCTCTAAAGCGACTTTCTCTTTACCTAGTTTTTGCGCGTTCTCAGGGTCATTCCATACTTCAGGCGACTCTAGCTCTCTTGATACTTCTTCTAAACGCTCAACTTTAAGATCATAGTCAAAGATACCCCCTAAGCGCTTCACTGCGCGCCCGAATATCTGCGATAGCATTGTTAATTGGATTTACTTCAAACATTTCAGCCAATTTCGATTCAATATAATAAATTGCGCGAATTTTACAGAAAAATACAAATTATTGATACACTTGCGAGAAGTTTTAGGCTTTTCTCAGGTCTTTTATTTTAAAGTGCCAAAGACACTATCAATCAGGATATCCATTGAGCTTTTATACCTTGTTGTTAACAGTTAGTTTTTCTTTGCTGGCCTTTGCCGGCAACTCCTTACTTTGTCGATTAGCACTTGCCCATACGCAAATTGATCCTTCGAGTTTTACTTTTATTCGGCTCGGCTCTGGCGCAATTGTGCTTGCCTTAATCGCATTGTCTCAAAAACAACGTTTTATTGGACAGGGTAATTGGCTGTCAGCCTCCGCCCTTTTTGTGTATGCAGCAGCCTTCTCTTGGTCGTATGTTTCTCTGGATACTGGGACCGGAGCCTTTATTCTGTTTGCGACGGTACAAATAAGCATGCTGTTTATCGCCTTTAGTAAAGGAGACAAATTCTCACCTAATCAATGGATTGGCTTTGTCTTGGCTATTGTGGGTTTAAGCCTATTACTGACGCCCTCTCAAGTCTCTGCGGTGTTATACGCGGTATTCATGGTAATTGCAGGGATGGCATGGGCATATTATACGATAAAGGGCAAATCCAATCGTGCGCCCTTATTAGTGAGCGCGGATAACTTTCTAAAATCCCTACCCTTCGCCGCGGTTTTAGTAGCATTTACTTGGCAAGGGATATCTGTTCCTGCAGATGGCGCGCTCTATGCGGTCATATCGGGAGCAGTTACATCGGGCTTGGGTTATGCCATTTGGTATGTATGCTTACCACACTTGAAATCGTCGAAGGCCGCCGTCCTTCAATTATCTGTGCCTGTGATTGCCACATTTGCCGGTATTTTGTTGTTGGACGAGAGTTTAAGTGCATTGATGATCGCGGCTTCTTGCATCATTATCATCGGTATTTACATTGCGCTAAAACAGCAAAAATCAAGGGATTCGGCAAGCAGCTAGCTTGAAATACTAGCTGCATCAACGGTTTTATTCGAAGTTTTACATTTGTTCTAGGGTATCAATACCTAACATGGACAAGCCCTGCTTGATTGTTTTCGCACTCAAAGCAGCAATACTCAAACGACTAGCTTTTATCTCTGCCGTCACTTCGTCTTTTAAAATTGGGCTGCTTTCATAAAAACGCATAAACAGGCTAGCAAGCTCATACAAGTATGTGCACAGCAAATGCGGACTTGCTTCTTTCGCAAGCACAATCAGTGTTTCTTCAAATTGCAGTAGCTTTACAGCAAGCGCACTTTCATTATCGTTACTTATAACAATTTCGGCACTTTGCGATTCTAAGTCTACCTTTGCTTTTCTAAAGATACTTCGAATGCGAGTGTAAGCATACTGTAGGTAGGGCGCAGTATTGCCTTCAAAAGACAGCATTGCGTCCCAATCAAATACATAGTCTGTTGTACGATTTTTACTTAAATCCGCATATTTTACAGCGCCAATGCCGACCGTCTTTGCAATATTTGCTAATGCGCTTTCGTTATGAGACAAATCACGTGAAGCGAGCAAGGATGTTGCTCTATCCACCGCTTCATCTAATAAATCAGCTAACTTAACCGTGCCTCCTGTGCGCGTTTTAAACGGTTTGCCATCTTTACCTAGCATCATGCCAAAAGGACAGTGTTGGTAGGATTGCTCACTAGTCAAGTAACCGGCTTTGCGCGCCACTATCTCTGTTTGTTTAAAATGAAGGGCTTGACGGGCGTCGGTAAAAATAAGGGTACGTTGTGCGCCAAGATTCCCACATCGATGACGAATAGCCGCTAAGTCGGTTGTTGAGTACAAGTAACCACCGCCAGATTTTTGAATGATGTAAACGGCCGGTTTACCCTCCTTGTCGGCAAGTTCAGGTATAAAGACGAGCTTGGCACCTTGGTCTTCCTGAGCAATGCCTCGCGCCATCAAATCATCCACTAACGGTGTCAAATCGTCATTATAGGCACTCTCTCCCATAATATGCTCATTTTTGAGGGTGACATTGAGCTTTTTGTATACCTCTTCACTGTGTGACACAGAGACTTGAATAAACTGCTCCCATAAGGCAAGACACTGTTGGTCCCCACCCTGCAGCTTGACCACATACTCTCTAGCTCTATCGGCAAAGCCCTCTTCATTGTCGAAACGGATTTTTGCTTCACGATAAAAATCTTCTAAATCAGAAAGTGCAGTGCTTGCCACCTGATTATCGGCAAGTTTGTCGCTCAAATGGGCGAGCAACATACCAAATTGCGTACCCCAATCACCCATGTGATTTTGCCGCAGCACATCATGCCCCAAAAACTCCAACACTCTGACTACGGCGTCACCAATGATCGTACTGCGCAAATGACCAACGTGCATTTCTTTTGCTAAATTTGGCGCAGAGTAATCGACAACCACTTTTTCAGATTTTTGCTTGCTAACGTTTAAACGAAGATCGGCGTTGGCTAGCATCAATTGCGCTGCCAACCAACTTTTCGATAGATGAATATTGATAAAACCTGGTCCCGCGATTTCACAGTTTTCTGCTAAATCAGATATATCAACCGCGTCAACAATTAACTGTGCAATATCCCTTGGACTTTTTTTGAGTTGTTTGGCTAAAGCCATCGCGCCATTGAACTGGTAGTCGCCAAATCCCGCTTTTGTACTTTTACTAATGGGTATAGGTGCATTTTCGACACCTAATTTTTTTACAGCCTGTGTAAATCTTTCTACTAAAAGGGCTTGTATTAACATGAATTATTCTCTTATTGTTCTCTGGTCGCGGCAAAGGTGATATCGGGATAACGTTCTTGAGCCAGTGATAGGTTCACCATAGTGGGGGCAATGTAGGCCAAATTGTCGGCACCATCAATGGCTATATTGGCTTCTGCTTTGCGTCTGATCTCATCTACTTTTTTATCATCACCATAAATCCAACGAGCCGTTGCCACATTTACGTGTTCGTAGATGGCATCAACATTGTATTCAGCTTTCAAACGCGCCACGACCACATCAAATTGCAGCACACCTACTGCACCCACAATGAGATCATTATTAATGAGCGGTCGAAAGACCTGGACGGCACCTTCTTCTGACAGTTGAATCAAGCCTTTTTGCAGTTGTTTTTGTTTCAAAGGATCTTTTAATCGTATGCGCTTAAACAATTCTGGCGCAAAGTTAGGAATCCCCGTAAACGAGTAATCGTTGCCTTGCGTAAAGGTGTCGCCAATCCGCATAGAGCCATGATTATGCAAGCCAATAATATCACCTGCGTAGGCCTCTTCCAGAAGGGCTCGGTCGCCAGCCAAAAATGTTAAGGCATCAGATACGCGCACGTCTTTACCAATACGCGTGTGGCGCATTTTCATGCCTTTTTGGTATTTGCCTGAAACAATGCGACAGAACGCAATTCTGTCACGGTGTTTGGGATCCATATTAGCTTGGATCTTGAACACGAAACCACTGAATTTATTATCCAAAGCCTCAACCTTGCCGTGTTCGTTTTCTCGTCCTTGCGGCGCAGGTGCCCATTGAGTCAGGCCATCCAGCATGTGATCAACACCAAAATTACCTAGCGCTGTGCCAAAAAATACAGGTGTTATTTGCCCATCTAAAAACAGCTCTAAGTCAAACTCGTTCGAGGCACCCAATACGAGTTCCAGCTCTTCGCGTAACTGACTAGCAAGATCGTCACCCACTGCGCGATCTAGCTCAGGATTGTCTAAACCTTTTACAATGTTGACGTCCTGTATTGTATGACCTTGTCCGGTTTGATATAAGATCGTTTCATCTCTGTGCAGGTGATACACCCCTTTGAACGATTTGCCACAACCAATTGGCCAAGTAATGGGTGCGCAGGCAATATTTAATTCAGTTTCGACTTCATCGAGCAATTCTAGTGGATCGCGTATATCGCGATCCAATTTATTCATGAATGTAATGATGGGCGTATCACGTAAACGCGTGACTTCCATTAATTTACGCGTTCTGTCTTCTACACCTTTTGCGGCATCAATAGCCATTAGGCAAGAATCGACCGCCGTAAGCGTTCTATATGTATCTTCAGAAAAATCTTCGTGTCCTGGTGTATCCAGTAAGTTTACAAGATGTTCACCGTAAGGAAATTGCATCACAGAGGTAGTAACTGATATCCCCCGCTCTTTTTCCATTTCCATCCAGTCAGATTTAGCGTGCTGCCCCGATTTTTTACCTTTGACCGTACCGGCGACTTGCAACGCTTGCCCAAACAACAATACTTTTTCAGTAATGGTAGTTTTACCCGCATCGGGGTGCGAGATGATAGCAAAAGTCCTTCGCTTGTTGATTTCATTAGAAAAATTGCTATCTGCCATACACCAAAAACCCTTATTTACACCTAAATTTACACCCGTTTATAAAACGCCCCTGCTCTGCTTTCTGGTAGCTAAAGCAAAAGGCGCCGTATTCTATCTAAAAACGTATGTTCTATAAATTAATTATCCAAAATAGTTTCCAGCTTTTCGAGCTGTTGCTGGTAAGTATCTGAATTTTCGCGTCTAAACTTTTCTAAGTTTAAGAGCTTCCATTTCACAGATGGAAAACTCTGATAATCGTAAATCGACCAATCTGGCTCCAGACGATTCAAACTCAATAAAAAGGCTTTATCATCACTGTTCAAGCTGGCTTTAATTGTTTCGATAAGTTTTAGCCTTGTGGCCTCATAATCATCGTAACTAAACTCAATCGTCGTCATGCCTTCGAATTGATTTTCAAACGCTGTACGCTGGTCCAATAAATTCGGAGAGAGCATTTCATATGTTGGGCGATTACTGCTGACCAGACCAAAAATAAAGCCTCGCTTTATTTCATCGGTAAAGCCTTCGTTTTCCAGCCCTTCATTTTCAAACAAGAGCTTTACATCAAATAAATCTCGTGGATGCTGTCTATCCAAGGCAGCACAAATCTTACCACCATATAGCTGTGCCAACGGCACCAGCGGCATGGCGCAAAACGCATCGAACTGCTCTTGAGCAGCTTCACAAAGGGGCGCTTTATTGGGCTCACCTAACAAGCCCCGCCCTACCATATTCACTTCAATCTTGATGAGTACACCGCGCTCATCAAGTTGCAGCTTACAAACCTTACCTTTATGCTGAGCCCGTATCGATGGACGCAGTGCTTCGATACGCTCTTTAATCCTTAGCAAGGCCGCATTAATGCCTTCTAGTGTTTCATTCCGCTCGGCTATCTCGACATAGGTTAAGTCGATATCCACTGACAGCCTTGGCATATCCCGTACAAAGAGATTGATCGCCGTACCGCCATGCATGGCAAAGCATTCTTCTTTGGCGACTTCAGGCAGCACATCCAAAAGAAGCCTGACCTGCTTTTTATAAGCTTCATTCATGAGCGGCCTCCCCGTTCACTGAATCAAGAGCCTTGGGCACGGTTATCTGGTACTTCGAAACATAAACACCGTCATTCACTATGGCGCGTTTACCTGAGCCCAGATCAACATTATCGAGGCTGATATAGCTAAGCCAGTCATGGCCTGCCTTATCCGCCAGATACAAAAACAGGCGTTTTACCTTCACGGAAGTACAGCCTTCCAGCAATTTTTGAACGCTGGCTGGCCGTAGATTGTTTAGCCCTTCCATCAACTCAAATACTTCCAAAAGCGATTGAGACTTAGGAGCCAGATAAAGGCACTCCATCACTGCTCGTGCGGGGCTGGATACTTTTACCTTAAAACCCTTATGCTCTATTTCTACTAAGCCAAGTCCCGACGGTAGAAACGATGTCAGCTTACAACCGACACTGACACCCCAATCTCGCTTTTTAAACCAAAGGGGCAAACTGTCATCCTTGCCACCAAAGAGCTGAACTGATTTAGTCACCAGCTCCAAATAATGCGCTTTACCCTGCACGGATAGCGCGGTTTTAGCGGCTGGATGCACAGATAGACCTAACTGGCTCTGCAAGGCATAGATACCACCCAGATAGTCCACCTGATCGCTATGGCGTATCAGCGCCCCTGTACCGATAGAATCAAACCACTGGCTTCGTTTATAGCGTTTCTGCAAATCAAGGCTGTAGCCCTGATCAGCGAGCCATGCCGAAGAAAGCACGACACCCAAAGGCTGAGTGCTGAGCAAATGGTTTAATTTTGACTCGTTTTCGGTACTCATAGTACCAACCTAACTTACTTTTTAAACCGGATCAATCAAAAGGTTTATATTTTTTACTTTTTGGGTACTTTAAGTACCTAAAAAGACGATATTTTAAACTAAGAGCGGCTTTGCCGCCTCATCTGTCGCCATTGAGACCAGAGGGGGCAATGGCACTTTTGGGGCTCAGCCTTGGCGAGATCAGGAGACAAGATACGCGAAGCATGAGCATTTATGACCATAGGCCGCTGAGCCCCAAAAGTTCGGGCAGTTAAGCCCCAGCCATGACAAAGGCCAGTCCGGTTAGTGATTCCATAAAATATGTACTTCCTGATAGCCCGTTTCGATGGTAAATACATCGCCACCAAGCTCTATATCACGACCCATCCATATACTTAAACGCCTATTTAGTCATTAATTGTGTACACTTTTAATATCCAATTCTCAGCGTAAAGGCACGTCTCGTAAGTGTTTATCGATTGCGTCGATCGTGCCTTTGGTCAGCAGCAAATGGGTTTTCTCTTTCGCCCATACCTCATAAAAGCCTTCAACCGCTTGCTTTGCTGTGTCCAGTACCAGCTTTTCCGGAAGCATAGCTTTGGCGGCTAAGTGCAATAGCTCGTCGTAAGTAAAATCGCTAAATTTATTACTACGACTAACTTTTAGCGCTGCGCTATTATCAGGAATATACGAAATAGTCGAAACAAAATCATAAGCTGGCGCAATGGATGCCGTGCGTTTATCTTTATAAATCAATGACCAGTTTTTAAGGTGCATGTCAGCATTACCGATTAGTGTATTAAACACTAGCCTACGGATAAACTCGGCAACATCCTCTTCTTGTCCTTCTATGCCGATAACCTGCGCGATATTGCGCATACTGGCTTTCTTGTATTTATCTTGCGGGTATACGCCAAAAACCTGAGCAAAGTCTTCAATATGAACTGCTTGCCCATCGGCGCGGTCAAAGCGTTTAATCGCAAAGGCACTATTGCCAAACTTGCCAATGCCTTCAGGGATATTGGCAATCTGATCAATTGGCAGTAGCTGAGTTTCAGGTACGTCCATACCCAACATGCGCGCCAATTCCATCATTGAATATTCGTTTTCTGGCACAGCCTTAAAGCGAGATGATGGCAATTTCACTACCCATGAACCGCCTGTTCCTGAAACTGGAATAGTCAAACCTCCAGCCGCCTGCTGCACCGCTGAAAACTTCAACTGCGCCCCAGCCAATGAAAACCGCATAGGCTGTTCTGACGCATCTCCCTCTTCCACCTCTGCATGCACATTAGGTGGTATGGTCTCACCGTCGGCGGGTACGACAGTGATCGCACCTGGTAAGTCCTGCCCCAACACCCACAGTAAAAAAAACTCACGCGCCGGATTAACATTCGCACGTTCCGCCAGATAATGACGCATTGTCTCTTCTGGCAACAGGTTAGAGATAAACGGCGTTAGCTTGGTTTGTGTCGGCTTAAAATCCGTAATCAAACCACCCAAAGAGTCCTTAAATCCCAGGCTTAAAACTGGCCGAGCTACGTTATTGATATAGTCGTCCGTAAACGCTAATAATGTTCTGTCATGCCCGACATTGGTAATCGTCCCAATCGGCTGACCATAAAGCAGAACATTCAATGTAGACACATTACTCATCGCCGCTATCTTCATCTTCTAGGGCGTCCAGACTATAAGCTGGCGATACCGCTTCCAACTCCCCCCCGCCCACAGTAGAGCGCGTAATCGACTTAATAGCTGGCATTGACTTCTTAGGCGCTAAAAACAGCTCCAAATCCAACACACGCGCCAAAGCGATCAAACTGGATACCCGCAAGTCAACGCCGCCAGACTCAATTTTAGAGATATGGCTTTGCGGCACGCCAGAACGGGCACTTAGCTCCCGCTGGCTAAGTCCCTTACGCGCCCGCGCCTCTCGCAAGCTTTCCAATATTTGATCGGTTGCATAACCCATATTTGATATACCTTTACATATCGAATAAATAATATTATCTATAAATATACATCAAACACAACCAAAAGAATCAAGATTGATATACTTTAATGAATCAAATTAAATGACTTGATATGTTTTGATAGATACCTAGCATCAGACTCAGGTTTAAACACCTCGCGTTTTACGGTACTAAGCGCTGTAAACAAAAACATTCATATTCTTATATTTGCCCTTAGGATGCCCCCACGGTTCAAACCTAAATTTTCTACGTAACATTAATGTAATTTTTGTTTAATGTAATCGTAATCAACAACTTGTAATTTCCAACAGGTTGTTAAGATACTTCACGAATAATTTCTACTTCAATTCGTCTATTACTAAAAATTAGTCAGACGTCTCCTTTTGAAGATATCAACAACTTAACAACGATTAACAAACCCTCTCTCATCGATTGTGAGTAACGACCATGCTGACAATTTTACTGACTGGGGTTTTCGACTAATAAAAAAGGTAACTTCAAATGAACACATTAAGCAAAACGACAGTGTTTACACAAACACGTTTAGCGCAAGCCATACGCAGAGCTGCGATGGTGGCTATTCCACTTTTCGCTTTAACAGCATGTGACGGAGACGATGGTGCTCAAGGCCCGGCTGGCGCTCAAGGTCCTGCTGGACAAGACGGTGCACCAGGGCAAGACGGAACGCCAGGACAGGACGGTGTGCCAGGGCAAGATGGATCTGACGGTCGTGACGGCAACGCAACCGTTACGATGGCAGCGGGCTTAACACGTTTAGCCACAGTACCCTTAGGTGCAGAAGTTACGGGTATGTTCCTTTCGCCAAATGGTGATTTGTTCTTTAACGCTCAGCATCCAGACTCTGCAAACAACGTGGAAGATGCAGACGGTATTATTCATAACGACGCGATTGTCGGTGTTGTGACTGGCGTAAACATCAACAAACTACCACGAAATACCATATCTTCACCGGTTCCGTTGACTGACGAAGAAAAACAAACAGTGCAGGTTGCCTATGGTGAGTACCAAGTGCTCATTAAGGGCGGTGACCAATTTGCCGGCGCACCTGCAGAAGGAATAGGCTCGGTCTATGATGCCTCGGGCGCGTTTGAAGTTGTGCGCTCTGACATGGTTGACTTTAACGCTTATGTGCCAATGGATGAAAACAATGGTTACTTGTTTACCAACTGGGAGTTTTTCCCCGGTGGTATGAGTCGTGTGTCACTCACTAAAGACTCAGGTGACGTAAAGTGGACAGTTAACGATGCTGAAATGCTTGATTTTGGCGCATACGGCACTATTGCAAACTGTTTTGGTACGCTATCTCCTTGGAATACCCCGCTAACCTCTGAAGAATGGGGTAATTTTGGTGATGCAACCGAGTTTTGGAACGCTCCAGACGACACCTTGGACGACGACACAGCTTCACGAAATGCATTGGCCACTTACATCAATGGCGTGCAGACAACAGCACAAGAAGCCGATACTTTCCCAAATACTTATCGCTACCACTACATCGTTGAAATAACTAACCCAATGGACGCAGACGTTACAAACGTTGTACCAGTAAAACACTACGCGATGGGACGTTACGAGCACGAGAACTCGGTGGTCATGCCTGATCAACGCACTGTTTACCTATCACAAGACAATACCAATGGTGTTTTCTTTAAGTTTATTGCTGATACAGCAGGTGACTTGAGTGCAGGAACGCTTTATGCCGCAAAAATCACGCAAGATGCCGGCAGTAATGAGCCTGCCACCACTGGTTTTGATATTGAGTGGATTGAACTTGCAAGTGGTAACAATGCGCAAATTGAAACTTGGATTGCAGAATACGACAGCGTGGGTGTTGACGAATACGTTGCGGGTAAGAGCAGTTACCTAACTGATGCTGATGCGATTGCATGGGCAAACGGTGACGCCGCATACCCTTCTTTTGACGAGGCATCAGCAGACGCATTAGCAGCAGGATTTGCAGAAGACGATGCTGACGCTTTTGGTGGCATGATTACAGCCGGTCAACCAATGGATGACCGCGTTGCGTTTTTGGAGTCTCGCAAAGCAGCTCGCGCAAAAGGTGCAACAGCTGAATGGCGTAAGTTTGAAGGTATCAACGTAAACGTAGTGCGTGCTGAAGAAGCTGAAACTGGCACAGATGTGAATGGTGACGGCGAAGTGGTATCTCAAGCATACGTTTACTTCGCGATCGCAGATATTGACAGAGGCATGATCGATGACGAAGGTGATATCCAACTCGCCGATCGCGTGAAAGACTGCGGTGGTGTATATCGCATGCCATTGACCGACGGATATGACGTGGCGCGTATCGAGCCTGTACTAATGGGTGCAACATTCCGCTCAAGCCTTGACGGCGCAGAACGCTGTGACGTTAACAACCTGTCTCAACCAGACAATGTCATGGTGATGGAAGATGGCCGCATCTTAATCGGTGAAGATGGTAGTCAAACCAACAATACCTTGTGGATGTACGATCCAACTGCTGCTGAATAATCAGCGGTAATAGCAATACCGGCAAAGGCAGGGATAGACTTCCCTGCCTTTTGTTATGAATAAAAGTAGAAAATAGCAATTCTTTGCTAACATAATAATATAAAGAGAACAGTTGTGTTTCATTCGAAAATTTGGTGGCTTATATGTCTTATATTCTGCCTTTCAGCGTGTACAGCGGAAAAACCGCAAATTCAAGATAACCAATCCTCTCCTTTTGAGCAGTCTCCTTTTTCAAATGTGGCGCGTTTAACCGAGGGCATACCGGCAATGGCTTGGATTGAGCAAGGTGAATTGTACAATCCTGAAGCATTGATCCCGTCTCAGTGCTATACAAAAACAGAAGGTAAATACAATCCTTGTTATGTGTGCCATCAAAGCTATTCCGCGTCAGAAAACAAAGTAAATGATTTAAATGATGGCTTTTTGCAAGGCACCTACGGCTTCTCTGATGAAGGACGACACAACAGCTGGGTAAACTTGTTTACCGATCGCACAGCATACATAGATGCGATGCCTGATGAGCAAATCATCGAATACATTAACACCGAAAATTACACCCAATGGCAAGCTTGGATGGATAACAACTGGACTGGCGTAAATCCTAAATTAAACGACTTACATTTGGGGGCAGCAGCTTTTGATGACAATGGCCTAGCAAAAGACGGGTCGCGCTGGGTTGCTTATAAATTTAAATCTCTGCCCAGTACTTTTTGGCCAACCAACGGCTCTACTAACGACGTTATGATACGCCTATCACCTGAATTTTCTGAGCTAAATGGCGAGTTTTCGCAGAGTGTCTATTTTGCAAACTTGAGTTTAGTCGAAATGGCGATAAAAGAGCGTAATCAAATCTCTGTTGCAGGTATCAATGAAGCCGAACTTGACTTGGATTTAGATGGCGATGGTGTGCAGTCACTGAGCACTAACCTCATGCTAGCACGCGACTACTACCTTGGTGATGCATCACATATTCCTGTCACCCGCTCGTTGTTTCCGGTAGGCACAGAGTTCTTACATACGGTGCGCTACTTAGGGCTAGACGAAAACAATCAAATCACACAATCGAAACGCATGAAAGAGCTGCGCTATTCGAGAAAAAACCAGTTTATGGAACCGGCAAAAATTACCTCTATCAACTACGGTGAGCGCAAAGAAAAGCATTACGAAAATCTACCAGCTGTCCAGGATTACGGGCATAAGGGTATGTCTAACCGACAAGGTTGGCTGATTTGGGGCTTTATCGAAGATCAAAATGGTGAACTTAGAAAGCAGCATTTTGAAGAGCAGTTTTTTTGCATGGGATGCCACAAAAGTGTCGGTGCCACGGTAGATACTGTATTTTCATTCACCAGAAAGAAGGAAGGCGCTGCAGGTTGGGGATATACTGATTTGAGGCAAATCACCGACACACCTAACGTAGGCGAATTAACCGGCGAATACTTAACCTATTTAAAACGCGTAGGCGGAGGGGATGAATTCAGACAAAATCAAGAGATGATTACGCGTTGGTTTAACAAAGATGGAAGCGTCAAAGAAGACGAAATTCGCAGCCTAGATAGTGTGTACGATTTGGTTGTGCCTTCGTATGAACGTGCGATGAAACTCAACAAGGCCTATCATCAAATTGTGTCAGAGCAAAGCTACATATACGGCAGAGACGTGAATATTACCCCTGCAACAAATGTGTATCGGGACATCGGTATTGATCAACAACCCCTTCCGCCTGAGTTCAGGTATGTATGGGATATTCGACTGGATTGGCATCAAGCTAACAGTCGCGAGTATTAAGCCATTATGATCCAAGACCGAAGGATAAAGACTTCCTTAGTTGCCATATGTGCAGATTTAGTACTCACTGCAATTAAAGCCTTTTTAGCAGTTTTAACGGGTAGCGCAGCCTTGCTCGCTGATGCATATCATTCAGCGACTGACTTTATCGTATCGCTCATTTTGCTTTGTGGTCTCGTAATTCGTCATGGACAAGAAAAAAGCAACAATGCAAAGGGCATTGAGCGTGCGCGACGTCTTGAGTCTGTCTTGGCTATCTTCGTCGCGGTCATCATTTTGTATGTTCCCGTAGAAATCGTTCAAACCATAAATGCGAATACGAAAGAATCGCTAGATAATATCTGGTTTGGCATCCTTGGTATGCTAGTCGTGATAGCCTTAGTGTTTTTTATGGCAAAACTCAAGACTCACGTTGGCAAAGAAACCGACTCCCCTGCTCTTGAGGCCGATGGTTACCACAGTCTGGTAGATCTTTTTAGCTCAATAGCGGTGTTGATCTCACTCATCGGTTTTATGATCGGCATAGACTTAGATGATATCGTCGCTATTTTAATTGCAGTTATGATCGGCTTCTCGGGTCTTGAATTACTTGCATCTGGCGTTCGTAGCTTAGTCAAAGGCAGTGATTTTGATCACTTGTCACTGATGGATTCGTTAGGTGAAGTGCTCAAAAAACTCCCCATTGGTAAACGCTTCCATACCCTTTCTGAAAAAGCACTAAGGATGGCTTACGCAAAAAAGGGGTATGCGATCATTGTCTGTATAGCTGCATACGTGTTCAGTGGTTTTCAGCAAGTTCCTTATGGCCAAGTAGGCGTTAAACAGCTTTTTCACAAAAACGTGAGCGCGCCACTTCCGCCTGGCTTGTATTACCGTTTTCCTTGGCCCATGGGCGCAATGCTACTCATGGACAACCAAGTCGTTCTGTCAGTAACCGTTGACAACATAGGACTGGATACGCAGGGGGGTGAACACAAGTTGTGGCAGGAAATTAAGGAAAATCGTGTATTGTCTGACAATACCCCTTATCTAGTAACGGGGGATGAGAATTTGCTTGCCCTCGCGTTCACCTTGCAATACCGCTTGTCTAATCCCTTTGATACTCAAACATTAAGTGATGATCTTTCCGTAGTTGTAAAGCAAATCACTGAGTCTGCTCTTGCCGACGTCACCGGCGGTAAGCGCTTTAATGATATATTGAAAAACAGCCATCAGCAGTTTTCGGATGAAGTCGCATTAAGAGTTAAACATTACTTATCTGAATTCGGTATCGACATAAGCATTGTCGATGCTCAAATGCAAAGTATACAGCCCCCCGCAATGGTAGTCAGTAGTTACAGAGATGTATTAACCGCGCACCAAGAAAAACAACAGAGAATCAACCGAGCAGAAGCACAAGGTCTCAATGACTTACCTGTGGCAAATGCCGAAGTTATTCGTCAATCTGCTGCCAATATTGCGCAAGCGAGTGAAAATTTAACAACCGCCGAAGGTGACATCGTACGACTCAACCTAGTCGCAGACGTGTATGAAAAGCATAAACAAGCCTTTAAGTACAATCACTATATCAATTCAGTAAGTACCCATTTAGAAAATAAGCGCATCGTTATAACAGATAAAGACATCGCACATGAAGACATCAGGCAATGGGTAAATAACAAAGTACAAGTACGGAAATAAAGATTTATGAAACGAATAGTATGGTTTAGTTTACTTTTGGTGGTTGGCTTGTACTTAGCTGCAACTAGCGTGATAGCCGTGAAGGAGACTGAAATAGTGGTCATCTCCCAGTTTGGCCGCCCTGTTTCTGTGATCAGTGAGGCCGGTCCTGCATTTAAGCTACCCAAGCCCATTCAAACGACTAAGCGGCTTGATAAACGATTAAATATGTTCCAAATGCCAGCTTCAGAATATGGCACACTCGATCAAAGAAACTTAGTGCTGGACGTATTTGTATTGTGGAAGATTGCGGATCCACGTACTTTCTTGGCGAGTGTTCGAAATAGCGAGATTGCTGAACAGCGTCTCGAAACGCTGACTCATGCTGAAGTTGGCGCGGCAATTGGTGCCGTTCCCTTAAACGAGATATTCACCGTAGAGCAACAAAGTAGCCAAGTCGAGCAAACGTTTGCGCAAGTGACGCAGTCAGCGAATACGCTTGCCCTTCAGGAGCTAGGTATCGAAGTGGTGTCTGTTCGGCCGAAACGCCTTGGCTTCCCCAAACAAAATCTTCTCGCTATATATAAGCGAATGGAATCTGAGTGGGATAAACTGGCTAGACAATATCGTGCGGAAGGTCAAGAAGCTGCAGCAAAAATTCGAGCAGAAACAGCGCTAGAAGTCAGTAATTTAAAAGCGGTTGCATACAGGGATGCACAAACAGTTATAGGAAACAGTGAAGCAGAAGCCGCGAGCTTGTATGCCAAGTCCTTTGAAGAGCATCAAGAGTACTACAAATTCACCCGAGAATTAGAAGCCTATAAAAAAATTCTGAACAACGATACGCAACTCATTTTGTCTTCGGATACCCCAATATTTCGCGCTCTGCTACAACCGCCTGAGGACGTAAAGCAATGAGTTTATTGGATGATTTCAGGTTTATAAGCCGTAAATACAAAAAATTTTTCGTCACTCTACTTGTTATTGTCGTCCCTTCATTATATTTACTGAGTGGCTTTTACTCCGTAGGTCAAGAGCAGCGAGCCATAGTGACGCAAATGGGAAAAATCGTTGAAGACAAAGTTATGCCGGGTATGCACTATCGATTACCTTGGCCTTTCGAATCTGTGCAAAAGATTTCTTCGACTTCACTTCGTTCTATCGCTATTGATTTTAGTGAGGAAACAGAAAAATACATTCAGCCTGAACTGACAACAGGAGACGGCGATTTAGTCAATGTGGCACTTGAGGTGCAATATAGTGTGAGCGAACCGGGCGCTTATTACAATGCTTCACTGCAACCCGAGGTATTACTGAAAAAAATAGCCATTTCCGAAACTATTTATTATGTAGGGTCTAATGATGTAGAAAGCTTGTTGACAACCGGCCGCACCCGTTTTCAAAACTATATTAAGAATGCCATCCAAACACACACATACCGTTTTCAACTGGGTGTGCGTATTACGTCAATACAGATTAAACGACTTGAACCACCACCTTCTATAAAAAAAGGCTTTGATAACGTGGCGACCGCACGTTCTGAAAAACAAAAATTTATACAAGAAGCAAAAGGCGAGCGCAGCACACGCTTGGCTCAAGCACGAAGCGAAGCAAATAAGACAAAACTCGAAGCGCAAGCCTATGCAAAATCCCTTACCGAAAAGGCGCTAGGCGATCACGAGCGTTTTTTAGCCTTGTTGGAGGCATACAAAGCATCTCCAAGCCTAACTGCGCAACGCCAATATGTGAACACACTTGAAGAAGTACTAAATGAGGTGCAGCTAAGTGTTATCAAAGCTGACTAATAGTGTCTTAGCAGACCGACTGATCTCGCTAAAGTGTTTTTATACTTGAAAAGCCCAACATTCTTATTACAATCGAACTTGAAGTTACCTAATGGCTGAACCTACATTGGTCGTGTAATTCAGCCGCCCATACTGGTGATGTAAACGCAACACTAGTATGGGGTTTCCTAAGTCGAGTTATTCGTGAACACAACAGTCTTATTTCTTGCTCTGATCAGTGTATGCTTGTCGGTAACCGGTCAAGTTTTGTTTAAACAAGGCATGACACTAGTAACACAACAAATCACAGTAAATGCACCTGTTTTTACATGGTTTTCTGCCCTATTGAACAACGCCTCAATCATTACAGGCTTACTCGCCTATGTCGCCAGCACTGGCGTTTGGTTAGCAGTGCTATCAAAGACCGAATTGAGTAAAGCCTATCCATTTATCGGCTTAGGCATCGCTGGCACAATGTTGCTGTCGTATTGGCTTTTTGATGAGCCGATTACGAGCTACAAACTAGTGGGCACTGCCTTTGTGATTATTGGTATCATCTTGCTTGCAAAATGAATAGTCAATCAGAAAGCGATATAGCGTCGATTACAACTGCAGTTGCATCACCCAAGCACTAGACCTTTGGCCATCTTGGTATTGATAATAATTCGCACGGGTATCAATATGCTTAAACCCCTTTTGCTTGTATAAACCAATAGCGGCTTTGTTGTTTTCATCTACTTCTAACAACACACTTTCTGCTTCGGTCGATGCATAATGTTCAATAAGCGCATGTAATAGACAAGCCCCTATACCTTGTCTCCGGCGTGTTTGGGTAACACTGATATCCAATATTTCAGCTGTTTCATACATACTTTGAGACAGCACAAAACCGAGCATGTTTTTGTTTTCTTTCGCCACATAACATAGTCCGCTGGTAACAGATGACTCAAAACTAGAGAAAGACCAAGGTGTTTGCCTTGTTTCACAAAAGATTTCATACGCTAAACTGTATTCGCAATACGCTATCTTTTCGATACTGGGTTGATGCCTCACTGTGTTATTCGACAAAAGAGATATGGGCGCGACAAGCTAACCAAAGTTGTTTTTTTAGTACATGGTCTTCAGGTGAAAGTGTGTGTGGGAAATGCAATGTTCGATCATTGGCAGAAAAGGCAGGTTCTGGCCTGTCTTCAAATACGCAATCATCTTCAGAAATATTGAGCAAGCGCAGTAAATCAGCCATCCAAGGCTTTAACAGAATGTCCGGTTTAAGGGCTGAAGTGTATAAGTCTATGCCCATCGCTTGCAATGTTGCTTTTTGATGCCGACTTATTCCCATAGTGCCTGTACCTTAAGCATGACTTTTAACGAAAAGTTAAAAAGTGAAGTGGCAGGGGTGGAGGGACTCGAACCCCCAACCATCGGTTTTGGAGACCGCTGTTCTACCAATTCGAACTACACCCCTACAAGCCCGTGCATTATAGCGATCGAGAAAAATTAATCTAGGACTAATTTAGCCATTTGTATCTTTTGTAAGCAAGCACCACAACTTATTTGTAAAATTCACAAAAAACATGGCCTCAAATGTACATTTTTTCAACACATCGAAGGCTCTACCTGAGGTCTCGGCATACTGCTGTAACAAACGCATAGCGTCATTCTCAGAATATTCGTTGGTTTTGATTGTGCAAGCTAAATCAAAATAAATAGTCGACACAGCGGCATACTCCCAATCAAAGCAGATACTACCAACACCACTCACATGAGCACGATGCAAATCATGGTGGCACAATACGCTATCATTACCATGTGTAAGCTGAAAGGAGTTGTATTGTGGCAATATAGCCCCGTACTCCGCTTGCAAACTTAGCTTTTCCGATTCTGAGAGGTCGGTAGTGTTGTCATCACACAAATACCTCAAATATTGTTGCCATGCTTGAACTAAATTTAATGGATTGGCCTTTACCTTTGTACTGTGAATACGCCACAAGGTATCTGCCAGTTTTTCAGGACTGATGCTGGGGGTGTCTGCTGGAATGTCTACCCACTCTTCAATATACAAAGTGTGATCGTCTGACAAAAACAGGGGCATCGGGGCTAACTGTTTGCTTGCTAGCCGCTTTTGCAAATGGAATACTTCGAGCCTATCGAGGGGTAGTTGCGCATTTTTGACAAAGCGCTTTGCCAAGAAATGAAATGTCCACCTTCCCTTTTCACCAGCTAGTTTGTTGCTCGCTTGGCAATGCGCTACTACATGAACATTATTGTTTATCGCCCCAGCATTAACGGGAATATAGTCTATGCTTTGCAACGCCACATCAACTGAGCTTTGAGTTTCAATCACTGTGTTGAGAATATGGATGAATTCTGGCGAGCGTAAATGCATACTAAGTAAAGACAATCATCAGACAGCTGAATCTGCAACAGACCTTGGTGCCTGCATACTTTGTGTCCACTGCCAATAGCCCTTTATCGCAATCACAATATATATCAGCATTAATAAAGCAGTAAATATCAAACCCGCTTTAACAACTAGATATACCGTAGCAGCGTTAATGATGATCCAATAGAGCCAAGAGGCGCGTTTTTTTCTAACCGTGAGAAAAGTGGTGAACAGCGAAAATACGGTAATACTCGCATCAAGTAAAAGCTGTTCATAACTCAACCAATGTGCGGCGAAAAAATAAATAAGCGCAGTGCATGTTCCAGCACTTGCAATAAATAGCAAGTGCTGTTGCGTAGACATAATACTTACTAGCAATACAGCGCTCGATGGCTTTTGACGCCATGAAAGCCAGCCCACCACCGCCATCACTGCATAGTAGGCATTGAGCAATACTTGGAACAACAAACTAACGTCCCAGTATATAAAGGTGTACAAGCTTGTCGAGATAAGTGCGGCAGGCCAACACCAGATTGACTCTTCAGTTGCCAGCCAAACATAAGCAATAGCCAGCGCAACAGCAAAAAGCTCTAGGCCACTTTGTGATTGCCATTGACTTAGTAGAGCCTGCCACACTTCATCCATTAGCTAATATCCATATTATCCGCATTCAAGAATTTGCACACAAAAGCCGCTTGACCAACTTGCTGATATGTCGTTTTAAACTCTCGATGCAAAACATGCATAACTTGATCGTAGTCACCTGAGACCAAGGTGCAAGTATGCGTGGTATTCACATACAAGTCCGGCTCTTCGTTTAAACGAGCAATAAAATCTTGAATAAACCCAATGTAAGCATTATCCAGAGGATACAGGGTTATTTCTACCGCTAGTTTCATCGTCTTGTACTCTCCGTTCTAAAAATTATAGCGATAGCTGATACCAACTTGGCGCGCTTGACCAAATTGAAAGTATGGCTCTGTCACATAACCTTTACGAGGATCATTACCAAAACCACCAAAACCACGCGTTAGCAATTCCCTATCAAACAAATTTTTCACCCAAAGGCTCACTTGCCCATAAGTCATATTGTAATTGAGTCGAGAATTCACAACATAGCTAAATGGCGAACGCTCTTCATGCCCTATTGATAGCCGAAATTCGTCTTTTGCATCGACATCTAGATACCAGGACAAATGCTCAGTAAAAGCATAATTTGATGAGACGAACACGGTAAATTTTGGCGCTTGCGCTTGTTCCTGCTCAGGAACAAAGCTTCCATCAATACGCGTGTAATTACCAAACGTTGCGCGTAGGTAAGCGACATTCGCTTTAATCGTCCAATTATCTTGTACATACCAATCCGAACTGATTTCAAGCCCCCGATTTTTACCTGTGTCAGTGTTGCGAATGGCGTCAGCAAACGACGAGACTACAGTGCCATCATCAACCGTGTTTTGAAATATGGCAAAATCACTCACTTGTGCATCTTCGCGCTGCATATAAAAAACGGAGGCATTAATTGTTGCCAATCCATCAAATGCTTGTCCTTTTACGCCGAACTCCATGTTCCAATTAAATTCTGGATCGAATGTTCTATCTGTGCCAGCTAAACGTTCATCAATGTTAAACCCACCCGCTTTGTAACCGCGTGATAAGGTACTGTACAGCAGCGTATTGTTCAGTGAATATTCAAGTGATACTGACGCTGCCAACAAGCTGTCATCAAGCTGCTCGGTAAAGCCCGCGTTGTCTTGATAATCCGCCGTAAAATGCTCTAGCCTCAACGACCCAGTCAAGCGCACGGTAGAACTAAGGGGAGCAGAATATTGTCCAAAAATTGAAGCAGACTGCGGTGTATACTCACTGGTAAAATCACCATCGTTAAAAGTGTACTCACGCAACAAGTCTTCTGAATTATTGTATATATTCAGCCCAAGCAACCAGTTGTGCTCAGCAGACCAAAGTGATGCCAGCTTTACATCAAAGGACGAACGCCTTATATCTCGCAAATAGCGGTCAAATGATGTATAGCCATCTGGATGAATGCCGGTAAACGTCCAGTCTTCGTCGTAGGCATAATCAAAATCGCCACTGAGAGTTGTTAGTGTGGTTTGCAGTTGGAAACGATCGAAGGTTTGTTCAAATTTAATACTAAGGGCATTCGCATCGGTATGATCTCTGCCTGGCTCGTCCGACAAGGTAACATTATCGTTGTTTAAGCTAAAGGCATCATAACCGTTATTAATGTTAAAGTGATAAAAACGGAAATCTAGTGAAGAGTTTGCCGACGTTGCCAAATTGACAAACAAAGAGGCCGTCAACTCGTCCACGCCATTGGTGTCGTCACGCTCCAAGAATGCGTTTTCAACAAAACCATCTGACACTGTTTTTTGTATACTGGCGCGATAACTAAGCGCGTCATTGATATTGTTTCCATGCGCCGCACCCAGCTGCCATTCGCCAAATTCCGCGATGCTTGCAGTAAAGAAACCACTCTGCTCACCATCTGCGGGTGTACTCACCAATTTTACTACGCCCGCCAAACTATTGATGCCAGAGGCAACAGATTGAGGCCCAGACAAAAGCTCTAGCTGCGCTAAATCAAAAGTCGTCGCCAAACTACCCAACCCCGATATATCTAACTCATCCAATAACAAGCCGACAGAAGGATTGGTGGGTTCAGAAAATTGACTGCGTTCACCAATTCCTCGAATTTGTAAAAATTTACCTCGTGTCGCGCCAGCAGTAAAATTTAAATTAGGCAAAGCAGACACAAGATCCTGTAAATGCCTCGACTCTCGTTGGCTAATGCTCTCTTTATCCAATACGACTACAGAGCCGGGTAAGTCTGATAAGTCTCTTTCTACTAAGCTGGCAGTCACCGTGATACGCTCTGTTGTTGACTCTTCTGCGACAGCAGCAAAAGTGGGTAGCGCGATGGCAGTAATGATAGATATTGCAAGTTTTGATTTGTTCATCGAATCTCTTCTTAAAGAAAAGATCCGGTATTACGGCAGGTATTGGGACAATAAATTGTTAACCATTCCTACGCCGGTACTAACCGGATCAGGTAAATAAGGGTTTTCTTTCGAATCTCAGCAGCATTCGCTGCACCCCTTGGTTGATTTCAACATGTGTCTTTTAGACGGCGCGCATGTTATCAAGAGTTCTAGTATTATGGAAGGCTTACAAGTTACTCAAGCGCTGAATGAAGTAAATTTAATGTTTTTAATTCTTCACGCGTTTGTGCCTCTAGCTCAGCCATAGTTTTACCGTGTGGTGTCGATTGCCGAGTGATGGGATCGACGGCAACAAACACTATGTCGTCTGCCAAACAGATTGTCGATTTAGTTGCCTTGTTCCTTACCAAGCATGTTACCGTTATTGACGTTCTACCGACTTTTTTAGTCACTAAACCAAACTCAAGCACTTCGCCAACCAAAGCCGGTGCTTCGAAACTTATTTCACCAATATGCTTTGTGACTAAACAATTGGTACCCAGCTGACAGATAGCATAAATAGCGGCTTCTTCGTCGATCCATTCTAATACTCTGCCACCGAATAAAGAATCTGCATAATTTAGATCACTCGGCATAACTAGACGTCGAGACATAAACTGCATGTGATTTGCTCCAATTTGCGTGTAAAATCAAACAGCTGTGAGAGGTTTGGCTTTGCCAGTAGGTGGGTGCTCGATTCACTAGAATTAAAGACGCCATAAACCCATCCGTGGAGGCTTCACAAAGGCATCCATGCCTTTGAGACTTTAATTCTAGTGAATCGAGCACCCACCTACTGGCAAAGCCAAACACTGCGCAGCCTATCAAAACGTAATTATATGAGCTCTAGTGTGTTTCAAGCAAACCTTCAGCTTTTAAGCCAGCTTAAAAGCTGGTTACAAAGCCGACAAAAGAAACAAATTCATCGCAGCATACTGTTATTAAATGCAAATAGTAGCGGTATAAATGCAGCTATTGAAGCAATTGCTTCAAACGCGCAGTCACTGCTCCTGATTAGTAATAAACCAACTGATACACCTTATAAAACCCTATCACAAAGTAAAATTAATAGCGTATTGGGCAGTCAATATTCCCACCTTGTATTCGACGCTCGCAAAGGTTTTTCTGCATCGGCTCTATTTGCTAGTGCTGGCCTTGTAGACAAATGTGGCTGCTTTATAATCCTGTGTCCGAGGCTTAAACAATGGCCTGTATTGGATGTTAAGCACAATCGTTTACTCAGCTATCAATGTAATGCGAGCTATAGTTATTTTGTGGCGCATTTGCTTAGCGAGTTACAACGCTCACCTTGTGTCTCGCATTTAAGCCCGCGTTTAACGCAACTAAAAACGCCACAATCGGTCGACAATGATTCATCTTTTCCATTTAACAACAACCTTCAACAACTACAGTTATCGACCGAACAGTCTCTGATTTACGAAGACATCACACAAAGTCTGGCACGAAATCAATCTGGAAAATTTGTAATTTTGGGTAAGCGCGGTCGCGGTAAGTCCACCCTTCTTGCCCAAATAGCTGCATATGCCCTAAACCGTGGAATGCGTATTGGCTACACATCAGATAAACGTCAACAATGCCAGGTAATATCGCGTTCGATAGAAAACTATTGCTCACCGATAGCAGAGTATCTCCCCCCAGATATTGCCGCCGACGAAGAATACAATGTGGACAAAGACATCTTATTCATCGATGAATTGGCATCTATCTCACCAGAACTGATTACAAAAATAGTAGCAAAATATGCTTTTGTTGTGATGGCCGGCACCTACGATGGTTATGAGGGAACCGGACAAGGCTTGCTCACTCGCCTATTACCGAGTATAGCGCAAATTCAGCAATATGAATTAAGGCAGGCATTTCGTTGGTATGATAATGACCCTATAGAAGAGTTGTTCGAAAAAATCTTTACACCCAAAGTAGATGAACCCTCATTTGATCAAATCACAGCGCGCAATGACGTGAATTCAGAACTCACGATAAAAGCAATATCAAAGCAAGCGCTCATATCAAACAAACACTTATATCACGAAGTCGTCAACATACTGCTAAAAGCGCACTATCAAACTACACCAAATGATATTCAACGACTCTTGGATGACCCAAGCTATCATTTGGTATGCGCGATGAGAAAGGTTCAAGATGAACAAAGTGTGATTGGAGTTGTTATTTATGTGAATGAGGGCAACTTTGCGCAAAATGCGCTCGCTGAGGATATTGCGTTGGGAAGGCGTCGCGTGCAAGGTCACCTATTTGCGCAAAATATGGCGCTGTATACACACTGTCATGATTTCTTAGAGTACAGTTATATTCGGATACAACGGGTGGCGGTACTCGACAAATACAGACTTATGGGTATAGGGAGTCAACTACTTGCCTATACACAAAGGCTGGCAAATGAGAACAATGATGTTTTATGTACAAACTTTGGATTTACTGATGAATTATTCAAATTTTGGAGAAAAAATGCGTTTTTACTGGTAAAGGCAGGAGAAAAAATTGATAGCGCCAGTGGCACAATATCGGGCTTTTTTGTTTCATCAAAGAGTACTTCTAACAAATACAAACTGAGCGAGTTTCTGCACAATCAGTTATCAATCACTCTGCCTTACTTATGCGCTTTTAAACCTAAAATATGGCGACGGCTACCACAGCGGCTAAAAAATACGGCTCACAGTAGCAATGAAGTGAACCACACAATAGTCCTACAAAATATAGCAAGGTTTGTGGCTGGTGATATTCTTCCGCAGCATATTTTAGCCGAGTGCTATTACATTGCTCAGAAAACTCAGAACACTACAATTCTCTCGTTGATTGAAGACTTAAATACGACTGGAATGGCTAAACAAGATAGGCAAGTTTTAGAAATTCGCTTACAAAATGAAATAAAAAAAACCCGCTAATATTAGCGGGTTTTTAAAATTGCCTGAGTATCCGTTAGAGATTAATACCGCGGTTTTTAGCCTTGGTCTTAATATGTGACATCCAAGCTCTTGCATTTCTGCGTAAGCTAGAATCAGTACTAGACTCTTTAGCGTGCTCATACGCTTTCGTAAAGTTTTCCGCATAGAAGTTTGCTTGCATCAACGTGAAGTGCACTTTGGTTGGGCTATCAATTCCCGCTTCCAAAGCTTTATTCAAAGCTGCAATAGAACCTTTATAGTCTTCAGCATTAAGCAGTAATTCACCTTGCTTCTGAAAATAATCAGGCTTGGGTTCTTTAGCTGCGGCTTTAGCATAATACTGTGCGGCTGATTTATACTCTTTAGCTTGATGATACGTTCTTGCTAAAGAAGCCAATTCCTGCTCGTTTTCTTCAAACAGCCCTTCTTCGAGGTACTTTTTGTAAAGACGGGCACCTTGGATTGGCGCGTCCTGTGCAGAATACAACTGAATCAACAACTTGATATCGGACTTCTTGGTTAAAAACCCTTGTCTATATGCCGCTGATAATGTAGCTAGTGCATTGGTGTAGTCTTCGAGCATCATATAAAACTGCCCAGTCATTATCCACCATTGCTTATCATCAGGAAATAAAACGACTAAGGTTTTAGCAACGTCCAAAGCATTTTTAAATTGCTTTTGCTCCATATAAGAACTTACTTTTAATACGTAAGGATCCTTTTTAGGCTCTTCAAGCAAGGCAATTGCTTTATCTGCTGGCTCTATCACCTTAGCAAATTGTTTCATTTGCGTGTAAGCCTGACCTATTCTGGTATATGTTTCTGAATCTTCCTTACAGGTAAATTTCATCCACTTTTCATACCAAGCGATAGAGTCTTCAAACTTTTCCAATTGGAGAGAAAGTTGAGCAGCCAAGTACAACACATCGGCATGATCTTTATCGTTTAACACTTTAGTATCAACCGACGCGATCAAGGTTTTTAAGGCTTCTTCTTCTTTATCATCTTCTGATATCAAAAGTTGGCCTAGAAACTTGTTGACCGTGGCCTGATCGAAAGGCTCTTTAGCTTCAATATCTTTTAAGATACGAATCGCTTCGGGTGTGTTGTCTTGATTATATGCTTCAAACGCCGCAGTAAGCTTTTTACCCGCGCTTTGTCCAATAAGCTGCGTTTTAGCAGGCACATAGCCCGGGCACAACACTGGCGGTTCAACTGCGAATGCACTTGAACTCCATACACCTGCAGTCAACATCGAACAAGTCAGCAATAATTTATTAAATTGCTTAATCATAACTAACCTCCTTCCAGCGTAAAGTCTAGCTGAACAGTCAAGCCTGGTTGTCTGACTGCTTTGCCGTCAACAATTTTAGGGTTGTAACGCCATTTTCTTAACGCGCGTTTTGCTTCACGGTCAAATATACGCTTTGGCTGTGCGTCAATAACTTCAACATCTTCAACACCACCAATCTCATTAATAGTAAAGGATAGTTTTACCCAACCTTCTTTACCATCGCGTGCTGCTTCTGGAGGGTATTTAGGATCCTGACGAAATATGGGGGTTGCATCACCATCTTGAATCTGCCCGCCAAAGCCACCAATATTTACGCCAACACCACCTGTATCAATACCGGGAACAGCTAAACTAAACGCATTAGCATCTGGTTCGGCTACTTCAGGCTCAACCACTTGAGCCTTTGGCGGCTCTTGTGGCGGGGGTGGAGGTGGAGGTGGCTGTCGAACACGCGTTTGTGTGCTATCTTCAGGCTCACTCATAACAATATCGATGACCGGTGGTGGCTCTAGAGGCTCAGAGCGCTCACCCGTATTTTCCACCAACTTTGCCATGATAACAAAGAGGGCAAATACAATACCCGCACCAATGAATATAGAAGCAATTATTCTCACCATAATACTTACTCCCTCACTGCAACCGCAACACGATCAATACCGGCTGCTTTTACTTGGTCCATTACCTCTATCACTAAGCCGTGCCGCGTTTTTTCATCCGCTTGGATAAAAACAACATCAGTCGGCTGTTCCAGAAGTAACTTTTCTAGGTTTGCTCTCACCGCTTCGGCAGATATTTCTCGTCTGTCGATCCAAACATCGCCATCTTCAGTGATTGCTATAAAAATGTTGGCATTTTTATATTGAACTGCCGTTTCGCCCTCAGGTTTGTTTACTTCCATACCTGCTTGCTTTACAAAAACGGTCGTTACGATGAAGAAAATAAGCATAATAAACACGATGTCTAGCATCGGTGTCATATCAATTTGCGCTTCCTCATCTGGTTCTCTTGTTTTACGTGCCATAACTACCTCTACTAATGATGTGGCAAGCTATCTATCAAGGACTCTTTGTGCATTTTAGCTTTTGCCTCTAAACGAGAGCTAAAAAACAGTCCTGATAGTGCGGCCACCATCCCAGCCATTGTAGGAATAGTTGCCATCGATATACCAGCAGCCATTAATCTGGCGTTGCCAGTTCCCTGCGTTGACATTGTTTCAAAAACATTGATCATGCCGGTAACCGTACCTAATAATCCTATTAGAGGGCACATCGCAACTAAAGTTCTGATAATTAATAAGCGAGCTTGCAAATTATCAGATGCTCGTGAAATCCATGCATCGCGAATTCTATGCGCATACCATGATGTTGTGTCTGCTCGTGCATCCCAATCCGCAATAATTTGCTTGCGTACCTTCGGAAACACAGCCGACAAATACCAGTAACGCTCTATCATTAAAACCCACATAAGAAAGAGCGCGGCAGCAACGAAGTACAATACGTCGCCACCAGTAGCGATGAATTCCCTAACAGATTCCCATAATCCAATTAGGGTCAACATATTATGCTTTCTCCGCTTCTGCGTGTTCTGCAATGATACCCGCTGTTTGCTCGTCTAAAATGTGAACAATCGACTTACTACGTGCAGCCACGATGCTGTGCATCAAAATTAACGGTAGTGCAGCGATGATACCTTGTGCGGTTGTTACTAGCGCCATTGAAATTGATCCTGCCATGATTCGTGGGTCACCCGTACCAAACAATGTGATTTGCTGGAAGGTAGCAATCATACCAAGTACCGTACCAAGTAGACCTAGTAGCGGTGCAATAGCAGAGAAAATCTTAATAATGTTAATACCTGCATCAACGGTAGGCAGCTCTTTCAGAATAGCTTCGTCTAGTTTCAGTTCAAGGGTTTCTGTGTCTACTGTTTTGTTCTCTTTGTAGATACTTAAGATACGGCCTAGTGCATTGCCAGAAGATGGGTTGTCAATATTGTTAAGCTGTGACTTCATCTTGCCTGCCATGACGCTTAGTTGAACGAGTTTAAATACACCGATTAACAAGCCAATAGCTAACATACCAGTGATAATGTAACCAACGATACCACCTGCATGATAACGCTCTGACAAGGTTGCTTTTTGCTTGAATAAGTTAAGAATTGCACCGCGAGAAGGGTCGATATAAACCGGAACTAAACCACTGGTTGCATCACGAAGGTCTTGAGTAGAAGCAACTTGATAGCTTTCTGGTTGACGACCAAGAGGCTGGATTTTGTCAGCAGAGTCGTTGTATACCAAATAACCCTGTTCACCAATTAGGTTGAATGTACCAACACGAACCACTTCTTGAGTAGTAGATCCACCTTCAAGGTCAACCACTTCTGCTTGAAACTTAACTACTTGACCAGAAGCCGTCATTTCTTGTTGCAGAGATAACCAAAGCTCTTCAAGCTCTTTAATGTTAGGTAAGCCTTTAGAATCTTGAGACATTTCTTTTAAGAAAGCCTCGCGACCTTTCATTTGAGCACTCACAATAGAGGTAGAAATATTACCATAAGCATCTGCAGAGGCTTGGCGAACTACACCAAACATCTCACCTAGTGTGCCTGTTGCTTGATCAAGTTCTTCCTCTTTGGCAATTATTGCTTTTTCGTTGTCAGCAAATTGCTTCGTCAAACGCTCACCGCGCGCTTCTTCAGAAGCAAAATCTGATTGAGCCTTGCGCAACAGGGCCTGCTTATCTGCTCTATCACTCATGAACTCTCTTTCGCGATCTGCATTAATTTTTGCTTCAGACACTCTGTCTTTTTTAACTTGTTCTAATAATGCTTCCAATGAATTCGCGGTTTGCGCAGAAGCACTGCCCACAGCCAAAGCAATTGAGGCTGTCGCCAATAGTGTTTTAATCATTGTTTTCATTGACGATTACTCCGCAGCTTTAATAGGTAATTTAACTAGATCTTCCGGCTCCAAGCCTTGCGCAATGCGCACCGCTGTGATTACAGAACCTAGGTAAGAATCGTCAAGGGCTTGCCATGCTCTAGCATCGTTGTCCCATACATAAGAAGCAGACTGGTCCAGCGTTAATGCTACCAATGAGGTACGACCCAGATTGAAGAAATCTACAGGAACTGTGCTGCCGTCAACAGAAATTTCGCCTGCATTTGAAGAAATGGTGCGACCGTACTGGTTTTCAATCGAGTACGCGTCTAGAACCTGACGAAACTGCTCAGATACTGTTACATTTGATTGAGTCATCAGGTCACGCAGACGCTCTACGCGACTTAAACGCTCGTCTAGATTAATTGGAATATCTAGCTTGATGAATTGCTCTAAACTATCGATCATTTTGTACATCAATGGAACGATGTTTTGCTTAGTCTCTTCGATCGAATCAATTTGGCGTTGAAGAGAGTCGATACTACGCTGTTGATCCGCAACCAAACCAGCTAAGTAATCATTATATATCTTTAGGTTTTCTGTCTGATCGACAACGCTTCTGTACTCTGCAAGCAGCTCTTGTGATTGTTCAAGTAAACCGTCGATTTTTTCTTGTGATTTTGCTGCATCCCTTACTATCTTTTGTTCTTCTTTTTGAACGTCTGTAAGCGGGTTTGCAAAAGCGATTGAAGTTGATGCTAAAGCTAAAGCACCCACTACACCCGCCGCAATTTGAGTTCTCTTGCTCATTTTGGACATATTCCCAACCGTTAATTCCTGTGTCAGCACGCTAAGGTGGCGATCGACATGATTATATTAATGTTCTGCCTTTGTATTACCCATAAAGGCAATCCCCTAAATAGTCACAGGATGTTACATAAATGTCAAGGTTGCTCAAGCGAACTTATTGCAAATAAATTAATATCTAAGTTCTGGTAAGAGTAGTGGATAATGTCCTGTTACAACTCGCAATTTTGCGCGATGCAGATTCAATGACAAATATTATTCATATTTATCATACAATTAATAAGAAATTAATTTTAAATAGTAGATTCAATTCTTAATTAAACACACCGAAATAGTAAACACATCTTTAACTCAACCAACAGCGAAATCTTGATCACAACAGTAAAAATCCGCCTATTACATTTAGATTACATGGTAATGTATGATTTTCTGGTGAACTGGTCTCGTATATGCAAAGAATGTAGAACGATACTTTGCCATTTGGGGAAGTAGTTCATACAAACAAATGCGTTATGTTATATAAGCAGTACCATCTTACATGTAACCAAGGTATTTAAATGAAATTAGACAACGATATTCACAACTATTATGAACACTTAGTACTCGAAACACTCGACAAAACCAAGGAATGCAAGGGTAAATCAGACGATTATATAGCTGACTTAGTTTGTTTAGTGTTAAATCAGCTACCACCTAGATACATAAGATTTGAGGTAGATATGGCATTTTATCTACCTAATTCTGAAAGACTTCAAATGCAAATGAACGTAGAAAAAGCCATTACGCAAGGTTTGGAATATCTTGAGAGTGCTAATCGAAAATAAATAAAACACAAACGACAGGTGCTACAACAATGAAAAAAATTATTATCAATATAGGCGGTGCAATTTGTCTTTTTCTCACAGTAAGTTGCAACAGTACGAATCTTCAAGATTCAAAGAGCAAAGTTCAGTTAGCGCTGAATAAAATTACTAAAATTGACAAGGTCGACGGCGGTATTAATAGTGTTCTGTCTATTAACCCAAATGCGATTGAAGACGAAAGAGCGCAATTGGCTAAGGGTGGATTACTTGCAGGGATCCCTATTTTGGTCAAAGACAATATTGAAACTTTTGAGCTTGCTACGACAGCAGGATCTCTTGCTCTGAGAGATAATCATACAAAAAGAGATGCCCCCATTGTTGAAAAATTAAGACATGAGGGCGCAGTAATACTTGGGAAAACAAATCTTTCTGAATGGGCAAATTTTAGATCTGAAGACTCTATAAGCGGTTGGAGCTCAGTTGGTGGTTTGACTAGAAATCCTCACAACTTATCTCGCTCTGCTTGCGGCTCATCCTCAGGTTCAGGAGCAGCGGTGGCAGCTGGTATCGTTGATTTCGCAATCGGTACTGAAACAAACGGTTCAATTATCTGCCCTGCATCAATGAACGGTATAGTAGGTTTTAAACCAACAGTGGGATTGCTCTCAGCAAAGTACATAGTACCTATATCTCATAGCCAAGATACAGCTGGCCCTATGACGAGAACCGTTCGGCAATCAGCATTAATGACTGGAATCATGACAGAAGACAATTATGGGAGCATAAAACAGTCATTACTTGATTTCGCAAAGTCTCCAAATGCATCACTCAGAGGACATAGAATAGGAGTGGTAATAAATAGATTGGGAAATGTTAGTGCTGTGCGAGCGATGTTCAAATCGCAACTCGGAATATTAGAAAAAGCTGGCGCAGAGTTGGTAGAAATCGAAGCACCGGATTTACCGGAGGACTTTTGGGAAAAATCTTACCTAGTTTTACTTACAGAGTTTAAGCATGGAATAAATGCATACCTAGAAGATTCAAGTGCAGAACTGCAGCTTAAATCACTCGAAGACTTAATTGCATTTAACGAGAGGGAGGCGCGTGTATTGGGAGTATTTGACCAATCAATATTCGAAAAATCACTAGCAACAATCGACCTCCGATCTGATGACTACTTAGAAGCATTGACATATGTACAAGAGCACACTAGAGGTCTTGGTATCGACGCGATGTTAGATGAGCATCAGCTTTCAATGCTAGTGGCGCCGTCAAACAATCCCAGTTTTCTTATTGACGGAATATATGGTGACAACGCTCCTAAAGGTTTTCCTGGCATTGGCTATATGGCGGCAATTGCTGGGTATCCTCATTTAAGCGTGCCAGCAGGGAAAATAAAGGGAATGCCTGTTGGTTTGAGTTTTATTACGGGAAAATACAATGACTCAATCTTGTTCAACGCGGGTCAAGCAATTGAAAACGCGCGAGTCCAAGACCTTAGTCCGGATTTTATTCACAAAGACTTTGCTGATAAGAACTTAAGTGATTTGGAAAAAAACGTTAACCGTTTTGGACATGAGTAAAACAACAAAAAAAGCGTGATGGAGCACCATCACGCTTTATACCATAACTTAATTGTTAGAAAGTTTGGGTCACTCGTAAAGAAAAGCGACGACCAATTTGTTCATCCAAACCAAAGTGACGAACACCCCAAGCTTTCACGCCGTTGGCACCTGGGTCACGATCAAACAAGTTGAACACGTTCAATTGTACAGTGGTGTTTGAACTGAAAGTATAACTTGCGGACAAATCTGTGATGAAGCGAGTACCTGTAGAATTATCCCAGTTACCCGTCCAAAGTGTTACCTCATCACCATTATCTAAGAATCCAGTTGTACTATTGTCAAAGCTATCTGCATAGACTTGTTGCTCTAGAGCATCAATAGCAACGCTTGACTGCCAACGTGTACGCCAGCTTACTAACCAATCATCGTAATACCAATCGATGTCAAAAGTACCTAAGTAATCTGGATCAGCAAAGTCACCTACATCTTCTTCAACTTCAGAACCCGGTGTTGCTTGGAATTCATTAGTAATGTTGTACTGATTAAATGAATCAAGTTTTAGAGTACCCCACTCACCTAAATCGTGCTCGTAAAGTACTTTAAAGGTTACTGATTCAAAAGTAGAAGTCGCAACGTTTATTGGTAACTCAGTTACTCGGATAACTTGGAAATCGTCATCCCTGATGAAGCTATTACATGCAGGTTCATTAGGGAAGTTGTTTGAATCAAAACATATCGCTGCTTGATCTTCAAACTCCAATTGTTCGATCGAATCTTCAATTTCCAAGTTGTAGTAATCGATGGCAATATCTAGACCGTCAACAGCTTTTGGAGAGTATACAATACCAACTGAGTATGACTCGTTTGTTTCTGGTTGTAAGTCTTGGTTGCCAGATTCAAAACCGGTTGAAATTGTACCGTCTTGGATATTCGACGTAAAAGTATCTGGGTCGATCCCAATCGATTCACAGTTTGCTCTGCGTACGCTTGGATTTGGACCTAGACCAACACTTCTGGCATCACAAGGATCATCACCATTAATAAAAGTCTGTACTTCAGGCTGGAACAATTCTTGAATTGATGGATTACGGAATGCAGTTGCGTATGTCCCACGAACTGCCACTTCATCATTCAAATCCCACATCAACGAGACTTGATAGACATCTTCGTCAGTAGAACGGTCTTCAAATCCTCTTGGCGCATCAGTGTTAAACTCTTGGTTTCTGTACGCTAAAGTCAGGTCTAATCCTTGAACCAAAGGAATATCCATTGATTCGTCTATCAACGGAACCGCTAACTCGAAATAATACTCGTTTGTATCAAATCCACCTAACACAGATTGGTCGAGACTAGACCGAGTTACAGGCACTCTCAAACCCAAGCCTGGACGATAGGTACCTTTCTCGATACGCCTTTCATAACCCACTACAAAGTCAACAAAACCGGCTGGTAGTTCAAATGCAGAACCGCCAATGTTTGCTGTAAACACTGTTTGTTTGTTCTCAGAGCGCGCAAATCTGGGGCCGCCTTGAATAAAATCAAGTGCTTCAGGACTATTCAGTTGAGCAGCGTCACCAAACAAATTCAAAGGCACACATCCGTCTATAAATGGCAAGTCTTCATCTGTTAATCCATTGCCAGAAGCTCTAGAGTTAAATCCGCCAAGCGTACCCGCTGCCAAATCTGCATACGCACCACAAATGATGTCACCGCGTTGGAATCCGCCTGTAAATTGCGATCTTGAATTTTGTAATGCTAACAAGGCTGCATCTAAGCTTTCTAAATCATCAGTCGCATCTTCTGGGTCTTGCAATCTAACCTGCTCAAGTAAAGCATCATCAATTCGACGTGCATCAACTGCGTTTAGGAAACGACCATCAACAATTCCGACGGTTTCAACGACACTGTCATTACGACCATGTACAACAGAAATGTCCCACCAGAAATCTTTGTCGGCTAGCGTAAAAACACCTTCAAGTATATTTGAAACACGCCAAGTCGAGTTTTCATTTGCATTTGCGCCTAGACTGACGATATCGTTATTGAAGCGATATAAACTGAAGCCATCTTCGAAACCAAGACCCGTAAGTTGGTCAACCGTTTGCGCACTTAGGAATGGGTTAGACAAATCGAAGTCTAGTGGTGCGCCAGTACCGCCGAAGAAGTGGGTTTGAAAGCCGCCTTGGTTTACCAGTTCTCTTGCCTTTGAATTAGAGAATACAAAATCAGTTTTATATGTGATTTCGTCAGTGATATCGTAAGACAAAGATGCGTAAGTATTAAATCTACTCACAGGCGAGATAATCTGTGCAACTGAGTCAAAGAAGTCGCTACCACAGATGTCACTCTCGCTTTCACCGTCTGGTGTGTATGCAAATATTCCGCGGTCAGCCGCAGGACCTGGCTGACAAGTATCTAAATCACCGCCTGGCGTCCAACCATAAAAGTTACCGTCAGACGCTGCACCAGCGGCACCAGCAATCCACGCACCACCAAGAGGCCCGATTGAGCCGGTTTCGCCAAACAAGCGAATGCGCTGACCGCGTCGTATTGCCGTTGACGATTGTGCATCATTTGCGTCGAGTACACCATCGCCATTTCTATCATCTGGCACGCCGTCACCGTCCAAGTCTAAGTATCTGTTGCGCGGGTCATCTTGGAAAGGATTGTTTATGCACAGCTCATCAAAATCACAGCGCAACAAACCATCGTCTTTCGTATATTCCATACCAAAGGTCACATTACCGCGGTCTTCTGCAAAATTACCACCGCCAACAACGCCAAAGTTGATCTGCTTGTAGTTACCTTCTTCGTTATTACCACCTTGAACCCAAGCTTGGAATCCTTCATAGTCGTCTTTTAATATTATGTTTACGGTACCTGCGATTGCGTCAGCTCCATAACTTGCAGCACCTGTCAATGGTACAACTTCAATTCGTTCTATGAGAGCTGCAGGAATCGAGTTCAAATCAACCTGCGAACCACCAAGAGTCGGGGACTGACCTGATACAAACCGTCTACCATTGACCAGAGTAAGTGTTCTTACAGTACCTAAATCAAACAAGTTGACTTGGTTCTGCCCAGCGTCGGCGGCATCTTGTGCACCAACTGGTGTTTGCGAGCCCCCAAACAGCGGTGACTGGTTTAGGATACTAGCGACATTAGTGAAACCTCGTACACTAATGTCTTCGGAGCCAAAACTAAAAACTGGCGATGCTTGGCTGAATTCAGCTCGACGGAGTCGAGAACCTGTGATTGAAATTTTTTCGACGTTTTCATCAGCAGCAGTTTCGTTTGATGATTCTTGCGCCAATGAGGCACCTGACGATAGCCCAAGCCCCATAGAAGCAGCCATAGCGATCGCTATTCTTGATTTACTAAAGATCATGTTTTTCCCTTGTTGCTTAAAATATTATTTTTTTATTTAATTTTATTATTTATGAAAATTAGATGAACTTATTCGCTAGTTCTTATTCTAATTTCATTACGCTTGAGATTATGACAAACCTGGCTAAAGGTCAAATTACGTATTAGATATAATTTTTCCACATAAACTCTAAGATTTAGTTTTGCGAAGAAAAGTAAAAGTAAGTCCGCTTTGTACAAGTCTATGATTCGGAAAGAAGTGTGTGGTGGTAAACCCCAGCTACATCTCGGCACATAAGTCCCGTGGTACGGCTGCTCCCTTCCGGGCCTGACCGGGTTCCCACGCTATTATTGCGAAAGAACCGGAGTTCACCATTGAAACGCAAACAACGTATAGTTGTTAACAGGCCGCGAATTATGACTATTTACTTTACTCTATGCAAGTCAAAGTGTTTACGTTTTGTTTATCTGCTTAAAGTTTACTCAACATCTGTTTTTATTGTTTACTAACAACATTGACCATAATCACAAATTAAAACTAATACAGAAGCTAGTAACAAGTAATGCGTTTACTTATCGCTTTCCTTTTCTTTTACTATGTCCAATTTACAAACCACATGAGCGTGTTTTTCAACTTTCATATGCTTTGATTACGAATCTATGCATTAGAGTATGTACAAGCTTTTTACTAGCGAAATTACCGACTCAAAAAGCCAAGTCGACAGACTCAGTAAAAAAACTTTCATAATTAAATAATATAAGAAAGTTAGAGGATGTGTCTTGCAAATAAACTGTAACAATGAGGTCGGATTAGTTATATATTTCATATTTTTATATTTATTAGAATAAATATCCTATATTATGTACTTTAAAGAAATATGACACTTAATCACTTCGGTACGAGATAAAAAAATGAAATTGGATAAATTCGATATTGAAATACTTAAAGTCATGCAACGAGACGCAACGGTATCAATGGCGGAGCTAAGTCAGCGTGTAGGTCTCTCTCATACACCCTGTTGGCGCAGAGTAAAAAAAATGGAAAACGAGGGCATTATTCGTAAGAAAGTCACATTGCTCGATGCTAAAAAACTAAATGTGGGGGTATCCGTATTTATTTATGTTACCTTAAAAAATCACACAGGCGATTCACTCACCAGATTTGAAAATGCCGTCGAAGATGTCGAGGAAATAGTCGAATGCCATACAACCAGCGGAGACAAAGATTATTTACTCAAAGTAATCATAAAAAGTATTGAAGACTATGAGCACTTACTAAAATCCACCTTAACTAACTTACCCTTAGTTGACCACTTAAGTTCTACTTTTGCGCTGAAGCAAGTTAAAAACACAACAGAATTGCCGTTGTAAAAGTCTATCCCAAATAGTGCTTGTAACTATGTTTTCGGTCGAACCCTGCAATAAAAGGTGGCAGACAATATTTCGGTCTGCCGATCTTTGCTGTACATAAACTAATGCCTAGCTGTCATCTTATTAATGCCGTATTCTCTCAGTTTATTCGCTATTGCTGTGTGACTGAGCCCAAGCTTTCTAGCTAGCTGCCTTGTACTTGGATACGATGGATAAAGTTTTTTCAGCATGTCTTTTTCGAATTTTTTGACTTCTTGCTCCAAACTTCCTTCAAAGTTCTCATCGATATAAGTAAATGTGCTACTGCAAGGCGGTAATTGTATGTCGTCATGTGATATTTTGACCCCATCTGAAAGCGATATCGCCCGATATAAGGCATTTCTGAGTTGCCGAACATTTCCAGGCCACGGATAAGACTGCAAATATTCAAGGCAAGACTTACTCAGTTGTGGTGCTTGCTTACCTAATTTTTTACTTTGCTGAGTGAGTAATTGATTGGCTATAGGGACAATATCCGCTTTTCGCTCCCTCAAAGCAGGTACTTTAAGAGACAAAACATTCAGGCGATAATATAAGTCTTCTCTAAATCTGCCCTCACTTATCAATTCAATCAAGTCTTGACTACTGGTACAAATTATTCTGCAAGAGATTGACTTCAATTGCACATCGCCGATCCTGTGATAAGTACCGTACTCTAGTACCTTAAGGAGCATTGCCTGCAAACCCAAAGGCATCTCTCCGACTTCGTCGAGCAATAAGGTTCCTCCTGCAGCCTGTTCGAATAACCCCATTCTACCCACTCTGTACAACTCGCTTGGTGCCTTTCCAAATAGTTCTATTTCAGCGGTTTCTTCAGCTATTGAGGAACAACTAAGGGTAACAAACTCACCCTCAGTATATTTGCTATTGTCATGACACGCTTTAGCTATGTGTTCTTTTCCAGTGCCCGTTTCGCCGATTATGAGCATGTTCTCGTCAAGCTCTGACATGCGTTTAGCTTCTTCAACCGCTTTTTGCATGGCTAGCGAACGCGACTCTATTTTGTCGAAGCTCTGCCCAGAGCTGGCTCGGTTATGATAGTCTGTAGTATTAGTAAAGGTTTCGGATTTGAGCACAATTAGTGCACCGACAACGGTTTTTTCGTTGTCTTCACCAATCTCAATTGGATGCAACTCGCCACGATATTCTCTACCTAAATAGTGAAGGGCAAGTTTATGTTGCTTTGACTGGCTTTGTTCTATGCATCTAGAGATGTTAACCCCGTCAAGGAAGTCATTGATATTTTGCTGCACTATTTGTTCGTTTGGCAACTCTAGTGTCGCTTTCACGGCATCGTTAAATAAAATAATCCTACCAAATTCATCAGTAGCAAAAACCGGCTCTACAAAAGTTTTTAGTAAAGCTTGTAATTGTCCAAGCTGACGCTGATTGGGTAAAAATTTAGTCGTCTTTACGTCTACTACGCCATTAACCAATCTTATCTGCGGCATTATTGTCTGTAATTCATTGAAATCAACACTTGGACAATCAACATACAACTTACCACCTTTGTCAATCTCGATTCCACGCAGGCTGATGCTGTAACGATTAAAAACACCTAATACCTCATGTAAAATACCCACTCTATTTTCACATTGTATTTCCAATTTCATATGTACGACTCATCACACTCTTTTGTTTTTGCTACGCTTTGGTAATGGTTAAGATCAGCGCTAGCAGTTCAAAGGGCATGTGACTACTCCTTTAGATTTTTAAAACATTTAGACATGCCAAAAAGTTGAAAAAAACGAATATCTGCATGTATAAGGGGTTGATGGGGATAAAACTAAAAAGCCAGCGACTTGGGCGGCTGGCTTTTTAGCTTTGTTGGCATGCCTTACATTAAAAAAATTTAAGGTTTTGTTTTGGCCTATCTATACCCAATGTACTCACAACAGATTGGCACATTTGTATTTTGCAGTGCTTTTATTGTGCAGATATTGTGCAGAGCATGGGCGATAAGAATTAAAGCTTGTTTAGTTCTCTGTTGATTTGAAACTCATTCGAGGTAACAAATCCTTCTAATTTTCTCAATCTATTTTCGGTTCGAATAAAGCGCTGTTGTATTTGTTTGAAGGCCTCTTTAGGTGTTTGCCCAGCTTGCCACACAGCGTGCTTGACCTCTACTTTAGTCTCGCTATTTCGATTAACATACCCTTTACTCGCATAGCTGCCTTGTGCGCTACCCGACGCCGTGTAACCTTTACTGCCCGCTTGCGGGTTATCCGTATTATCCGATTTCTTATCGAGTATTGCCCACAACACAATATAGCCAAAAAAGATAAAAGGCCCAGTAATCAATAAAAAAGCAGCTACCGTTAAAATTCTTACTAACCAAGTTTCTATTCCGAAAAATTCAGCAATCCCTACACATACACCAGCAATTTTGCCTTGCTTTGGGATTCTGTACAGTTTTTTATTTGCATTCATGCGCGATCCCTCCACGAAGGTGACTCCGCATCCAGTATAGCTTCGAGAGTTTTAATCCTATCTGACATCTGTTCTTCGCGTTGTATTAGATTGTCTAGTATCTGACGCTCTTGCTCGGACAATCCCTCTGATAGTGCCCTTTTACTTCTGTAGTGAAAAAATAACCAAAGAGGTGCGACAAAAATCATAAAAATAATAAATGGCACACCCATAAAGATAACGATTAACTCATCCATTTGAACTCTCCCCAAGTTCGCTTTTCTAAAGAGTTGAGCTCACAATTATGTAAGCTCAATTCACATTAATCAACTAGGCCTTTTTTGCTTTTGGCTTAACTTCAGTCACGTCAGCAGGCTTTGATTGGCTTTGCATTTTTTTCTTCAATGCAGCCAATTCGTCATCAATTTTTCCATCTGCTTCTAACTCAGCAAATTCGTCTTTTAAGCTCTTTTTGCCGAGATCATAAGCTTCTACTTGTGATTCCAAATCATCTATTTTACGTTCAAATTGGTCGAAACGCCCCATTGCTTCATCAACAACAGAGGAGTCTAAGCGCTTTTTTACTTGCAGTCTTGAACTCACCGTCTTCTGTCGCATAATAATTGTTTTCTGACGACTTTTCGCATCTGCAAGTTTCTCTTGTAACTGTGCAGTTTCGCTTTGCAGTTTAGCCAACTCATCTTCAATCAGCCTTAGTTCGTTTTGTAAAGATTCGGCAGCTTCTGTCGACTTCTGTTTTTCTTGCAGTGCAGCGCGAGCCAAATCTTCACGGTCTTTGCTAATAGCTAATTCGGCTTTCGCTTCCCACTCAGATGCTTCGCTCAAATATTTATTAATTTGATGCGTCACTTCCTTTTTACTCGCAATTGTTTTTGCTGATGCACTGCGTACTTCTACCAACGTATCTTCCATTTCTTGAATAATAAGACGAACCATCTTTTCAGGGTCTTCTGCTTTATCCAATAAAGCATTGATGTTTGAATTGATGATATCGGTAAAACGTGAAAAAATTCCCATAGTTGTCACCTCTTTTGATAATGCCTTTGTTTCAGCTTAAGTAATTAACTTACTCACTCTTATTCAAATAGCTTGCCAACGGAGAATATCGACATATGCCATTGTAATTTATATATTTTTTATTTTTATAATTTACCCTTCGAATTATTTCCATTTTAAAGTAGACTAGATTTTAGTGAATTTGACCAACTCTTAAGGAAAAAAGCGTGGGGATGTTTTCTAAATCGGACAACTTAATTGGACAAGCGAACAGCTTTCTAGAAATTTTAGAGCAAATATCTCAATTAGCACCGCTCAACAAACCTGTACTCGTTATTGGCGAGAGAGGTACAGGCAAAGAGTTGATTGCTGCACGTCTGCACTACTTATCTCAACGCTGGGAACAGAATTACGTAAAACTCAATTGCGCGGCTTTGAACGACAACTTACTCGAAAGTGAACTCTTTGGTTATGAATCTGGTGCTTTTACTGGCGCTTCCAAAAGAAAAGAAGGCAGATTTGAGTATGCGCATAACGGCACATTATTTTTGGATGAACTCGCCAATACTTCTGCACTTATTCAAGAAAAACTACTTCGTGTAATAGAATATGGTGAATTTGAACGTGTTGGTGGAACCCGCACGGTTAAAGTCGATGTCCGACTCATTGCGGCCACCAATGAAGATTTGCCAAGCTTAGCAGAACAAGGGGAGTTTAGGGCAGATTTACTGGATCGATTAGCATTTGATGTCGTCACAATCCCACCACTGCGAGAGCGACGCGAAGACATAATGACCCTTGCTGAGCACTTTGCAATCAATATGACACGTGAGCTTTCGCATGAATTTTTTAGCGGTTTCAGTAAAAAAGCCACGCAAACACTGCTCGATTATGAATGGCCAGGAAACATTAGAGAATTAAAAAACGTGGTAGAACGCGCAGTTTACAGGAATTCGCCGAGTATTCCGGTTCATGATATTGTGATTGACCCCTTCGAATCGAAATACCGCCCTAAACAACGGATTAAAGCCGTAAGTAATGTAGAAACAAAGGATAATCAAGAACCACCAGCGATTGCAAATAACGAAACTGCCACGATTGACAAGCGTTCAAAGCCAAACGACGATGAGATTACAACCAGCGCAGATATTCAAGAACCCAAACCGAACTTTAGTTTCCCGATTGATCTAAAATCAGCATCCCAGTCTTTTGAAATAGATCTGATCCAACAGGCACTTGCCGACTCACAATTTAATCAGAAAAAAACTGCAGAAAAACTTTCTTTGACGTATCATCAACTTAGAGGCTATTTAAAAAAGTATAATTTGCTGGAAAACAGTGAAAACTAAAATCCACCATTGCCATCACATTATGCAGAATCGTTTGCTAACTGTACTTTGTTTGTCGCTTGCTTGTTTAACAAGCGCTTGTCAAAAGCAAGCTGAAAATATCGGTAGTAACAGTCTATCTTTTTGTTCTGAGAGCAACCCCGGTAGCTTTAATCCGCAACTCGACACGTCAAGCACAACAGCAGACGCAACTGCCCACCAATTGTATGACCGTTTACTCGAATTTAATCCTGAAAATGGACGCATTGAGCCAAGCCTGGCAAGCAGTTGGTTGGTCAGTAGTGACGGCCTGACATACACATTTCAATTGAGAAGAGGAGTGAAGTTTCACCAGACTGACTATTTTTCGCCTACTCGAAATTTTAATGCTGATGACGTCATTTTTAGCATTGAGCGTTGGCGCAACAGTGCCCACCCCTATCACGATATTGGAGGAGGCTTATATCCTTATTTTGATAGTTTAGGACTGTATCAGCGCGTAAAGCATGTAAAACGAATAAATGGTTACCGAGTAGAAATTGCACTGTATAAACCCGACAGTTCATTTTTAGCTAATCTTGCAACAGACTTTGCCGTCATTTTGTCCGCAGAATATGCACAAAAATTAATGGAGCAAGGCGCACCAAGCAGACTAGATAAATTCCCAATTGGCACGGGTCCTTATAAATTTGTCGATTATCGCCAAAATCAATTTATCCGCTATATCCGTCATCCAAATTATTTTTCGCCAAGCTCTGGACCTGAACAAATCGTATTTGACATCACGCAGAAAAGTTCATTGCGTATGGCAAAATTGATCACGGGTGAGTGCGATGTGATCGCTTTTCCTTCACAAAGTGATTTAGCAGTGATCGAAGAAAAAGAAGAGCTTCGACTATTAGAAAAGCCTGGATTAAATGTCGGGTATTGGGCTTTCAACACCAGCAAGGCTCCCTTTGATAATCCGGCTGTAAGGCGAGCACTCGCAATGGCAATTGATAAGACTTCAATAATTGAAGCCGTATATTTGGGGCAAGCTATGCGAGCCAAAAGCTTGGTTCCTCCGGCTTCATGGGCTTACCAATCGAGTGCGGACGAACTGGGTTACAACCCTGTTCGAGCACGAGAGATGCTTGAGCAGGCGGGCATACCCGACAACTTTTCGATGGATATTTGGGCGATGCCCGTGCAGCGCGCTTATAATCCTAACGCTGCGAAAATGGCACAACTTATTAAAACATATTTGGCTGACGTAGGTGTAAGAGCAAGTATTGTAAGCCAAGACTGGAATATTTTTAGGCGCAGTCTACGAGACGGCTTGCACGATAGTGTACTCATCGGATGGAACGCCGACCATGGCGATCCTGATAATTTTTATCGACCGTTGTTAAGCTGTGAGGCTATTCCATCAGGCACTAACCGTGCGATGTGGTGCAATACTAAATACGATGAACTGGTTGAACAGGCAATCCTAACCGATATAGTGGAAGACCGGAAAAAAATATACCATCAAGCAAATGCACTTATTTTTGAGCAACTTCCGTTAGTGACCATTGCTCACGCGTTCCAATATCAAGCCGTTCGTGCTGAAATTCAAGGGATGCAAATTAACCCTTATGGTGGCATCCAATTTGAAAGTATTTCAAAGTCCACAAAGGACAGTCTAAATGATTAGGCTTTCCATTCGATATCTCAATCTTATTGTCTTGACCGTATTTGCCCTGGTTGCATTATCTTTTTTGCTGCCCTTCGTTTTCCAAGGCGATCTGCTAATCAACATTTCAGGCATCACGCCAGACTCGCCAGAGCAAAGAGCCGCATTAGAACGAGCATTCAGGTTGGATCAATCGATTTTTCATCAATTTGCTCTTTACATCGACAATTTGTTTCTGGGGAATTGGGGAGTAAGTAGTAGGACACAGCTCAATCTATTCGATGAAATAAAACTAACATTTCCGGCCACTTTAGAACTTGTCGTGTATGCTTCAGTACTGGCGATCGTCGTTGGGCTGCCTCTTGGATTTATTGCTGGACTTAAACATCACAACCCCTTTGATTTTTCGGTCGTCACGTTTTCTATTGTCGGTTATTCTTTTCCGGTATTCTGGCTGGCACTCATCTTTATCACTCTTTTTTGCTTGCAGTTAGAATGGCTACCCACCTCAGGTCGAATTAGCCTTTTATTCGAAATCCCACCAGTGACTGGCTTCTTACTCATCGATATATGGTTGTCAGATATCCAAAATAAAAGCTTGGCTTTTAAAAACGCATTTCAACATTTAATTTTGCCAACGATATCAGTGGCCATTGTATCAACAGCATTGTTTGTTAGATTCATAAGAAGAAGTATTATGGACGTGATGGAAAAAGAATACATCATCGCCGCAAAAAGTAGAGGGTTTACGCAAAGTCAGATATTTTTTAAGCATGGATTAAAAAATGCAATTATTCCCATATTGCCGATATTGGCTCTACAGGTTTCCACGTTGATTACAAATGTGATGATTGTTGAAACGATATTTTCATGGCCGGGTATTGGAAAGTGGTTAATTGAAGCCATTTATCAGCGAGACTATCCAGCAATTCGAATGGGCATGCTGGTCGTGTCTCTATTCGTAATGATGCTAACCATATCGACAGAATTTTTAACCCGAGCAATCGATCCAAGACGTGAACGGGGGCAGCATGCAACGGTTTAACCTATATCAAGAAGAATATTATCCTTCGCCCCTGATGCATGTTTGGTTGGAATTTAAAAAAAGCCATATTGCCCTCGTTGGATTTTTTATACTGTTGATGTTTTGCGTTATCGCACTAATTGCCCCTTTTATCACACCGTATGACCCAAACATCCAAAACACCAACGCAATATTGCTTCCACCGTCTTGGGAGCCTAATGGCACAATTAATCATTTGTTTGGCACTGATAGTTTGGGGCGTGATGTGTTTTCTCGTCTTTTGTACGCCTGTAGAACAACGTTTGGCAGTAGCATATTTATGGTACTTATCGCTGTTTTTATTGGGATTAGTATTGGCGCGCTGGCGGGTGTGCTAAGTGGCGTACGCTCAAGCGTGGTCAATCATTTACTCGATTCAATCATGTCCATCCCTACCCTGCTAATCGCGATTGTTATTGTCGCCATTATGGGTACTGGCTTGTTCAATAGTATGATGGCGATTACCTTGGCTCTGATCCCCCAATTTGTTCATCAAACACGCACGTTTGTCAAAACAGAACTGCAAAAGGACTATATTGTATTAGACAAGCTTGACGGGCTTGGACCATTCAGAATATTTGCTTTTTCAATCTTACCTGGCATGGTTGAGTTAATCGTGATTCAGGCTACCTTGGCCTTATCTGTCGCGATTATCGATGTTTCTGCTCTCGGTTTTTTAAACTTAGGCGCACAAGACCCCAGTGTTGAGTTAGGCTTACTCTTATCACAAAGCTTAGATGTTGCCTATGTTGCGCCATGGCTCGTGTTTATACCTGGACTGTGTATATTTTTAATGGTACTCAGTGTAAATATTGTCGGAGAAGGATTTCGTTCTGCTTTGAGAAATAGGTTGTCTCGCTAATGGCCTTACTGGAAATTAAAAATCTAACACTGTTTATCGACACGGGTGACGAAACGGTCAAAGCATTAGACAAGGTCAACTTGCGTTTAGATGAGGGCGAAATAAAAGCGTTAGTAGGTGAATCAGGCTCTGGCAAAACCTTGATAGTACGTGCGATTTTAGGGGCAATCCCTGACACTTGGTCGATTAAAGCCGACAGAATTACCTACCAAGGTAAAAGTATGCAAGACATGTCTCCCGAACAACGCAGGCAAATAATGCGACGTGAAATTGCTGTCGTCTTTCAAGAGCCTGCATCTGCACTGGATCCATCGGTCAAAATCAAAGAGCAAATAAAAGAAAGTATCCCAGACGAATTTATTGAAAAAGCTTGGCCTTGGCAGCAAAGTAAACAACGTGAAGCGCTAGCCATTAGTTTACTTCACCGCGTGGGTATTAAAAACCACGGCCGCTATATGAATTGCTATCCACATGAGATACCTGCTGACGTTTGCCAAAAAATTATGATTGCTATGGCGCTCGCATCCGAGCCTAAAATACTGATAGCAGATGACTCAACTCGCGGAATGGAAAGCGCAACCAAAACACAAATATTGCGCCTATTGCTCAAATTCAATAAGACTAAAAAACTCGCGATACTTTTTGTCAGTCACGATTTGCTTGCGATTACCAGTATGGCGCACTCTATGACCGTATTATACTGTGGTCAAACGGTCGAATCAGGGAAAGTCAAATCTTTGCTAAAGCGGCCGCTCCATCCTTATACAAAAGCACTGCTAGACAGTGCGCCAAGCTTTCAAGTATCGCTGGCACCCAAGTCTAAATTAGTTGCCTTGGATGGTACGATCCCTACCTTACAGCACTTGCCAATTGGTTGTCGACTGGGGCCACGTTGTCCTAATGCACGAAAAGAATGTGTTATTGTGCCCTCTCCTCGCAGCATTCAAGACCACTTGTATAGCTGTCATTTTCCCTTACACCTACCCAAGAGTGCAAAGAGAAAATCGATTAAAGTGGTGAGTTTATAAATATGCTTCTTGAAGTCAAAAATGTTGAATATACGTATTTTCAAAAAGGGAAACTCTTTGCAAAAGACCGACAGTTTCATCTTGGGCCTGTTAGTTTTAACATGCAGCAAGGCGAAACCATTGCCATTGTAGGCAACAATGGTTCAGGCAAATCCCTGCTAGCTAAATTACTGGCTGGGGCAATCAATCCAGAAGCAGGTGAAATAATCATTGCTGACACCGAAGATGGCCGCAAACGTCACAATACGATTCGGATGATCTTGCAACACAGCGCCGATGCGCTAAATCCAGCATTGTCAGTCGGCAGTATTCTGCATCAAACACTCAGGTTAAATAGTGATTTAAAGGAAGAAGCACGAAGAGAAAAAATTGAAGACACCCTGGTAAAAGTTGGTTTGCTTCGTGAACACTACCACTTTTATCGCCACATGCTATCCGATGGTCAACAACAACGTGTGGCATTGGCGCGAGCCTTGATCCTTGATCCAGAAATCATTGTTGCAGATGAGCCCTTTGCGGCGCTCGACCCTTCGGTACGCTCGCAAACCGTAAACTTAATATTGCAATTGCAAGCCGATCTCGGCTTGGGCTTTGTTTTTATCTCTCACAATATCGGTATCGTAAGACATATCAGTGATCGCGTATTGATTATGGACAAGGGGGTCATCATTGAGCAAGGAAAGACGGAAGCTGTATTCTCTAATCCTCGCACATTGCTGACACAAAAGCTGGTGCAAGCTCACATGAGTCTGGTAGATAAGCATTTTGATCAAAAGAATGCATAAGTGCTTTTTGCAGAACACTTTTGCAGAATATTTTTACAGAACAATAAAAAGCCAGCGTAAAACGCTGGCTTTTTGAATGACGTCGTTACAAACGCATTTAAACGTTTAAATGCGAATTAATAGCTCACAGTAATTGAATATGAACCAGTGTAAGTTCCATCTCTAGGGCTTGCAGTAGCCGCTCCGTTATATGCTAAGATCCCACCAACCGTGAAACCAACATCACCATTTGTGTCAGTAGTTAGGTTTGGTGTAGTGGCATTGTATTGGTCGCCGTCATTAGCGCCGCCTACAACGTATACATCAGTAGCTGCTGCATATAGAGTAAAGAATTCAGAAGCACTGCCACCTGGAGTTACAAGGTTAGTATCGTTCATACCAGTGATTCGGTTAGTTGCCGCTGCAGTAAGCGCTTCGTCTGCACCCGTTCCAACTGAAATGGTAAGTGCTGTGAAAGGTGCTGCGCCAGTAATTGCATACTCAGCGGGTGCACCGTCAACAATTGACGAAGTTTGACCGTCTGTGGATGCTGAACCACCTGCAGTAGTACCAGTCTGAGTAGTGACAGGTGAACCATCGCCAGGGATAGTTACGTAAGTAAGCGTTGCCGAACCAGCGGTAACAGTTTGTGCTGCGCCCTGTGTCACTCTCAACGTACCAAAATCAATTGGTGTTGTTTCTGCTAAGGTGAAAGCGTTTTGTACGATTACAGTTGCGGTAGAGTTGACGGTTTCTTGTGCCATAGTCAAAGAAGAGCAGGTTGCAAGGGCACCAACTACTACTGCCGTATATAAATGATTGCGTTTAAACATGGATATCTCCAACATTACTAATTTATTTGACACAGCAACGCAAGTTAACTCGCGACAACTCTGTCCCTAACGATGAGAAACATTCCCATCACTAAGAGGCTAATAGCGCCTACATTGACTGTATCGTCACACTGGAAGATTTCTTTATACAAAATTTTGAATTAATTTAACGCAATACGTTTTTCTGCAACGACAAACCGCCCTCCATTCCCCAAAGAATTAAATTCAACACTCAGTGTACCAGGCTCTACAGGAACGTTCTGTGACCAACTAATCAAACGTTCGGCTTGTTCGTTTTCATGAAATATATTTACACCGTTTAAAAAGCCAACCGGCACAAATTCACTGCTGCCGTCCTTTTTAAACTTCGCAACTAAATCACCAAATACACTGTTGCCCAATGGTTTTTGGAAACTAACATAGATATTTCCATGCCTACTATTGCCGGTACTAGGTAAAAAGTTCACTTGCTCTATTTTTAAGTCTGCGTCTTTTTTTCCATCAAAATTCAACACTACCGGTATCGAATAACTAATAAGTGATTTAAGACGTATTGCAACTCCGGATGTCACACTCTCCTCCTCTTCGGTTTCAGTAGGAAGAGCTGTAAACTTTAGGTGCGAACGATATTCTTGTTTTTTCATATCAGCACTGCGCCTTAACAACAATTTAACCCGTTGGTTTTCGCCCGGCGCAAGCGTTACACGTCGTGGACTGACGCGAAGATATTCACTCGCAGTAGAAAATTCTTCAAGCTGTGATTCACTCATTACGTGGTATTGCCCGCCGGGTTTTTGCTCTTGTTGCAACCATTCAACAGTATACTTGCGGGTACTTGATGAAGTATTTAGCAAAATAACTTCTTTTACTCTATCTCGTTCTTCAAACTTAATTAAGGTTGGTGTAATTAATAAGTCAGCGTGTGCTTTATAAGTTGTAAAAAACGTTATTACACTCAACATCAGTATTGTAAATCGCATTTTTTTGTCATCCGTATAATAAATTAAAAACCAATCGTTATTTGTATAGCTGAGACATGTGGAGCCTCTGCAAAAATTCGACCACCACTCCCAGAAGTCGTGATTCTGCCCCCTACCCGTATATCTGCTTCGCCATTCACATCAGTGAGTACCTGCTGGTCGTAACTCGGTATATCAAATACAAAGAACTCTAACGAAGCCTGATTTGGGTTCATGGTGGCATTCTGTACACTGACAGTTACGTTGTATAACACGTTAGGAAGCAGGTTGGTGGCTCTGTACAATCCAGGTTGCCCGTCAATAATGACTCTAAACCCACCACTGTTCACCACATTCCCAAACACATCGATACTTAAAGTTTGCACACTATTGTTGTCTGCCAATGCCACGGTGCCCATGTCAACAGGATCGACTTCGAGTAGTTGAGCTTTACCCGACGCACACAGCAAACATATCAATGCGAATATGAACACACGCATTTATAGCCTTTCTCCACCAAACTTGACGACGCCACAATAACCAGCAGACTGCCGGACTGTCGAGCAAGCTTGTTTAGCCTCGTCGATATCGTTGAACGGCCCCATTCTTAAACTGTAAAAGGTTTTATCATTGACCACTACTTTTTCGACGATGGGAAATTTATTGCATCTCACATCTTCAAGTTTTTGACTCAAATTTTTCCAACCATCGTTGACTGAACTTTGTTTGCTGTATGACGCAAGGTGTATGGCAAAGCTATTTTCTGAAACTGAGTCATATTGCTCGCATTTTTCGTTGCCCATCGATTTGTCAGGATTTGCAGCAGCCGAGAATAGCTGCCGTTCATTTCGAGCTGCGTTATTTGGCAAGGAAGAAAACTTTTTGTCTATTTCTGCAATAGTTGCCGATTCGGCTCTATCTGCATCTGCCTGTCCAAACTTAGAGGCATTAATTGAGCCTGCGCTCATGATTGGTTTGACAGCTTGCGCTATTGGTCTATTACCTGAAAACTTTTTATCTATACTAGAATCAGGCGTTTGAAAATTGTTGTTTTCTGTTGAAGTACTATTAAGCTCAGGAGCAAGAGAGGGAGTACTCGTCTCTGAAACTGCAAATGTGCGTCTATAATCTGGCATGGTATTCAAAGTCCCTAGGTGTTCAATCATAAAACCCAAGTCTTCTTCCATTAACAAAACACGATTAATTGCGGGCTTTAACTCCTCCCATTCGTTGCGATAGTTTGCAAGCAGTTTCTCGAGTTCTTTGACTTCTGCGGTCTCCACAGCATCATCGATATCGTCAAATTCTTCGAAGCGAATAACTTTGGAACCACTTTCCTCAAGCATATCAGCATTGTTCTTCTCCAGCCCAAAGTACGACGCACCGGGAATATCGGATAAGCTCATGCAAGCCGTGAGGTTTGTAGTTGATACCAATAAAAAACAAGATAGCCAATGTAGTCGCTTCATCACAATGTCCAAATTTTGACTAATTACGGTTACTAATTTGTTTATTAGCAAGTACTAAGCCAATCTACATTGAGAATTTAGTTCGCGCTATTCCCCACTGGTACGTCTATTTCAGCGATTTCGCAAGGGATGTTCAAGTTTGCGAGTTTAAGGCAATCAATGCTCGCTACTTTTTCTTGATCCGAGGAGTAATTCCCGCTCAGCAAGCGATATTTGCCATCAGATGTAAACTGCTTGAAAACATGTATATTAGCGCGAGCAATAATAAGCTCTGCATACACATTCATCATTTTTTCTGAGTTAAACTGGCCTAAGCTCAATGCAAGCTGTTTTACATATCGGCGCTTTTTAAGTGATAAATTATTACCCGATAAAATGTCTGACTGTTTACCCACTGTCACGGAAATGGAGGGCGCTTCAGCGATATCTAGCGTATTGAGAGAATCTTCATTTATCGATATTTTGTATTTTCCTGGCAGTACATCTTTAAACAAATAAAAGCCATCAATTTCTGTTGTCACCGAATCAACAATTCTTCCATGACGAGAGAGCTCTACTCTAACATTTCTGGCATCTTTTACTCTATCACCGTCGACAATACTAATGAGCCCTTCCAGCTCCGAAGATTCCGCCAAAGGATAATCTAGCTTATCAACAAGTCCACTGCGAAATTCTATGGATACCCCAGGAACCATAGGTGCCAAAAAAGGATCAGGCAGGGAGTCACGGTCGATAACAATATCACTCTTTACTTGGTTGGGAATACTAGACAATACTGCAATGCCATTGTCATCAGTTTTCGCCACCCTTCTAGCCTGAACCGCGCGTACTTTTGCACCGGAGACAATAGGCTCTCCCTTGTCGTATACGGCATTCAAATTTTCGTCAACAAACACCCGAACAGCAATAGAACCCCGTTTGGTCAGGGGGAGGCGATCTTGATAGTTGTTATCGTAGCTAACATCCATGCCAGTGATACTGAAACGCGCGGAGAGTCCAAAAGTCCAACCGACTAACTCAGACCACTGTATGCTCGTATTTAAGTCCCATTTCGGGTTGATGTAACTCAGAAGAAAATCGGCTCTATCAAGCTCTTCATCGACGACGTGATTGTAGTTTAATCTTGCTCTAAGACTATTTGAAATAGCCCAGTTTACCGCCGCTAAATATGATACTGGCGTAAACTTGTTTTCAATATCATAATTATAGCCTAGCCTGACATGAAATTTATTGAGTGTCGTTTGCGCAGTCAACGCACCAATATTAGTGACGGTTTTATTGTTGAACTCGTCTTCTACCTGATTGAACGTAATATTGTTGAACAAGCTGATCCATCGCATATTTAGACCTACGCTGTTACTAAACTGATATTCGCTTAACTTGTCCCGTTTTTCGTAACTCAGTCTATTTTGAATCGGAAGTCTGAGAGACTTTGTTAATTTAACATTACCCACTGTTTGCAAGCCAAATTTTGATTGGGCAGACAAGCCATCGGTTTCGAATTGTGTTCTGGACACATCCAACGAAATAGCATGACCCAATGCAAATGTTCGCACATTGCTCGATATTGATGTTGAATCCGAATTCTTAATCAAATATGCGCTTGCTAGAACTTCATCAGTAAGTGTCGCATTGACACCTACATTAGCTGAACCCAGTCCTGTTTCATCACCGATGTCATACTGAAACCCCGCACTCAACTGCGTACCACTAGAGATACCTTTCCTGAATTGAGCTGAAAGATTGAAATCATTTTCAAACTCTTGTGAGAACTCCCTAACGCCAAACAATGATTCATTGTTTTGGTTTAATGATACATCATAGGTGAAGGCGCTATTACTAAAGCTATTTTTATCGACAATTTTGCTAAAATTTCGGGTTACTATTTGCCCCTCAGAGCCGTATAAAATAACTTCAAAGTTATTGACACCAAAAACAAGAGGGATATCCAAAAAGTTATAACGCCCGCCGCTTACGTTAAATTCCTGCCCAATTAACACACCATTTCTGTATAACTCGACGTCCCAGCCGTCTTGCACATCCCCTTGAATATTGGTCACTTCATTTTGGATAGATGACAACTCCTCTGCGTTTGTCACCCTTATACCTCTTGATTCACCGTTACTTCTCGTTGTTGCCTGTCGTACTGGCCTGATATCACCAAACTCGACACTTCTAGCATTCAAAGGGCCCAATAAATTTGCTTCAAGTGATTGTCTTGTGAATGTGGCGCGAACATCACTTACGGTATCATCTTGATTCCCCGCAATATAAATATTGGAGTTTACGAGTGCTATATCCCTACTTCCAATTATCGAATAGTTCGCTCGTGTTTGGTCCGAATCTTTGCGGTGAAGCACACTTATCTTCGTGTCCAAGATTTGAGGCGACAATAATTCATATGAACGAGGCAAATTGACATATTGAGAATCACGCGATCCCAAAGAAGCAATACCGCGCTTTTGTCTTGCTAATTTCTGTAAAAACGGCAAAGCTTTTTTTGACGTAAGGGTCAAAATAAGTGAGTCGAAGTCATATTCATGACTGAAGCCCATAGCCTCACTGAGTACTTGTTCACCCACGTAGTAAGTATCGTCAAGGTAAAAGCTATGTGATGTCGGAAATTCAAATTTTTCTCCTGCGACCACAAATATATCTGTGTTATTCGCACTCAGAGAGTCATGAAAAAAGGTATTTGAGGTTTCAATAAACCAGCCTGAATACGCTTTCGTTTCGTTCTCGATATTTATGGGAAGGTTAAGAGAACTAAGGTAAACCTCAAAATCAAAAGCCAAACCATTCTCTGTAACGACAGCCGGAACAAAACCAAATCTATATTTAGCTACTCGCACGTCAAAAAATAAAACTTCACCAACTTCAAACCTACCGGCCAATAAAAACTCTTCCTCAGAAGATTCAGGCAAGGTGGCGCCGGCTTCTTGAGCCGATATTTCTGATAAAAGAAAGAAACTGCTCAAGCAGATAAATACGCTAATTTTTAAAAACGTTAAAAGCTTGACAAGGTTATTGCTGTACACCAATGTTCCAAAATAAAAACTATTCGAAACATATAAGCAATTACCAGACCAGTGATAAAAGAATGCGGAGCAAGCCTAAACTTGCTCCAAATAAGTACTTGGCGTCTAGCCTACAAGCGCCAACAAAATACCAGCGGCAACGGCCGAACCGAGTACACCGGCAACATTTGGCCCCATGGCATGCATAAGGAGGAAATTATGAGGGTTAGCTTCTAAACCAACTTTGTTGACAACCCGAGCTGCCATAGGAACAGCAGACACACCTGCAGCACCAATGAGAGGGTTGATGGTTTCTTTACTGAGCCTATTCATGATTTTAGCCATGATTACGCCTGCTGCCGTACCGATAGAAAAAGCCACCGCACCAAGCGCCAAAATACCGAGTGTTTCCACCGTCAAAAATGCCTCGGATGACAACTTGGAGCCAACAGATAGCCCTAGGAAAATCGTCACGGTATTGATTAAGGAGTTTTGAGCAGTGTTACTGAGTCTATCAACCACACCGCATTCCTTTAATAAATTACCAAAGCAAAACATACCCACAAGAGGTGTAGCAGCCGGTAAGAAAATCAGTGTTAAAATGAGTACCGCAAGCGGGAATATGATTTTTTCACGCGCGGATACCACACGTAATTGTTTCATTTCTAGTTTCCGCTCTTCTGGGCTAGTCAATGCTTTCATGATCGGAGGCTGGATAATCGGAACCAAAGCCATGTATGAATAAGCAGCTACAGCAATTGCCCCCAGTAGCTCAGGCGCCAGTTTGGAGGCCAAAAATATTGCTGTAGGACCATCCGCGCCACCGATAATAGCAATCGCAGAAGCGTCTTGTAAGGTAAAATTGAAACCGGGAATACCATTTAACAATATGGCACCAAATAGTGTCGCAAAAATACCGAATTGCGCCGCTGCACCTAACAATAGCATTCTAGGGTTAGCGATAAGTGCGCCAAAATCCGTCATTGCGCCTACACCCATAAAAATCAATAGTGGGAACAGCGGCGTATCGGCAATACCAGCGCTATATAAGAAATACAATAGTCCACCGGGTTCAGAAAAACCAGCAGATGGGATATTTGTCAACAAAGCGCCAAAACCAATTGGCACCAATAGCAAAGGCTCAAATTTTTTGACGATAGCAAGATACAAAAGTATCAAGCCTACAATCATCATTATTATTTGCCCAAGTTCAAAATGTGGAATCGATGTGCTTTGCCACAAGGTCATTAACTTTTCCATGCGGCTTACCCTAATGTCATCAGCAATTGACCAGACTGCACGGCATCGCCTTCTTTGACAGACAATTGCTGTACAGTGCCAGAAACAGAACTGCGTACCTCTGTTTCCATTTTCATCGCTTCTAGAATAAGAATAACATCACCTTCGTTCACGAGCTGACCAGCCGAAACCATCACTTTAAAGATGTTTCCGGCCAATGGTGCATTGATTGGTTGGGCATTTGAAGCTTGCGCCACGGGAGCAGATGCGGAACTCGCACTTTGCTGAGAAACCGGCGCTCCCGTAGCAGCTTGAATAGACGCAATTTCACCACTACCGGCTACTTCCACGCGATAAACCTTGTCATCAACACGAATATCATAGCTGGCAGGGTCGCCAGCCACCGGTGCCATTGAACTTGCGTCAATCTCACTTTCTGCTAAGCCCGGTGCAGGTTCAAATGCACTCGGGTTATCACGGTTTTCGATAAACTTGAGGCCAATTTGCGGGAACAGCGCGTAGGTTAATACATCATCAATTTTGTTTTCGGCAATACGCAAAGACTTTTCATTAGCAAGGGTATCTAATGCCTCTTCTAACTCGGACAGTTCAGGTTTTATGTTGTCTGCAGGGCGGCAAGTGATTGGCTCTTTACCATCTAGTACGCGCGCTTGTAACTCAGCATTTACAGGGGCTGCAGTTGCGCCATATTCGCCACGCAACACACCTGCAGTTTCTTTTGAAATAGACTTATAACGCTCACCTGTAAGTACATTAATGACAGATTGTGTACCGACAATTTGAGAGGTAGGTGTTACTAGTGGAATAAAACCTAGATCCTCTCGTACACGAGGAATTTCTTTTAAGACTTCATCAAACTTATCTGCCGCACCCTGCTCTTTTAACTGACTTTCCATGTTGGTCAGCATACCACCTGGCACTTGAGCGGTAAGAATGCGCGCGTCAACGCCTTTTAAACTACCTTCAAATTGCGCGTATTTAGTTCTGATATCTCTAAAGTATGCGGCAATATCGGCAAGGCCATCTAAACCTATCCCCGTGTCTCTTTCCGTTCCCTCAACAATAGACACCATTGTTTCGGTAGCACTATGCCCATATGTCATCGACATGGGGGAAATGGCGCTATCTAGCATATCAATACCTGCATCAATCGCTTTTTGATACGTAGCAGTACTCAAGCCAGTAGTCGCATGACATTGCATCGCAATTGGCACTTTTACGGTACGTTTGAGTTCGCTCACCAACTCTTCACAATTGTAGGGTTTTAACAAACCCGCCATATCCTTAATACAAATAGAATGTACACCCATATCTTCAAGTCGTTTAGCCATATCTAGCCAAAATGACAAAGAATGCACAGGGCTAACGGTATAAGACAAGGTGCCTTGAGCGTGCGCGCCAACTTTAATAGTGCTGGCGATAGCCGTTTGCAAGTTGCGCACATCATTCATTGCATCAAATATTCTAAATACATCGACGCCGTTGGCATGTGCTCGCTCAACGAATTTTTCGACGACATCATCGGCATAGTGACGATAGCCCAACAAATTTTGCCCTCTCAACAACATTTGTTGTTTGGTGTTTGGCATTGCGGCTTTTAGGGCACGAATACGTTCCCAAGGATCTTCACCCAAATAACGAATACATGCATCAAATGTCGCGCCACCCCAAGACTCGACCGACCAATACCCAACTTCATCTAAGCGCTTGGCAATCGGCAGCATGTCCTCCAAACGCAGGCGAGTGGCTAAAATAGACTGGTGTGCATCACGCAGCACAAGCTCCGTTAACTTTAATGGATTTGACATAAATATTCCTACTTATTGGTGAGTCGATGGGCGTGAACTGCAGCGCTAATCGCGGCCACTAGGTCAGGATGTAATTCTGTCGTCGCAGGTGAAGCAGGCATAGGTATATTATTGTTTTGCTCAGCGCTTTCACCCGGAAATGCTTTAACATAAGCTGCAATCACTTTGATTCCGCCAATTAAGAGTACTAAGAACGCAAATACTACTGCCATTCCTACACCCAATAATAAAGCTGCTTCAGTGAGTTGTTCAGCCATGTTAATTCCTTAACTGATTGTAGTGTCAAAAAAGTGACACACTAAATATCATGCGAACATAAAAAACACAATTAAAATAGTCAAGATAACGAACAAAAGCTGGAAGTTTACGCATATTTATTGATTTTAACTGCAAATTTACCCGCACTCTCCCAATACAAAGAAGTTGGGGAACGACTGAAATATTAGCGCATAAAAAAACCACCCGATTGGGTGGTTTGATATAAATGGCGCGTGCGGAAGGATTCGAACCTCCGACCGCCTGGTTCGTAGCCAGGTACTCTATCCAGCTGAGCTACGCACGCGCTGTAAACTTTTAGCAATTATGTTGTAAGTTGGCGCGTGCGGAAGGATTCGAACCTCCGACCGCCTGGTTCGTAGCCAGGTACTCTATCCAGCTGAGCTACGCACGCGCTGTACAAACTTACACCTTCACACCATTTTAAAATGGCGGAGAGGGAGGGATTCGAACCCTCGATACAGCTACAAACTGTATGGTCCCTTAGCAGGGGACTGGTTTCAGCCACTCACCCACCTCTCCTAAATGTGGGGCGCAAGTTTACTGAATCATTGGATTAAGTCAATGGTTTTTTGGAGAGATTTGTCTTGTTTGATATTTTTTTGAACAAGCGGGGATTATTGGCTAATTTTACAAGCTGTAAAAACAAAAAACTCAGCATAGTGCTGAGCTTTTTTTCGAATCAGAAAGACAATTTAGCCTACCGCTTTGGTATTGCCTTTTTCTGCTTGTATTCGCATGTAAATTTCTTCACGATGAACTGACACGTCTTTGGGTGCATTTACACCAATTCTCACCTGATTGCCCTTTACACCCAGAACAGTCACTGTCACGTTGTCGCCAACCATTAATGTCTCACCCACCCTGCGAGTCAAAATAAGCATGTATCGCTCCTTTAATTTTGGCCTTTAAATATGTATGTGCCTCGGCCATTTTTTCTGTGTAACATAACTATAATATATTGCGAGCTTTTTAACCACGAAATAACGCTCGCAATTGCCCTTTACCTGAATAAATACGCAAAACGTCAATTTTTTTACGTAAATAACTACAACTTTAGTCTAAGCAATTAGTAAGCCAGTTCTCAACTGAGCTCAATGCCTTACTCAAATTTTCTGGCTGAGACCCACCAGCTTGTGCCATATCAGGACGACCACCACCTTTTCCGCCCACTTGACCGGCCAAGTGATTGACCAACTCACCCGCTTTAACTTTCGCCGTTAAATCTTTAGTCACACCAGTAATCAAGTTTACTTTTTCACCGTTTTTTAATCCCAGAGCAATAACACCGCTACCTATTTGGTTTTTAAGGTCGTCGAGCATAGTGCGGAGTGATTTTGGCTCAACGCCCTCTAATTCAGCAACCAATACTTTTACACCTTTTACTTCAACAATCGCGTCCAAGAGGTCTTTTGACTTTTGTCCCGCCAATTTCTGTTTTAGTGTACTGAGTTCTTTTTCTAAATTTTTAGTATTTTGGATCTGTTGTTGTAACTTACTAACTAAGGATTTTTTATCTGACTTCAGCAAACTCGCCATAGAATACAGCAGGTCACTCTCCGACTGCATGTAATCTAAGGCAGCTTCTCCAGTGACCGCTTCAATCCGCCGAACGCCAGCAGAAATACCGGCTTCCGACACGATCTTAAACACACCAATTTCACCGGTATGCGCTACATGCGTACCACCGCAGAGCTCGGTAGAAAACTCTCCCATTTTTACTACACGCACATCGTCATCATATTTCTCGCCGAACAGTGCCATCGCCCCAGAGGCCTTAGCAGACTCTAAATCCATTAAAGTAGTTTGCAGCGCGTGATTTTGTCGAATCTGTGCGTTCACAAGATTTTCAATGTTTGTGAGTTGTTCGCTGGATATGCTTTCAAAATGTGAAAAGTCAAAGCGCAATTTATCTGGGTCAACAAGTGAGCCTTTTTGCGTGACATGGTCTCCCAACAACTGTCTTAACGCGGCGTGGAGTAAATGCGTTGCTGTATGATTTAACTTGATCGCTGTTCGCCTAGTTGTGTCTACACACTGCTTGAGTTTGTCACCAACCGACAATGTCCCTTTAACACGCGCGTTCAAGGCAAAGGCACTGCCTACTTTTTGAGTATCCTCAACAGTCGCGCTGCCGTTTTCGCCTTCAAGGTTGCCGGTATCACCTACTTGACCACCCGACTCTGCATAAAAAGGCGTTTGTTGAAAAATGATCGTTGCATCGACATCGGTGGCACTGTCCACATTGTTCCCGTCAACGACAATTTGCTTAATGTTTGCCGTACCATTGACTTGTTCATAGCCGGTAAACTCGGTTTCCACTTCTGTTCTGATCACGTTATTGTAATCAGCACCAAATTTCCCAGCCGCTTGAGCCATCTCACGTTGCTTTTGCATGGCGACTTCAAAGCCTGCCTGATCAACTTCATAACCTTGTTCTCTTGCTACGTCGTTGGTGAGATCAACTGGAAACCCATAGGTATCATAAAGTTTAAATGCAAGTTCACCTGGTATTTTATCGCCCTCTAAAGACTTCAGTGCATCAGTTAAAATACCCATCCCTCGAGCTAAGGTATTTGAAAACTGCTCTTCTTCAAGTTTTAGCACTTTTTCGATCATCGCTTGTTGACTAGTCAGTTCAGGGTAAGCCGCCCCCATTTCGTCTGCCAAGGTTTGCACTAGCTTATAGAAAAAGATGTTCTCGCAACCCAGTTTATAGCCATGGCGCACGGCTCGTCGAATAATACGACGCAGCACATAACCTCTTCCCTCGTTCGACGGCATCACGCCATCAGCGATTAAGAAGCTACAAGAACGAATATGATCGGCAATAACACGCAAGCTTTTGCTCGTGATGTCATCGGTGCCAATGATTGCCGCTGCGCTCTTGATCAAGCTTTGAAAGAGGTCAATTTCGTAATTGGAATGCACATCTTGTAAAATAGCCGAAATTCTCTCTAAGCCCATCCCTGTATCAATTGAGGGTTTGGGAAGTGGTAACATTTCACCATCAGCTTGGCGGTTAAACTGCATAAATACCAAGTTCCAAATTTCGATAAAGCGATCCCCATCTTCTTCAGGCGATCCTGGAGGACCTCCCCAGATGTGTTCGCCATGATCATAGAAAATCTCGGAACAAGGGCCACAAGGACCGGTGTCTCCCATAGACCAAAAATTATCTGACGTCGCTATGCGTATAATTTTATTCTCTGGCAGACCAATTATGTTGTGCCAAATATCAAATGCCTCATCATCTGTGTGATAAATCGTGACGAGTAACTTCTCTTTGTCTAAGCCCAATTCTTCGGTCAAAAAAGTCCATGCAAAGCGAATCGCGTCTTTTTTAAAATAATCACCAAAACTAAAGTTACCCAACATTTCAAAGAATGTATGATGCCTTGCTGTATAACCGACATTTTCCAAATCATTGTGCTTACCACCGGCTCTAACGCAACGCTGAGACGATACAGCACGTGTATAATCACGCTTATCCATGCCCAAAAAGACATCTTTAAACTGATTCATACCCGCGTTGGTAAACAACAAGGTCGGATCGTCATGTGGCACTAGAGAAGAGCTTTGTACAGCTTGGTGCTGATTTGCCTGAAAAAAGTCAATAAAGGCGCGTCTAATGTCAGCGGTGGAACGTGTCATGTATCTTCCTATGAAAAAAAATTTGGGTTCTGTTTTAGGTTCTATTTACGCCGCGCAAAGATAGCATGATGTGGCTTAGTTTTTAAGTAAATTTAGAGGCTGCCAAATATAGTATTGATTTGTTCGTGCTCAAATCCTCGTTGTGCCAAAAATCGCTTTTGTTTTTGAATCAATGACCAATCAGTGGGTAAATCATCACCAAAGCGTTTTGCCCTTACTTCAGCCGCCAAGGCATACCAGTCAAACCCTTCTTCTTGAATGTATGTTTGGACTGAGGAAAACTCAATGTTGTTGGCTTGCAATTTTTGCGCAACGTACAGGGTGCCTTTGCCCTTATTGAAAGCGCTGTTGACGACACTTTCGGCATAACGCAAATCAGACTGAATGTGCTTGGCCGTAAACTGTGACACGACATCCTCGGCAATAGCCATCGGAATACCCGTCGTACTAAGTTTCTGGACCAACTCTGAAACCGAATGTTCTCGACGCGACAAAAGTTGCGTAACTTTGTACCTTGCCTTTTTAATTTGTTCTTCTTCGTTCAATAAGTTGTGCCAACATCGATAAAATCTTAACAATAGTAGAAGAAATGATAGTCGAAATACAAGGGGCAGCGTGTCGTGCAGACACCTAAGACAGAATGATAACCAAGGGAGATATGATAAGACGGGGGGAGGTAAGGCATTGCAAAAACGCTGCAAGTACATCCATGTACGCTTATATTTTTCTTCCTTGAAAAATATATTTTGCAATGCCTTACCTCCCCCCGTCTTATCATATCTCCCGTGGCTTGACGTCAATTGATTCTGAAGTCTGTCGTTGTTTTTGCAAGAAACATTGATCAAAAATACACAAACATTAGAATCAACTATAAATAAAACCTCATGGACTGGCGCCACAAATGGATACAAGCAAAACATACCGTTGGAAAATACTCCATGAGCTAGACGATATCTCTCACCTAAGCAAATCACTGATAGCAAAAACTAGCCCTTCTCCTTTTTCTTCACTCGCGTTTTTGCACCTATTAGATACGAGTAACAGCACAGGAAAAGACAGTGGTTGGCAAGCGCATCACTTTTGTTTGTATGAAAATGAGACACCCGTCGCCTTTATCCCATGTTATCTCAAGCAACATAGCTACGGCGAATATGTTTTTGATCACGCTTGGGCTAATGCCTATCATCAACACGGTCTCGCTTACTACCCCAAATTACTCTGTGCCATTCCCTTTACACCGGTTACGACAAGCAAGGTACTGATTTCTGACAACACATCACTATCAGAAAAAGCGATATTGAATCATTGGCTAGAAAACAATGAATCAACTTTTCGCCAGTATTCCTCGCTTCACGCCTTATTCTTGCCAGCAGCCAGTACAGATGAATTTTCAGCCCAAGGGTTTCATGAACGACTAAATGTCCAATTTGTTTTTTATAACAATGAATATCAATCATTTGACGACTTTTTACAGTCACTCAAATCAAGAAAAAGAAAGTCGATAAAAAAAGAGCGTCAAGCCTTGTATGCACAAGGCGTGTCGATAAAAAGGTTTTGTAGAGACCAAGTTTCGGCAAAATTAATCGATGATTTTTATACTTGTTACCAAGCCACTTATTTAAAACGTTCGGGTCATAAGGGTTACCTAACCCGTGCATTTTTCGAAGGTTTGCGTACCCATATGTCTGATAACATTATGATTAACGCAGCGTATAAAAACGATACGCTAGTTGGTGCTGCCTTGTTTTTCTTTGATGAACAGAGTTTATTTGGTCGCTACTGGGGAGCTTTGGAAGAGGTATCTGGGCTACACTTTGAATGTTGCTACTATCAGGGCATCGAATTTACGATTGAACAAAACATTAAAATTTTTAATCCAGGTACACAAGGCGAGCATAAAATTCTCAGAGGGTTTACACCCACACTTTGTCGATCGATGCACAAGATCGAGCATCCCGGATTTAACGAAGCAGTCGCAGATTTTGTGGCACGTGAACGACCACATATGCTGGAATATCTAGAAAATACGCAGTCACTTCTACCTTTTAAAGTTGAATAGCCATACAATTAAAATGACGTCATTGATACAATAAACATGGCCTTACTCTCTATAAGCTATATATCAATACCTTATTGAAGCATGGCCAAAATAAACACCTAAACGATAGAATGAAAATAAAAATGAAAAAACACATTATTGCAATAGCCATCGCAAGTACTTTTACTCTGAGCGCTTGTTCAAAACAAGACCAACCAGATAGCGCAAATACCGAAGTAGAATCGATAAGCACAGAAAAAGCTGAATTAGGTAGCTTTGGTGTTGATCTTAGCGCGCGTGACCTAAGTGTCAAACCTGGGGATGACTTTTTCCGCTACGCCAGTGGCACATGGTATGATAACTTCGAGATGCCCGCCGATAAAACACGCTTTGGTGCCTTTGACGGCCTGCGCGAGCGAAGTGAAGAACGTGTAAAAGCCATTATTGAAGACGTAGCAAGCGTAGAGAATAAAAACCTCGAACAAACCCTAATTGATACCTACTACACGTCCTACATGGACGTGGATACTTTAAACAAAAAAGGTATCAGCCCACTCCTGCCTACGCTAGCCGAGTTCAATGCCATCAGCAACACAAAAGAACTAGCCAAGGCCTTCGGTACAGCTTGGCTAAGCAATACCAACACGCCAATCTCGGCAGGCTTGGCTTTTAATCGCTTAGACCCCAATGAGTACCAACTCTCTGTGGGTGTCAGCGGATTGGGCTTGCCAGACCGTTCGTACTACCTGACTGAAGGTGAACGCTTTGACAATATTCGAAAGGCATATAAAGCAAACATTGTCACGATGCTCGGGTTTGCCAATATTGCTGATGCAGAGCAAAAAGCCGAACAAATATTTGAATTAGAGAAAAAAATAGCTGAAATCCAATGGCCGCGAGAAAAGCGCCGCAATCGCGATTTAACGCTTAATCCCATCGACCGTGCTGAACTGTCTGACCGCTATCCACAATTTGACTGGGATACTTTTTTTGCACCTTCGGGATTTGTCGTACCAAAACTAAACATCAGTCATCCTGAGCCAATTCTTCAAGTTATTCGATTAATTAATGAAAGTGAATTGAGTACGTGGAAAGACTATTTGAGCTACCACTTGATAGTCGGCAATGCAAACATACTCTCCCAAGATATATTTGAAGCTAACTTCGAATTTTATGGAAAAACACTCCGTGGACAACAAGAGCCAAGACCCCGATGGAAGCGCGCGGTTGCGTCCATATCTGGCACAAGCTCTTTGGGTTTCGCGCTTGGCAAGGTTTATGTAGATGAATATTTTCCCGCCTCTTCAAAAGCACAAATGAGTGAACTAGTTGAAAACCTGCGTAGCGCGCTCGAAGAGCGGATCAAAAATTTGGACTGGATGGGAGAAGAGACCAAAGTCAACGCTCTGGCAAAACTTCATGCATTTAATCCTAAAATTGGTTACCCCGATGAATGGGAAAGTTTTGAAGGTCTTGAACTCAAAAAAGATGATTTATTCGGCAATACCTACGCGATGAGGAAATTCTTTCAAGCGAAAGCAGTGGAAGAAGAGCTAAAACCCACCAATAAAAATGATTGGTTTATGACTCCTCAAACTGTCAACGCCTACTACAACCCCTCATTCAACGAAATTGTGTTTCCTGCGGCCATACTACAGCCGCCATTCTTTGATCCCAACGCTGACCCTGCCGTTAATTATGGCGCTATTGGTGCGGTAATTGGTCATGAAATGGGGCACGGGTTTGATGATCAGGGATCTAAATCGGATGCGAATGGTATTCAACAAAACTGGTGGACAGACGAAGATCGCAAAGCTTTTGAAGCACGAACCTTACAACTTATCGAGCAATACAGTGCCTATGAGCCTATTGAAGGCAATTTTGTCAATGGTGCCAATAGCCTAGGAGAAAACATAGGCGACGTCGGGGGATTGGCAATGGCCTACCATGCCTACAAGTTGAGTCTAAAGGGTAAAGAAGCACCGATAATAGACGGCTTAACGGGTGATCAACGCTTCTTTCTGGCGTGGGCACAGGTATGGCGTGAAAAACGCACAGAAGAGAGTATGTTGAACCAACTGAAAGCTGGTACCCATTCTCCCGGTCAATTTAGGGCTTTAGCGCCGCGCAATCACGATGCGTGGTACGAAGCCTTTGATGTGAAGTCAGGAGATGCACTATATCTCGCCCCAGAAGATCGCGTGCGTATTTGGTAATACTGGGCGTTATCTGTCGTTTGAGTATGGCGCTATATTTTGCGCCATACTAACAGTAAATTGTTAGCTGGCATTTCATGTATATGCGACAGATTTAACTGAGGTGCCCAGGCGATCAACTCTTTTATATCGCGATAGCCTCCGCAACCTGAAGCAAGCAGCTTGTGATGAAAATCAATGTTGCTTTGACTACTAAATTCACCGTCAACGATGAATGGACCATATTGACAAAATACGCCGTCTTGCGGCAGATTGGCGTCAATAAGTGTCATCATGGCTTGTACTTCATGCTTTTGCATGATGTGCGAAGTATTTGCGCTAAATACCCCATCTATTGACGACTTCGGCCACAACGCGTCCGGAAACTGCATAGGTATCGGCGGTAACAAATTGTCACTTGGGCGTTCGTTCATCCACATTTGAATACTTGGATGATATTCTTCTTGATCCGAAGTTTGCCATACAAGATGAGGCAAGTTAGGTGCAAAATGCACGGCATGTTGACCGGTGCCCGAGCCAATCTCCAAGACATGCTGAGTTTGACTAAACTCGATTGACAAAATATCCAGAATGACCTGTTTGTTGTTTTCACACGCTTGGCTGAAAGGCTTGTCCATTATCAATCCTGTAAATTGGGCATGAGCCACTTTTCCGCTTTTTCAATTGTCCAAGCTTTGCGCTCTGCGTAGTTCTCTAGTTGGTCTTTTTGTATTTTCGCCACAGCAAAATATTTTGACTCTGGGTGCGCAAAATACCAACCTGACACCGCAGCGCCAGGCCACATGGCATAAGATGAAGTTAACTTCATGCCAATTTCACTTTCGACATTCAACAAGTCCCAAATTACTTGTTTTTCGGTGTGTTCTGGGCATGCTGCATAGCCGGGCGCAGGACGGATACCTTGGTATTTTTCTCTGATCAAGGCTTCGTTGTCAAAATCTTCATCAGGTGCATACGCCCATAACTCTTTGCGAACACGTTCATGTAAATACTCGGCGAAAGCCTCAGCCAAACGATCGGCTATGGCTTTGACCATGATTGCATTATAATCATCACCTTCTTTTTCATAAGCTTTCGCTAAACTATCTTCTTCTATGCCAGCGGTGACAGCAAAGGCGCCAATGTAATCTCGTTTATTAGCATCTAGCGGCGTGACAAAGTCACTTAAACAATGATTAGCGCCTTTTGGTTTTTCTGTCTGTTGACGTAAATGACAGGCGGTTGCAATTTGCTTATCAGCTTCGAGCGGATCAAAAATATGGATATCTTCATTAACACTATTTGCCGGAAAGATACCTACTCTCCCCACCGCATTTAAGGCTTGATTTTCGACCAATTGATCCAGCATCGCATTGGCGTCGTCAAACAGGCTTTTCGCTTCTTTACCCACCACTTCATCGTTTAAAATACGCGGATATTTACCTGCAAGTGACCAAGTGAGAAAAAACGGTGTCCAATCAATATACTTGCGTAGCGTAGCAATATCGGCGCTAACGGTTTTGCTCCCCAAGAACTCAGGTACCACTGGTGTATAAGCAGACCAATCGCAAGTGAAACGATTTTTTCTAGCCTCTGTAAAGCTAATCGACTTTGTTCTTGGCTTCTTACGTGCGTGCTGCTCACGAACTTTTTCGTACTCTATTTTAAGGCCAGAGATATAGTCCGACTTTGCATCTGCCGAAATCAATTTTTGACACACACCAACCGCACGACTTGCGTTAGGGACATACACGACAGGATAGCCCGTAGCCGGCTCGATTTTCACCGCAGTATGTGCTTTTGAGGTCGTTGCCCCACCAATTAAGAGCGGTAAATCAACGCCCAAACGTTGCATTTCGGCTGCTACATGCACCATCTCATCTAGAGAAGGCGTAATTAAACCAGACAAGCCTATCATGTCTGCTTGTTCATCGATGGCGGTTTGAATAATTTGCGCGGCTGGCACCATTACGCCTAAATCCACAACCTCAAAATTGTTGCACTGCAACACAACACCCACGATGTTTTTGCCAATATCGTGCACGTCTCCTTTGACGGTCGCCATGATAATTTTGCCATTTGAGCGAGTGTCCGCGGTTTTTTCCTCTTCGATGTAAGGTTGCAAGTGCGCAACGGCTTTTTTCATCACTCGCGCGGATTTTACCACTTGAGGTAAAAACATTTTACCTTCGCCAAACAAATCACCGACGACATTCATGCCATCCATGAGAGGCCCTTCAATGACGTGAAGCGGGCGTTCAGCTTGTAACCGCGCTTCTTCAGTATCCTCAATAATATACTCTGTAATACCCTTAACTAATGCGTGTTCTAAGCGTTTGTTGACATCTTGTTCGCGCCAGCTCAAATCTTCAGCCTGCGCAACTTTGCCTCCGCCCTGATACTTAGGCGCTAGCTCCAGTAAACGATCGGTGGCGTCATCTCGACGATTGAGTATGACGTCTTCCACTGCATCACGTAATTCACTTGGGATCTCGTCGTAGACTTCAAGCTGACCTGCGTTTACGATCCCCATATCCATCCCTGCTCGAATGGCATGGAATAAAAAGACGGAATGCATGGCTTCGCGCACGGGGTTATTGCCCCTAAACGAAAAAGAGATATTAGACAAGCCGCCCGATACATGGCAATGCGGTAGCTCAGCACGAATTTGGCGAGTCGCTTCAATAAAATCCACGGCGTAATTGTTGTGTTCTTCAATGCCTGTCGCAACAGCAAAAATGTTGGGGTCAAATATAATATCTTCTGGCGGAAAATTTACTTCATTTACCAGTACGTTGTAACTGCGTTGACAAATTTCAAATTTCCGTGCTTGCGTGTCGGCCTGCCCTGTTTCGTCAAAGGCCATGACCACCGCAGCCGCACCGTAGCGCTTAATTTTTTTTGCCTGCTCGACAAATTGCGCTTTACCCTCTTTTAGGCTAATAGAGTTTACAATGGCTTTACCTTGCACGCATTTAAGACCAGCCTCAATCACACTCCACTTGGATGAATCAATCATTACAGGAACGCGAGAGATATCGGGTTCAGACGCAATCAAATTCAGAAAACGCACCATGGCTGCTTCCGAATCTAACATTGCTTCATCCATGTTGATATCAATAATTTGTGCGCCGTTCTCCACTTGCTGTCTGGCGACGTCAAGCGCAGCTTCGTAGTCTTCAGATAAAATAAGTCTTTTAAATACTGCTGAGCCGGTAACATTGGTACGTTCACCGACATTCACAAAACTCGCTATTTGATTTGTCACTATGCGTATCCTAGTACCAATTAATGAGTAAACGGCTCTAAGCCAGACAAACGCATCCGCGTTTCAATTTTGGGCAAGGCTCTCGGACTTAGCCCTTCTACCACTTCTGCAATGGCTTTGATATGTTCAGGCGTGCTGCCACAACAACCACCTACAATATTAACTAAGCCAGATTCAGCCCATTCTTTGATATGTGAGGCCATTTCGTCCGCCCCCATGTCATACTCGCCAAATTCATTAGGTAAACCCGCATTTGGATGTGCCGACACAAAGCCTTCTGAAACACGCGACAATTCAGCCACATATTGGCGGAGTAAATCGGGTCCAAGCGCACAATTTAAGCCAAACGAATAAGGAGAAACGTGTCGCATTGAGTTATAAAAAGCTTCTGTTGTTTGCCCAGATAACGTTCTGCCTGAGGCATCGGTAATCGTACCCGAAATCATCACCGGCAATTCTACTCCTAGCTCGTCAAATACTTGGCTTACTGCAAATGCCGCCGCTTTGGCATTTAGGGTGTCAAAGATAGTTTCTAACAAAACTAAGTCTACCTGCCCTTCTATTAATGCCCTTGTTGCTTCTACATATGTTTCGACGAGCGCGTCAAAAGTCACATTTCTCATGCCGGGATCATTTACATCGGGTGATATTGAGGCTGTGCGGCTTGTTGGCCCTAGTACACCCGCGACAAAACGCGGTTTATTGGGTGTTTTTGCAGTCATCTCGTCGGCTGCTTCACGAGCAAGCCTAGCCGCCGCTAGATTAATTTTTCGTACCTCTGTTTGCATATCGTAATCAGCCATGGAAATAGCCGTAGCATTAAAGGTATTGGTTTCGAGGATATCGCTACCCGCTAGTAGATAGTCCAAATGAATATTTTTGATAATTTCAGGCTGTGTAATCGAGAGTAAATCATTGTTACCTTTTAAGTCACAATGCCAGTCCTTATACTCCTCTCCACGATAGTCAGCTTCAGACAGTTTATGCCGCTGAATCATAGTACCCATGGCACCGTCCAGAAGTAAAATACGCGAGGCAGCCGCCTCGGTAAGTTGAGCTAAGTTATTCAATCAAATATCCTACTACTTATATGCTGCTAGTTCATTTAAATCGTATGGGGTGATTTGGTACACGCAGTAATTTAACCAATTGGTAAACAGTAAGTTCCCGTGGGATTTCCAACGCACAAGTATATCACACGAGGGATCATCACCCTTAAAATAATTTTCCGGCACATGAGGTGTTAGCCCCTGAGCTTGGTCACGTAAATACTCACTTTTTAAGGTTTGTGGGTCATACTCTGGGTGGCCAGTAATAAAAATCATTCGCTTATCATGTGTTGCCGATAGATAAACCCCCGCTTCCTCAGACAAACCCAACACTTTGAGTCCATCGACGCTTTGATAGTCCTCTAGCAAAATCTCTCCGACTCTCGAATGCGGCGCCCAAAAAATAGGATCAAAACCGCGCATCAACTCGTCTTTTTCGTCCATCACTTGATGCTCAAACACTCCCGCTAATTTTTTGCTTCTGACTTGTCGTTGCAAGCCAAAAAAATGATGCAGCGCGGCATGTGCAGCCCAACATAAATAGATTGTTGACTGCACGTTGCGTTTTGCCCAATCCATCAACTCGAGCATATTGTCCCAGTATTTCACTTCCTCAAACTCCAAGCTTCCCAAAGGTGCACCAGTGACAATTAAGCCATCGTATTTCTTGTGCCGAATTTCTTCAAAGGTATGGTAAAAGGCATTCATATGCGCAATCGGGGTGTTTTTGGGCGCAGTATCATCTATGCGAATAAGGTCAATATCAATCTGCAGAGGCGAGTTAGAAAGCAAGCGAAGTATTTGTAATTCGGTTTCAATTTTGTTGGGCATCAAATTCAAAATACCGACATTCATTGGGCGAATGTTCTGACTGAGCGCACGCTCATTTGTCATCGCAAAGATGTTCTCATTTAAGAGTCCATCTAATGCTGGCAATTCAGACGGTATTTTAATCGGCATGATACCCCACAACAATATCTACATTAACAATGGCTGCTATTGTGGGGAAACGAGAAGAAAAGTCAAGAATAAACGTCTAGACGTCTATACGTTTATAAATATTGGGCGGATTTATACTGTGCTGAATAGGGAAGACTAAAATTAAAAACGCCGCAAGTATGTCCATATAGGCTTTAGTTTCTCATCCATGAGAAACAAATTTTAATTTTAGTCTTCCCTATTCAGCACATTATCATTCTGCCCTTTATAATTTTATTATGCTTAATGAAAGGATTTCACGATGTCTTGCATGCGTTCCTGTAGAGAAAAAATGGCCTCTTCTATTTCAATGCTGGTTTCCATCGACTTGCCAAACAGTGCCGTCTTTGCAGATACGATCTCTGTAAGTGTCTGCTCTTGCTGTTCCATTAAACCGAGTTTGAAGAACGCGGTTTCAAAGTCCACATTGATGTCTTCAAATATATTTACCAAGTTTGCTTTATTTTGCTCATACTGTTTAGCAAGCATGTCCATCGTGGTAGCTGTGTCGATTAACTCTTCTCTTAGGTGAGCCGCCTCCTCGACTGCAAGTGAGCCAGTGTTGGACTTGCACAAGTTGTCACATAGGGCGTCCGTGTCTTCTAAGATCATCATCAAATTGTCGCGAAGATCACCACGTGTATTTGGATCCTCAGGCATGTTTTTTACCAATATTGCTACGTGGTCAAAATTCACGATGTATCTTGTGCCTCTTTCTAAAAATCGTCCCGACATTTTCGAAGCTCGACTGAGTAAGTCAGATTCCAATGCCGTCATAACACTGCTGCTTGACCGTAAAATAGCCCCTTGCGGAGTTTGCAGCTGGACACACACATCCATATTTAAGCCATCAAACACATCGAATAAAGCAGATACCAAGGCGTCATGACTCTTAACTTTTAAGCCTGCTCGCAAAAAACCCAGCACCGTGCCCAGTTGACCCGCATTCGCAATCACCGACATCACCATGTCAGAGGTACTTTTGTGCTCATCTTGAAGTTTTAATATGCCTTTTCGCTCCAATAAAATTTTGTCTACTTTGCGTGCAACAATATCTTTGTCGATGGGCTTGGTGAGATAGTCAACGCCTCCAACATCAAACCCTTTTAAAATTTCTTCGGTTGAGTCATTGGCAGAAACAAAAACAATAGGCAACTGCGCACGGATTGCGAGGATTGCGGTGCAGGTGTCATAACCATCCATATTCGGCATGTTGACATCAAGCAGTACCAACTCTATGTCCTCATCTTCTTTTATCATTTCGATGGCTTGCTCACCTGACGTGGCTACGACAATTGCATATTGGTGTTTAAGTACTTGCATGAGTATTCTTAATTCGTTGGGCGAATCATCAACTAGTAAAACACGTTGTTTATTCATTTGTTGACTCCAATAATTGTTTGGCTTTAGTTAGCGCAGCGCTTGCCTTTTCAATGTCAAACTGTTGCATCGATAACTCTGCTTCACTGAGAAGCGCTCTTATGTCGGTCCCTAACTCATAGGCTAGTAGCTCTGTCAGCGCATCTTCTGCGGCAAAGACATCTTGTTTCAAACTACTCAGTACAGTGGTAATTTGCTCTATAACTTTTGTGTCGCTAACTTTTATCTTGTTATGTGTTTCATTCTCTTGCTTAGGATTAGCTAGGGTGGAAAAGTCCGCGCGTATCTCTGACACTATGGTTCTAAATCTATGCAAGGCTTGTTCATCTGGCCAAACTTGACTGTTAAACAGCAACATTTCGAGATCAGCTACAATTGTTGATAAACTGTTCATGCCTAAATTACCCGCGCTTCCTTTTATTTTATGAAAAATAGAAAGAGCGGTTTGAATTTCTTGTTTGGACTGCGCTTCAGTAAAGTTTTTATCTAAAACAGTCAGCTCATTCAAAAAGCGCCCAATCAAGTCATAGAGCAAGAGCCAATCCCCTCCTACTCTGGACAAACCATCTTCTATGTCCACATGGATCAGCTCAACATGATTAACAGATGTATCTTGTTCAATAAGCGGCACCTTCATCCGTATATGCATCTTCAATACATTTAATAAGTGTGTAGTATCTATCGGCTTAGAAATATGCGCCTGCATACCGGCGTCTAAACACTCTTTGATGTGTTCGTCACTACTGTGCGCTGTCATTGCAATAATGGGGGTGTCATTAGGTATTAATTGTTCTTTTCGTATGATTTGCGTGGCTTCCATTCCGCCCATTAGCGGCATTTGTAAGTCCATTAATATGCCGTTAAAAGATTGCGATTTGACCAGTTCAATCGCTTTCAGTCCATTTTCGGCGACACTCACTTTAAATCCCCATCCTTCAAGCAGTCGTTGTGCTACAAGTTGATTGACTTTATGATCTTCAACTAAGAGAAGGTGCAAATCTACAATATCTGCAGGCAAGACACGGTCAGCATCGTTTTTAATGCTGTGACCTTCTGCAATTTCCATGGCAAGCTCAACAAAAAAACTGGTGCCTTTTTTTAGCTGACTTTCGACATATATCTTGCCATCTAACATATCCACCAGTCGCTTGGTGATGTTCATGCCTAAACCGGTACCACCAAACTCACGAGTAATGCTAGTATCGGCTTGTTCAAAAGCTTCAAATACGGCATTGATGTTTTCTTTGCTAATACCAATACCCGTATCGGAGACCACTAACTGATAGACGCCGACATTGCGCTTCATAAAACTCAGGTTCACTTCTCCTTTGTCAGTGAACTTAATAGCATTTGACAGTAAGTTAGTGATAATTTGGGTGACTCGTAACTTGTCTGTCACTAAGTGTGTTTCGACAGCATCATCGACCGAAAACACAAAATTGATACCTTTTTGCTTGGCTTGCAATGCAAACGGAGAGACCACTTCTTTAATATATGGACGGATCTCGAGTGGAGCGACTTCTATTGTGATCTTGTTCGCTTCAATTTTTGAAAAATCTAAAATATCGTTGATGACTTCTAATAAGTGTTTACCTGATGACTCCGCTATGCGAATTAGCTCTTGTTGTTCATTAGTCAGCGCTTCTCCCTTTAGCAAGGTCATTATGCCTAACACCCCATTTAGCGGAGTGCGAAGCTCGTGGCTCATATTCGCGATAAAGTTTGTCTTTACTTTAAGTGCAGTAAGGGCTTCATCTCTGGCGTTTTGCATTTGCATCGTGCGTTCTGCAACAAGTTTTTCCAAACTTTCGCTGAGCGAATAGAGCTCTAGGTTTTTTTCGTAAAGCGCGCTGCTTTTTTCTTCTAACAAACGCTCGGCTTCTTTTCTGGCTGCGCGCTCTCTCGCCAATCGACGATGGAGTTTCGCTACTTCTTCGCTATCACTCATGGCTTAATCTTTTGGCACGAGAGCAAACTTACAGTGATATTGTCCATTCTCCTGCCAGTGTTCCAATTCAATGGAATGAGGCTGGCTATAATACGTCAATGTTTCCTTGATCAGGCCGTAGGCGAGCATATGTAGATTGCGCTCAGAACGGTAATGTAAGGTAAAAGGGGTAGTGTCATTGGCCTCTTCAAAGCTAAAAACCGGTAGCTCAGCATCGGGGTATAACTTTTTTACTTCTACATGGATGTGTCGATCAATCTCTCGAAAAAAAGCGATTGCACTGCCGGCTTCGACGAAAAAGCTAGCAAACTTTTGAGAAAACACCTTTGCCAGATGGGCGCCAAAGGTTTGCAGTAAGTCGTCAATTGACAACTTAGATTGTGTAGACAGCTCGACGACCATGTTTTCCAATTCAGAGAACGGATAAGAGCCAACAGCCGTATATGCACCGCCTGAGGCTGGGTTTGTATTGTCAATAAGCGTATCGACCATGTCATCGCCAAAGGTCGCTTCCACCATTTCTAGAAATTCAGTAAACACCAATCCCTTCATGATACAAACTCCCCTTCAATAAGCAGTAAATTGTACTAAAAACAGATATCGGCGTGACTGACTAAATATTGAGCTACAAATTTCGGCGTTGTAAGGAAAATAAGACTTCGACTTCGGCGCGAGGCAGGCCACTGGCTTCCATCACATCGTCTATGGACTCACCAGCTGCGACAAGCTTGTTTGCTTTAGAATACATTTTTAACTCTGGATCTTTATCAGCTAACAAAGCTAGCTTTTCTTCGTAAGTCTCTAATTTTATTTGTGAAACAGACAAGGCTTCCGTTGCGGTAAAAAGCGTGTCTTTGACTTCGTTTAAGGATTGCTCTAGTGAAGCAATATCCTCAGCTTGCGCCAACACTTTTTTGTCAGTTTGTTGCTGTAGTTTATGAAGGTTGTCAATTAACCCCACGCCTTGAAGTAACTTCGCTCGTGTATTTCGAGCATACACGAAAGTGACTAGCGAGATAACAAGGAGTAAAAGTGTGATGGATGAGAACACTATCAACCAAATAAAATCATTCATCTACAAACAAAAATAGCTTATTTTTTATTGAGTATACTGCTAAGTGGCTGATCCTGCCATATAAAAGAGAGTATGCGGAAATGCGTAAAACAAG